>NC_018012.1:4699785-5017071 GCF_000227745.2 Thiocystis violascens DSM 198 | reverse complement strand
AAATCGCCTACGAAGCTGACGCGGTTTCGCTTAATGCATGCACCAACACGCGCGTTCCCGTCGTGTCAAGGTTTCTGGCTTGTTCGACCACCTGCCGGTGGTGCGTGAACAGGACGACCTGGGTCTTGGCGGAAAAATCGGCAAGCGCGGCGAGTGTGGCGTACGCTCGCGCATCGTCAAAATGGATGAGGATGTCGTCGACGATGAAGGGCAGTGGCTCCGTGTCGCTCAGATGATGATCCAGATTGGCGAGACGTAGCGCTAGATAGAGCTGATCGCGAGTGCCGGTGCTCATGCCTTCGACCCGCAAACGCTCGCCAGTCGCCCGCTGGCCGACCAGGACGGGTTGATCGGATTCGTCGAAATCGGTCTCGACGGCGTTGAAGGCATGACAGGTGAGTTGGGCAAAATAACCGCTGGCGCGGGTCAGGATCGGATCGCGATGCTCGCGGCGGAAACTTTCGATGGTATCGCGCAGGATGCGTGCCGCCAGTTTGACACGGACGTAACGTTCCGCGTGATAGCGCAGGGTCGAGAGCGTGTGCTGCGCCTCCTCGGCGAGCGCGGCGGCGGCATTGTCTCCGGTCATTTCAGCAAACTTGCGCTCGGCATTGACCTTCTCTTCGAGCAAGTCCGCCTGCCGCGGTCGCAACTCGCCATCGAGCCGCGCCTCCAGGGCGTTCAACTCGGCGAGCACGGCGTCGCGGTCGACACCGCCGGCCTCTTCCAAGAGCGCGTCGATCCCGAGACCGTCGCCAGCGCTCACCAAGGCGGCATCCACATCCTGGAGCTGTTTTTGCAGCAGGTGATGCGCCTGGGCAGTTTGTTCGACCGCCGTCAGTTGTTCCGGGCTCTTGCAACCGGCCTCGCGACAGAGTTCGGCGAGGATCGCATCGGTCGCCCGGAGAGTGACCTCGGCCTGCCGGATTTCTTCCTCCGTCCGTTGCGACTGCCCCATCAGTTCGTCCAGCCGACTCTTATCCTCGCGTTGTTTGACCAGTCGCCGATGCAGTTGCGGTAGCGCCTCTTCGATGGGCTGCTCCTTCAGGTCCGGCGCGAGCCTGGACAACAACCCGCCCGCCTCCTGCTGGAATTCCATCGCGTCGGCGTCGATGCCCGCGATCCGCGCCGCCAGTCGTTCGGCGTCCCGGAGGTGGGCCAGGCAATCGTCGAGGTTCTTCAGGTGATCCGATGCGTCCCCCGGGCTTGCATCCTGGGGCAAACCGAGTTCATCCATGAGCGCGGCCCAAGCGCTTGACCAGGATGCCCGCGCCTCTTCGCTCGCGGTCACGTCCAGATCGAGGCGCAGTTCGGCGTCGCGCAGCGCCGACATCTCCTTTTCCAGCAGCGCGCGCCGCCGCTCGGTTTCCAGCAGCGAGGCCAGATGGGCCTCGGCCTGATTGAGCAGAAGACTCGGACCCGGCTCCTCTGGCGGAGACGGCAGGGCGAATCCAACCGCTCTCAGCGCGGACCTCAAGGCCCGCGCGTGGGTCTCCGAGGTCGCGCGAAGTTGCGCGAGTCCGGCCAGCAGTTCGTCGCCCTGTCCAGCCAGTTCGCGCAGTCGCGTTGCCTTGACCAGCCAGTGCTGCATCTCGCGCGGCGGCAGGGGGTCAAGCCCGCAGGGCCGCCAGAGCGATTGCCATGCACCGAGGAGGGCGTCGCGCCGTTCGTGGAGCGTCACGGACTCCTGTTCGGCTTCGCCGATGCGCTGGCCGCGGGATTCCAGTTGCGCGTGAGCGGCGGCCTGTTCATGCACGCGCCGAGCCTCGCGACGCAGACGATCCGCGACCTCGTCGGCGGTTGCGAGGTCGCGCTCGAAGACCGCCGGAAGCGCGGTGTCCGCGACCTCGTCGCGCGCATCCTCGGCGAGGATCTCCGCGCCACCCAGCCACTGCCGCTTGAGCAGTCGCCATCCTCGATCGCGCTGGGCGCGCGCCCGCGCGAGATCGCCTTCCGATGGAATCGTTCCGCCCAACTGTAACGCGCGCAACGCCTCCTCGATCCGCCGTCGCTCGCTCCGCGTTTCCGCCAGGATCCTGTCCAGGGTTCGTATGGCATCCTCCAGATCACGGAATTCATTGGCGAAGCGCTCGACCGTCCCCGCGCTCGGCAAGGGAGCATGACGTAGCGCGTCAAGATCCTTCGTCCAGAGTTCGAGCGCGGACAGTTCACGCTGGCAGTCATGGTCGTGGCCTTGTATCCGGGCCAGCGCATCGGCGGCCGCCCGCTCCAGATCGCCCGCGCGCCGTGCCTCGTCGATCGCGTGGCGCAGACCGTCCAGCGGTTGACTGGCCGGCAACGCCGCAAGCGCATCGCGAACGTCCGCGAGCTTGCGTTGGGTCTCGGCTAACTTGGTGCGTGCCTGCGCGACCGCGGCGGCACGGATCTCGCGGCTTTCGCCAAGCTCGGCCGCCCGTCGCCGACGATTGAGCAGCGGACGCAGCCCCGGCGCATCGGTCAGGCACAGATCGGGGCGCGCCTGGGCCAGGAGTGCGCGCGACCGAGACTCCAGCGCGGCGCATTCGGAGACGAGCCCGGAACGATCCCGAGCGGCCTTGCGATGGCTGCCGAGACGCTCGCGCAGCGCGTCGATCGCGTCGGCCTCGGCCAGAAGCTCCTCGCGGACGGTGAGGGCCGCGACCTTGACCTGAATGTCTCCGAAGCGCGCTAGAGCCCCCGACTGGCTCGCGAGCGCAAGCGCCCGTTGGGACAAGGCCGTCTCCCGTCGCTGGCCGAAGTCCTCGGACAAGCTCGGGGTCTCGCCAAGTTCAGCGAGCTGCGCAAGTAGTTGAGCACGTCGCGCCAGGTTCGGCAGGGTGCGACGGATACGCTCCAGGCGACTGTGCTGACGTGTCGTCCGAGCCAGCGTCTCGTCCATTTCGACCAGACGCTGTCGGGCCTGATTGACCGCCTTGCGCGCGTCGTCCCAGTGGCGCGCGGAGAGCGACACCTCGCGCTGACGGCGTTCGATGTCCGTCAGTTGGCTCAGTTGGAGATTGATCAGACGCGTGGAGGCACGTGGCAGGAACAGATCGCGCGCCTCCTGATCGAGCTGCTTGAGCACCGCATGCAGGTCGACGCTCCCCAGTCCGGCCCCGAACAGCGCCTCGGCCTCCCGGCCCCGCTCGGCCAGCAATGCCTGACCGCCTGCCACCAGACCCTCATGATCGATCCCGAACAGACGCTCGAACAGGCGCTCGTCGACACCGCCGAGCAGACGCGCCAGACAGTCGTCGGCAAGCGGTTTCTCGTCACCGTCCAGCAGGGTGTGCTTGCGGCCTTTTTTCCGGAAACAGAGCAACTCCGTGCCATCGTGACCCTGAAGACGCCCGCCGACGCGCAGATTCTGCCGGGCGTGCAGAAAGTCATCCTGGGTGCGTTCCGGGATGCCGAACAGCAGGGCTCGCAAGGCGCGGAGCGCGGAGCTTTTGCCGGCCTCGTTGGGTCCGAAAATCAGGTGCAGCCCCTGTTGGCCGCCGCTCAGATCAAGATGGCGGTCGCTAAAGGGACCGAAGGCCCGCAAATGCAGATCCAGGATTTTCATGGGGTTCCGTTCTCCCGCTCGGCTTCCTGGCCCAGCAGGCGATCGAGCAGCAGCGATTTGACATCCTCCAGACACCCCTGGAGATAGTCCGCCTGGGTGGGGTCGAAGGCATCGTCGCCGGTGCGCAGATCGAATGGCAGCTTCGCGCCTAACTCGGCGACCTCTTCGGTCAGCGCGGCAAGACGGGGCGCGTCGAGCCGCAGCTCGCGGATGGATCGCAAGAGTTCGCCAACGGCGTCGTGACGGTCGGGGGTGGTCTCGGCGCGCGTCCCTCGGGTCTCGATCAACACCTTTTCCACCCAGGGTTCGCCAATGCCGATGCCGCCCGCGAGCGCGCGACAGTCGTTCACGATCTGGTCGAAACCCGCATGGAGACGGTCATGGATGGCACAGAGACCGGTGAGCCGGATGCGCACCGCCAGCAGGCGGCCATCGGCGGCTCTGGCGGCGGCGCGCAGGACCGGTTCGACCCGGTCGTAGACTTCATCCAGGGTGACCGCCTCGGTCAGATCCACCGGACACACCGCCCAACGCACCACATCCAACGCCAGGTGCTCGATGCCGCTGACCCGCCCATCCTCGACCTGTACCAGGGTGCAACCCTTCGCCCCGGACTCGCGGGCGTGACGCCCCTGGAGATTCCCCGGAAAGACCACCCAGGGCTCCCGCGCGACCACTTCCCGCTGGTGCACATGACCCAGCGCCCAATAGTGATACCCCCGCGAGCGCAGCCTGTCCAGGCTGCTGGGCGCGTAGGGCTCATGTCCGGGGCGCCCGTCCAGCGACGTATGCAGCAAACCGATATTGAACAGATTCGGGTCCGCCAGCGGATAGGCCAGGGTCAGATCCTCAGTGACCGCGCGGGTCGCAAACCCCTGACCATGAACCGCCACGCCAAGCGACTCCAAGCGGTGCGTCTCGGGCGTGCGGGTGGAGAAGACCCTGACGTTTTCCGGGGGACGGAGCACGCGGGTGATCTGACTCGCCGCGTCATGATTGCCGGCGATCGCCAGCACCTGGATCCCCGCCTCGCGCAGTCGGGCCATCTGGCGCGAGAAAAAGAGGCCGGTGTTGTAGTCCTTCCAATCGCCATCGTAGAGATCGCCCGCGAGCAACACGAAATCGACCGCCTCGCTCAGCGCCAGGTCCGCCAGATTCTCGAAGGCCCGCCGGGTCGCCCCGCGCAAGTCTTCCACGGGAGCGCCTTCATAGCGTTCGAGTCCCCGTAACGGGCTGTCGAGATGAACGTCCGCCGCATGAATGAACTTCAACGATTCCTCCCCGCGAGGGTCTAACCGAATGTCGAACGCGGTGCATGATAGTGCCATCGCGCCATTCGCGCGCTATCCTAGACACCATTGAGAAATCACAATGCCATTTGGGTGCCCGCGAAACCGGGGAATCACAGCGATGACGAATAACCAGACACCAAGACATCCCTTTACCCCGAGCTTGTTCAAGGTCGCACTTGGCTCCATGCTCCTCTTGACTCTAACGGCCTGTGACGGTCTGGCCCGCTTCGTCGCCAAGCCCGAGCGCAAGCCCGCCGAGCCCGCCGTGGCCGAACAACCGTCCCCGCCGCCGGTCGCCGAGCAGGAACCCATTGAGAAAGTCAAGCTGAAACCCAGCCCTCTTTACGAGTGGAATGGCGATGGCCGCCGGGTGACGCGGATCGTGGTCGACACCGACAAGCAAAAGGCCCGCTTCTACGCGGGCGACGATGAGATTGGCTGGAGTACGGTCGCCACGGGCGTTGCCAAATACCCAACCCCGACCGGGCAGTTTTCGGTCATCGAGAAGGTCGAGAACAAGCGTTCCAATCTCTATGGCAAGGTCGTCGGGAAAGGCGGCCAGGTGATGAAATCGAGCGTCAAGGTCGGGCGTGATTCGATCCCCGCCGGCGGCCGTTTCGAGGGTTCCAGCATGCCCTTCTTCATGCGTCTGACCCATGACGGCGTCGGTCTGCACGCGGGGCCGATCCCGCGCCCTGGACAGCCGGCTTCCCATGGCTGCATCCGCATGCCACGTAAGCTGGCACCGGTGCTGTTCAATCATGTGACCCCGGGCACCCAGGTCGCGATCGTCGGACGCGGCCCGGATTACGGCAATTATCTTGAAAAGCAGCGCGCGATCGCCGCGAAACAAGCGGCTGAACAGCGTCGGATCGCCGCGAAGAAGGCCACCGAGGCGACCAGGGCACAGCCGGTCGCCGCTAACGCCCAGCCAGCACCAACACCAGCACCTGCGGCCTCCGCGACAACCGCGCCCCTCGCCACGACGCCCGCTGGCGAAGCCATCGAGTCACAGGCCGTGGCGAAAGAGGCGACCGTCCAGCCTGCCGCGCCGCCGACGGCAAGCGAAACCCACTTGCGTGTCGATCCCGTCTCCCCGGCATCCGGTCAGCCAGTCCCGGCGGTTTCCGATGTCTCGCCAATCCCGGCGACGACCGGCTTGCCCGCGTCGGCTCAGGCACCGATTGCGCCTCCCGCCCCGCCGCCCGTCTCCCCGATCTCCCCTGCGCCGACGCAGGCGGTGTCAGCCCCCGTCGCGCCGGTCGGCCCAACAGCTCCGTTACCAACCGCCGCGCCGACGGAACCGACCAGTCCCTCGCCAGCGGCACCGGCGAATCCCGTGCAGGCGGCGCCAACGACTCCACCGCCTGTCGCGCCGTCCGGCCCGGCGTCACCGGCGCCCACGCCCGAGCGCGCGGCTCCCGCCCCAGCCCCCAGCGCGCCCGTGCAAGCCGCTCCAACGCCGGCATCGGTCACCCCGGCGCCGGCCAGCACACCGGCAAACCCAACGGAATGAGATCAGAATTTCACCTCGACCCCGATCTCTGCCACCTGAATCATGCCGCGGTCGGCCCCTGGCCCAGACGGGCGGCGGAGGCGGTCGCGCGGTTCGCCGAGGAGAACTTCCATCAGGGGTCGCTCGCCTATCCGCGCTGGCTCGACACCGAGCAGCGACTGCGCGAGCGTCTGGCCCGGCTGATCGCAGCGGATTCGCCCGACGACATCGCGCTGGCCAAGAATACCTCGGAGGCGCTGTCGGTCATCGCGCACGGGCTGCCGTGGCAGGACGGCGATAACCTCGTCGGCATCGCGCAGGAATTCCCGTCCAACCGTATCGTCTGGGAGTCCTTGGCCGACCGGGGCGTGACTTGGCGCGCCCTGGATCTGGAGCGATCCAGCGATCCCGAGGCCGATCTCATGGCGCTCTGCGACCGGCGCACGCGGATGATCGCCGTGAGTTGGGTGCAATATGGTCGTGGGCTGCGGCTCGACCTAGAGCGGATCGGCACCTTCTGTCGCGCCAGGGACATTCTGTTCTGCGTCGACGCGATCCAGGGACTCGGCGCCCTGCCCTTCGATCTCACGTCCAGTCAGGCGGATTTCGTGGTGGCCGACGGCCATAAATGGATGCTGGGACCCGAGGGCGTCGCGCTGCTCTATGTCCGACCAGAACGGCGCGCGTCCCTGACGCTGCGTCAGTTTGGCTGGCGCATGGTCGAGCATCCCGGCGACTTCGAGCGTCTTGACTGGACGCCCGCCGCCGATGCCCGGCGCTTTGAGTGCGGCAGCCCGAACCTACTGGGCATCCATGCCCTGGAGGCCAGTCTGTCGTTGTTGGAAGAGGTCGGTCTGGAGCGGGTCTGGAGTCTGCTGCAGGCGCGCACGGAATATCTGATCGCGCTGATTGATCAACGCGGTTTCGAGCTGCTCACCCCGCGCGAGCCCGACCGCCGTGCCGGCATTGTCACCTTCTGCGTGCCGGGCGTGCCCGCCGATCGGCTGTATCGCGATCTCATGCAGCGCCGGGTACTCTGTGCCCAACGGGGCGGCGGACTCCGTTTTTCGCCGCACTTCCATACCCCGCTTGACGTCATCGAAAGGGCCATGACCATCGTCGACGATCTGCTAGGCGTTTAATCGGGCTGATTCCGCTCTTCCTCCAGATCCTGGAGCAGGGTCTGAGGATCCATGACGATGCAGGAGCCGTCCGGCGCCGGGAACACGGCAACCAGACGGCCATCCCGGGTCATGCCGGTGAGCCAGCGTTCCATGAAGACCGCGAGCGCCAGCGGCTCCGCCTCGCAATCCGACCAGTCGTCATTGGCCAGGGCCTCGGCAAACTCGGGCGCGGGCCAGAAGGGAAAACAGTCCCTGCCCTCTTCATCGCTGAAAGTCACGAAACCGCCAGCGCCCTTGAGTGTCCAGACCTTGTCTTGCAAGGTCGCCTCGGTCAGAAAAAAAGTATAGCGATCAGGAGCCGGCTGGCTGAACACGCCAGATAACTCAGAGGCGGACAATGGAGCGCTCATCGAACGGATTACCCTTGATTGCAGGTTGCGGACGCCGTGGTCACGGCATTTGATCCCGCACTGTATCAGCCGTGCGGCACGCGAGAAAGATGAACGGACCATGCACACGCCATCCATTGCCGATCCCGTCCCTTGCGCCAATCGCATCCCGAGGCTTGTCTATCCGAACCCCGGAGCCCCACAATACCGCCATCCGATCAAGAGCAAGATGAAGGTGAAGCCGTGAAGTGGTATGGAATCCTGCTTGGGGCGATCCTGGGCATCCTTGTTGGAACGGTGATCGGTTATCTGCTGGTTCCGGGCATGCTCAAATAACACGTCGATGACAACATGCTGGAGCAGACACGATGAGGCTCGAAGGATACCGCGTCCGGACCGGAACCTGGGACAATGCCGGCGCCACCGTCGTTGAGGGCGGCGTCAATTTCTGTGTCTTCTCGCGCTACACCGAGACCATGGAACTCCTGCTGTTCGAGCGCGACGACAGCATCGCGCCAGCGACGATCATTCGTCTCGATCCCGAGATCAACCGCACCTTCTTTTTCTGGCACATTCTTGTCGAGGATCTGCCCGACGGCATCTATTACAACTGGCGCGCGGACGGGCGCTGCGAGACCCGCGAGACCGGCTGTCGCATCGATGGGGAAAAGGCCCTGCTCGATCCCTGGGCGACGACCGTCAGCAATCGGCTCTGGAATCGGGAAGCGGCCTGTCGTCCAGGGAACAACCTGGCCACCGCGATGCGCGCGCAGGTGGTGCGGGACGATTACGATTGGGAGGGCGACCAGACACTCTATATTCCGCTCAACGATGCCATTGTCTACGAGATGCATGTCGGCGGTTTCACCAGCCATCCTTCGTCCGGCGTGACGCATCCGGGAACCTTCGCGGGAGTGATCGAGAAGATTCCTTACCTGCGGGATCTCGGCATCACGCATGTGGAACTGATGCCGGTCATGGCCTTCGATCATCAGGACGTGCCGCCCGCGACCGCCCGTCTCGGACTTGAGAATTACTGGGGTTACAGCACCCACAGTTTCTTCGCGCCGCACCCCTCCTTTACCGTTACGCCCAGCCGCGCCCGCGACGAATTCAGGGACATGGTCAAGGCATTTCACCGGGCCGGGATCGGCGTGATCCTGGATGTGGTCTTCAATCACACCGCCGAGGGCGGCGAAGACGGGCCGACCATCAGCTTCAAGGCGCTCGGTAACGAGATGTTCTACCATCTGGACTTCGAGGACCGGCGGCGCTATCGGGACTATACGGGTTGCGGCAACACGGTGAACTGCAATCACCCAATGGTCACGCGCTTTCTGGTCGACGCGCTGCTTTACTGGGTGCGACGGATGCATGTGGATGGGTTCCGCTTCGATCTCGCCAGCGCGCTGGCCCGCGGCGAGGACGGCAACCCGCAGTATCATGCACCGGTGCTCTGGGCCACCGAACTCTCGCCCAGCCTGAGCCGGGCGCACATCATCGCCGAGGCCTGGGATGCCGCCGGTCTGTACCAGGTCGGCGACTTCCCCGGCTATCGCTGGGCCGAGTGGAACGGCCGCTATCGGGATGTGATCCGCGGCTTCGTCCGGGGCGACCCCGGACTGGTTCCCGAGGTCGCCACCCGACTGACCGGCTCCAGCGACATGTACGGCAGTCGTGGACGACTCCCCCTGAATTCCATCAACTTCGTCACCTGTCACGATGGCTTCACCCTTCACGATCTGGTGAGTTATGACGAAAAACACAATGCCGCCAACGGCGAGGACAATCGCGACGGCAGTGACCACAATATCAGTTGGAACTGCGGCCAAGAGGGACCGACCGACGATCCCGCGATCCTGACCCTGCGCCAGCGCCAGGCACGCAATTTCGTCAGTCTCCTGATGCTGAGTCAGGGCGTCCCCATGCTGCTCTCCGGCGACGAAGTGATGCGCAGCAAGCTGGGCAACAACAACAGCTACTGCCAGAACAACGAACTGTCCTGGTCGGATTGGGAACTGGTGGAGACCAACCGCGACATGCTGGATTTCGTGCGCGCCATGATCGCCCTGCGCCGACGTCATCCGACCCTGACCCGCAACCGTTTCCTGACCGGCAAACCGGCCAACAGGCAGACCCTGCCTGACATTACCTGGCATGGTGTCGGACTCGAAACGCCGAACTGGGACGACCCCGACAACCGCGCGCTGGCCTTCACCCTGGCGGGGATCGACGCGGACGAACCACCGTTGCACATCATGATGAACATGGGACTGGCGGCGCTGGAATTCGCGCTGCCATCCATCAAGGGTTTGCGCTGGTGCCTAGCCGTCGATACCGCATGCGAACCGAGCGTCGTCGCGCCGGACGATCAGCGCCCGCTGCCGACTGGCCGCATCACACTCGGATCGCGTTCCGTTATCGTGCTCGAAGCACGGGATCGTGCTTAAACCGTCTCCGATGGCAGGCAGGCGGAATTCATGCTTGCTTCAGGTTCATCCACATTTCAGGAGCGACAGGGTTATGCAAATCGGAATGATCGGCCTTGGCCGGATGGGATCGAACATGGTGTTGCGGTTGTTACGTGCCGGTCACCAGTGCATCGTCTACGCCCGCAATCCCGACTCCATGGCGGGATTGGTCGCGGAAGGCGCCATCGGCGCGTCGGACCTGGCGGATTTCTGCGCCAAGCTGGAAACGCCACGCCATCTCTGGATCATGATTCCCGCCGGTGCCGTGGATTCCGTCATCGAGGGACTGCTACCTCATCTGTCGCCCGGCGACACCCTGATCGATGGCGGCAACTCCCATTATCGCGAGGATCTGGTCCGCGCCGAGCGCCTCGCGCTGGAGGGCATCCACTACGTCGACTGCGGCACCAGCGGCGGCGTCTGGGGGCTGGAGCGCGGCTACTGCCTGATGATCGGCGGCGAAACTCAGGTCGTCGAGCGGCTCGATCCCATCTTCGCCTCCCTGGCACCCGGCGCCGACAGCATCGAGCGCACCGCGGGCCGCTCCGGACCGGTCAGCCGCTCGGAGATGGGCTATCTCCACTGCGGACCCAATGGGGCCGGACACTTCGTCAAGATGGTCCACAATGGCATCGAATACGCCCTCATGGGCGCCTATGCGGAAGGTCTCAATCTCCTCAAGCATGCCGGGGCCGGTCGACAGGATCGCGCGACCGACGCCGAAACCGCTCCGCTCAGCCATCCGGAACACTACCAATACGACCTCGATCTCGCCGAGGTCACCGAGGTCTGGCGCCGCGGCAGCGTGGTCGCCTCCTGGCTGCTCGACCTGACCGCTAACGCCCTGGCGGAGGATCCCGAACTGAAAGGATTCAGCGGGCGCGTCTCGGACTCCGGCGAGGGTCGCTGGACCTGTCTCGCGGCGATCGAAACCGGAACCCCCGCCCCCTTGCTCACCACCGCGCTCTACGAGCGTTTCAGTTCCCGCGGCGAAGGCGATTTCGCCAATCAGATCCTGTCCGCGATGCGCTATCAGTTCGGCGGGCATCACGAAAAGCCAGCGGATTGATGCAGCCCAATTTGGCGCGGCGGAAAAGAACAGGTCCGGATGCGATCATGAATCCAATCGAAACCCTTCGACTCGACTGTCCCTGGTGCGCCGCGCCAATCGACATCGACGTCGACATCAGCCCTGGCAACCAAAGCTATGTGGAAGATTGTCAGGTCTGTTGCGCGCCCATGGTCGTGACTGTCCGACTCGACGAAGATCCCGACGCGGAACTCCTGGTCACGCTCGCGCGGGAAGGTGACTGAATGCACACCACTCAACCGCCGCTGGTGCTAGCCTCGACCTCCCCTTATCGCCGCGCGCTGCTCACACGGCTGGGCCTGACCTTTCGCACGGCCTCACCGGATGTGGATGAGCGGCGCCGACCGGACGAACCGCCTCAGGTGCTGGTTCTGCGCTTGGCCGAGGCCAAGGCGCGCGCGGTCGCCTCGGCGCATCCGGATGCGTTCATCATCGGCTCGGATCAGGTCGCCTGTCTCGACGACGCGGTCCTGGGCAAACCGCTCGGCCGCGACGCGGCGATCGCGCAACTGGAGCGCGCCTCGGGACGGACCGTTCTCTTTCAAACCGGTCTCTGTCTGCTGGATGCCCGCAGCGGTCAGGCGCAAACACTGGTCGAACCCTTCCGAGTGCATTTCCGCCCTCTCGGGCGGCAGCGGATCGAGGGCTATCTGGACCGTGAACAGCCCTACGACTGCGCGGGCAGTTTCAAATCGGAGGGGCTTGGGATCGCCTTGTTCGAGCGACTGGAAGGCGAGGATCCCAACGCGCTGATCGGACTGCCGATGATCCGCCTAATCCGCTTGCTGGAGTCCGTCGGGATCTTCCCACTGGGCGCATGATTTGACGCGGCTGATTTTGAATTCACATTGCCAAACGTGGCATTGTGAACGATACTTCATGCTGTTTATGAGGGGCCCGATAACGGGTCTTGATACCTCAAGAGGAGCCGCGAACATGCGTCCTGAATCCATTCATGCCCGTTATGCCTGGGTATTCCCTCTCTCGCTTCTGGTCCTGATCATTCTGAACGGCTGCGCTGGCTCTGGTGGCGAACGCGACAGTGGTGGGCAAGACACCGTTCAGATTCAGCGCGATCCGGGCGGCTCGTCAACCTTCCCGGTCCCGCCGGAAATCCAGGACAACGTGGACTTCTGGCGCCACGTCTACGGCATCTGGAGCCGGGGCGAGGTCGCGATCCACGATGACGAACACCTGGGCGTGATCTACGAAGTCAGCAGGATCCCCGGACCGATCCAGGCGGGTTACAGCGCCTCCCAAAAAGCCTGGCTGGATTCGCGCACAGGCTATCACGCCAGCCGGCTCAAGATGCTTGAGGAACGGATCCGCACGGGCCAAACCCTGACTCCTGGCGACAAGGAATTGCTCGCCAAATTCGAGAAGGACGGCGGTGTTGCCGCGCTCTACGGAGCCTCGGATCGGCTGCGCGCCCAGCGCGGTCTGCGCGAGCGTTTTCGGCGGAGCGTCGAGATCAGCGGCCGTTACGAACCCGCCTTTCGCGAGATCATGAAAAGCCACGGCCTGCCCGAGGATCTGGCCTATATCCCGCATGTGGAATCCTCCTATCAAACCAATGCCAAATCCAGCGCGGGCGCTTGCGGCGTGTGGCAGTTCATGCCCGCCACCGGGCGCAGCTTCATGACGGTCAACGATCACGTCGACGAGCGCTACGACCCCATCCTGTCCGCTGACGGCGCCGCGCGTTATCTGTCGCAGGCGCATCGCAGACTGGGTAGCTGGCCGCTCGCCATCACCTCCTACAATCACGGCCAGGGCGGCATGGCGAAGGCCAGGTCGCAACACGGCAACGATATCGGTCGCATTGTCGAACACTATGACGGCAAAGCATTCGGCTTTGCCTCGCGGAACTACTATGCCGAGTTCATCGCCGCCCGCGAAGTGGCCAGTAACGCCAAACGTTACTTCCCCGAAGGCGTGAACTATGAAGCGCCTTGGGCCTATGACCGTCTGGTTCTGCATCACAGCATGCCAGCCGAGCATGTGGCGCGGCACTACGGGGCGTCCGCCAGCCGCCTTGCGGATCTGAACCTGCATTGGCGTGGCGCGGTCCGCGATGGAAGAGCCTCCCTGCCAGCCGGCAGCACCGTCTGGCTACCGCAAGGCTCCATGAAGCGCGTTGCAAGCCAGCCTCCGCCTGTTTCGGTTCCCATCATGCTGGCGCGCGAGCCTAAGGTGGCGCCGAAGCAGGAAAAATCTCAAACCGCCGTTGCGATGGCCAAAACATCTCCCTCCACAGCGAGACCGACGCCAGCGATACGTACGGCGTCAAGTGGGAAGAAACCGGCGCCAGAACCTCGGGTCGCGGCCAACAAGCCGAAACCAGATACACGGACAGCCGCGAATAAGCCAAAACCAACGCCAGAGACGCGTGCAGCCAACAAGGTCCGCTATCACGTCGTGAAACCGCAGGAAACTCTCTACCGGGTGGCACTGCTGAACGGCCTGTCTGTCGCCGAACTGCGCCGCCTCAACAAAATGAGTTCGAACGACAACAACATTCAAGCTGGTCAGAAGCTGAAAGTGGGGATTTAAGATGATTGTTCGTAAATTTCATACTCAGGTTGCATCTATTCGCGATGAGCCAAAAGCCCATCGAAGGGTCTGTCCTGAGCGGATGCAATATTGGCCCCGGAGCGCGATTTTCCGGTCATCCCATTCGACAAGCCTGTCCTGAGCGAAGTCGAAGGGAGTCGACCTGCAAACACTGATCCGTTGGGCGCATCGTTAACAATGAGGCCGGTCCACAAGCGTTGGTATTCGAGCACACGAGTGGGGTTCCACCTTTTTTGACGCGGTGACGGAGTGGACACTGGACGACCTGATTCGTGACAGTGTCGCCTCCGCCGCCCCCTCCGTGCAGCGCGATCCCCAGACGGGGCGGATCGTGCCGAGTGAAGCGCTTACGCAGCACATTGCACCGTCCCGTTGGACCCTCAAGCGCTTGGCCGCCTGAATCAAAACCCGCTTTCAACGCCAAGTCAGTCGTGAAACGGCGTGGGTTTCTATGGGGTCTATCTCTAAAACGCGGGGCAGGTGGCGATCTGGGACTTCCAGCGCGCCAACACCGAGCACACCCTGACCGTCTTGCACCGCCTGCGTGAGCAAGACCTGCGGGGCTCGATACGAATCTGGCCGAATAGTAAAGTTGCTAACGGACGCGAGCTAAGTGTTTCTAAAATTTGCTTACACCAGTGCTTATATGGCGCTGAGGCAAATAAAAATGGCCTACGGCAATAAACCGTAAGCCCTTTTTAATATGGTAGCGGGGGCAGGATTTGAACCTACGACCTTCGGGTTATGAGCCCGAAAAACAGCGCGTTTATTGACGTTTATCGGTGTTTCACGAAATGGCGAAAATCATTAAAATCAACATTTTGCCAATGTAGCCGAATCACCCGAAGGTTGATTGACGTTAGCCTGCGTTGCATAATCTGGCTACATAGTGGCTACATGGCGACCTTCGGGTATGGCAACATCACGATTGACGGCTGGGCGAATCCGCGAGATTGAGTCTGCAAAAAAAGGCGCACAGGTTTTTCTATGGGACGTTGATGCTCCGGGGCTAGGTGTGCGCGTCACCGCCGGGAGCAAGGCATTTATTTTCGAGGGACGCCTTGAAGGGCGACGGATGCGGATCACGATTGGCGACGTGCGCGTGCTGGACATCGATAAGGCGCGCAGCGAAGCACGCCGACTGCAAACCCTGATTGACCAAGGCATTGACCCGCGCGATCAGAAGGCCGACCAGATAGCCGCAGTCGCGACAAAGAAGGCGGAGACCATGCGACAGGCGCAAGCCGAGGAGAGCACCGCGATCAGACAGGCGCTCCTCGTCGCCGATGGCTGGAAGGTCTACATCGAAGACCGCCGCCCCCATTGGGGAGAGCGCCATTACCGCGACCACCTGAATCTGGCACAACCGGGAGGCGAACCGAAGAAACGCGGGGCTGGCCTGAGCGTACCGGGACCGCTGGCGCCGCTGCTGGCGCGACGCTTCGCCGAGATCACGCCCGAGCAGATAACCGCCTGGCTGATCGCGGAATCGGCGACTCGATCAACCCAAGCTCTCCTTGCCTTCGGCCTCTTCAAGACCTTCGCGGTCTGGTGCGAGGAGCGGTCAGAGTACCGTGGCATGATCCATCCTGACGCCTTCGCCGGGCGCTCGGTGCGCGACGCACTGCCCAGCAAGAGCGCCAAGGATGACGTGCTCCAGAAAGAGCAGTTACGCGCATGGTTCGCGGCCGTTCGCCAAGTCGGCAACCCCGTCATCTCGGCCTATCTGCAAACGCTGCTGCTGACGGGCGCGCGCCGCAACGAGATCACCACCTTGACGTGGGCCAACGTCGATTTTCAGTGGGGCAGTCTGACCATTCGAGACAAGGTAGACGGCGAGCGAACCATTCCGATGACGCCCTATGTCGCGTCCCTACTGGCCGGTCTACCCCGCCGAAATGAATGGGTCTTCAGTAGCCCATCCGCCGCCGCCGGACACCTGCAAGAGCCACGTATCCCGCACAACCGCGCATTGGCAACCGCCGCCCTCCCGCCGCTCACCCTGCACGGCCTTCGTCGCTCATTCGGTACGCTGTCCGAGTGGGTCGAGATGCCGGTCGGGATCGTGGCGCAGATCCAGGGCCACAAACCCAGCGCCACCGCCGAGAAGCATTACCGTCGCCGCCCGCTGGATCTACTGCGCCAGTGGCACACCAAGTTGGAGGGCTGGATTCTGGAGCAGGCAGGGATCTATCAGCCACTGGAAGCGCAAGCCGGTCAACCGATCCGGCGCGTGAAGTAGAGCACTGTCATAGACTGTAGATCACACCAGCACCGAGGCGCAGACCATGACCGCCATCACTTTCGATACCCTGAAATTCGCCCTGATGAAAGTCGCGAAGTTGATCTAAACCCTTAGCCGGAGTCGCCGACATGCCAGAGTTACACCCGCAATTTCTCACCGACCCGGACGGCAAACCGACATCGGTTCTGCTGCCCTTCGCCGAGTACGCGGCGCTGATGGAGTATTTGGAGGACACGGAAGACCTGGAGGACGCCCGCGCGGCGCTGGCGCAGATCGCGCGCGGCGATGAAGACCTGATTCCGTGGGAAGACGTGAAAGCCGAACATGGCCTATAGCGTCACCTTCACCAAGGCATCCAAGCGCCAGTTCGACAAGCTGCCGCGACCTGTTCAACAGCGTCTTGGTGCCGTCATCGAACAACTGACCCGCGATCCCCGCCCCGCTGGCGTGGTCAAGCTGTCCGGCGAAGACGGTCTGTATCGCGTGCGGGGCGGCGACTACCGAGCCGTCTACCAGATTCAGGATGAGCGCCTGCTGATCCTCGTCGTCAAGGTCGGCCACCGGCGCGAGGTCTACCGCGACCACTGAACCCAGACAACAACAGGCCCCGAGACGGCACCACCCGTTTCGAGGCCCTGACCACAACCGATCTATCACGGAGATACAGAAATGGCTGATAGGAATTTTAGCAGTTCAGGCGATCCGCTTCGGGACGCGCTCTACGGACTTGGCGCATACCGACCCGATCCTCCGCCGCGCGTCATGGAGCCTACGCTACCCCATGAAATCCCGGCAGTTGTCGCGAGGCTTATGGACGGTGATCGAGCGCCGCCACCAATGGAAGTTTGGCTCAGGCTTAAGCAATGGACGGCGGAACAAGCTGGCTGGCTGGCTGGCCCTGGACATCGACCCTGACCGAACAACGCCTTGTTGGAGCCTGGACTCCGGGAAGGAGGCTCGCATTCGTCATCAGGCCGAGATGCTAATCGGGAAGCTGCGAGGGATCGCGGGCGACAGCAATCAACCGGGCTCCTATCTCGCCGCAATGCGGGATTTTAATATTGCGCCGATCTGGTTAAAGGGCCTGCCGATAACGCGCGAGGGTGAAACGACGGCGAACGCAGGCGACGACGACCAGCCAGGCCAGGACCGGGAAATTACAGACAGGAGCAAGGCGGGTTATTTGGAGGTTATTGGTGCGTTGGCGCGGGCACTGGCGGACTGCCTGCCGGAAACGCTGAAAGGGTCGGACCGCGAGCCTTTAACCGGAACGAGCATCGCGACCGGAGATACTGGTATTGTGGGCCATCTGCGAAAACACGGGTACACCACCAGGAGCGACAGCGATCTACGGAAGAAAATCAGCGCGGCCTTAAAGAAGACGCCGGCAAAATGGTAAATTTGGCATTACCATGACTTCCGATAACACGAACGAATACATTGCTTTCCATCATCAACCGATGGAGAGCATGAATGTTCCAGGCCACACCAAAGACCACCCCGCCGCTCGTCACTGACGCCTTTGCTACCCGCCTTGGCGTCAAGGCGCAAAGTGTTCGAGTCCGCCTCTGCCGCACAGGAAGTTATTACGGCGTCCGCCCACAGAAATCCCCGAATGGCCGCCTACTCTGGCCCGCCGATGGCCCAGATCGCGTGCTATCTGGCGAGTCGATCAATGGTCAGGTGGCCGCGTAATGTCCACCAGATCCAGACAGATCCGCGACCAGCGTCAGGCGAAAGCCGTCCGGCGCTGGACCGCAAACGAAAAAGCCGTCCGGGGATCGCGCCCCCGAGACGGCATTGCAAAGCAGGACGAAAGGCGTTTAGAGTGTGACCGTCCGCTAGGTGTTCAAACCACCTAGCGGCAAAGCAATTACCGACTGGAATCGGCTTGCACCGGCAGGATCAGTATATCCGAACATCCCTCACAGGGGATAGTTTCGCCTGTCGTCATGGGTCTTTGTGCCCATCCGCCCGCCTATCTCAGTTGGTACCAAGTCATTCAGACAAAGGTATCAACATCGTGAAAACCACCAACACCCGTTTTGCTGAAATCCCCGTCCTTGGCATTGACGCCAATTTTTTCAGCGTCAATGCCGGTATCCCGGCGTCTTTCGCGCTCAATGAAGCTGCGGCCATGACCGCATCGGCGATTGAGACGCTTATCAATGCCGCGTCCAATCTGGAGCCGACCAGCGATGCCAGCGCGATTCACTGCGCCATCTACACGCTGCAATCGGCGTGCGGGCTAATCGAGTCCATCACTCGCGCGGTCGAGATCGCCGATCCTGCCCCCAACCCGGACGCTGAGCCGCTCACAGATGACGAGCGCGATGCCGTTGTCAGGATCGCCCGCAATATCGTAAACCTTCGTCCCGAGTTGCCGCTGCCGCGTAACCTGGCTCGCGCAATGCTGGCTGCTGTGGAGTGGGCGCCGAATGATGGAGGGGTCGCGTAATGAACACCCTCCCCCACATTGACCCGGCGCTGATCGTCGCTTGTCGATTGGAAGACCCGGACGATTTTGCTGCATCGAACACAATGGTCCGCGCTGCTGTGTCAGCACTCGGAGACGATCCACGCAAGATCGAAAATTGGAACGTCGGATTACGCGACACTCTAACGATTATCGGAGTTGATCTTGGCGACGGCATGATCGACGCCTATTGCGTCATCAGCGATACGGGGCAGGTCTGCGACATCAACCGCTATCTGATGTCCGACATCGTGATCCCACTACGCCCGAGCCTGAGCGTCATTTGCGGAGGTGTCGTGTAATGACCAGCCCTCAAGGAACGAGGGCGCAAGCCCTCAAACGCACCTCGCGCGGTATCCAGATCAAGCCCGACATCGGCGAGACAATCTTGCCGGGATCGGCGTCTCTGACGAACCTGCCGATTTCATCGATCAGCGTTGACCAGGATATTCAGCAGCGCGAGGGGATGGATGATGCGCTGGTCGCCGAGTATGGCCGCGATATTGGCGAATGGATCGCCAGAGCGCCCGTAACCGTCTTCGCCGCCGATGGCGTCCATGTGCTCGCCGATGGATTCCATCGTCTGGAGGCGTGCAAGGCGGCTGGGCTGGAATCCGTCCCCGTCATCAAGCATGACGGTGGCAAGGTCGATGCGCTTCGCTTTGCCATCGGCGCCAACGCCAAGCATGGCCGTCGCCGCACTCAGGGCGACATGAGCAAGGCTTACAGCACCGCCATTGCCGAGGGATTCTGTCAGGCTGACGATACGGGAGCCGTCGCCGCGCTGCTGAATTGCTCAACGCGCTGGGCATCTGACCTGACCCGCGAGGCTAGGGAGCAAGCCAAGGTCGAACGGGACGCGACGATTCAGAAACTCGCCGATGAGGGCAAGACGCAACGGGAGATTGCGGCAAGCGTTGGGATGCACCAGACGGGCGTCAAAAAGATTCTTGATGACAAACGGAACCCTTCCAAAAGTCATCAAACCCCCGAGCCATCCGATCCCGTTCCCGACATCCCGGTATCGCCCGATCCCGTCATCATCGAGGAGATGCAAGGCGACGACTTGGACGCCATCCGCCAGACCACGGCGAAGCTGAAGGCGGACCAGGCACCCCCGGCGCCAGCGGCAAAAGGCCCTACCGCCAAGGATGCGATGCACGCCGCCCACCAGGTCACGGGATCGATTGGCATCCTCTACCGGGTGGATTCGGCCCTCCTGGCGTCGGACGCCAAGACGCTGATTTCCGAACTTCGCAAGGCGCTGGAACGCTACACCGCGCGGTTCCCGGAGACCATGGAGGGCAACGGCCATGCGTAACACCAGCATCATCAAGTCGCGATTCTTCATTGCGGGCACCGGCCAACGGCTGACCAGGGATCACGGGCGCGAGGTCGCTTTCACCGCGATCTATCTCACCGCCTGCCCTCATTCTCACATGGCGGGGATCTACTACCTCTCTCCGGGGATGGCCGCCAACGAGCTTCACATCACCGAGGGTCGATTCCTCGCCGATGTCGAGATTCTGGAGCGCGAGGGGTTTTGTCGCTATGACCGCAACGCCTGCGTGATCTGGATTCGATCCATGATGGGCCATCAGGTTTCATCGGCATGGAAGGCAGGCGACACGCGGATGAAGACCATCCGCCTGCACCTGGAAGCCCTGCCCGATACCCCGCTGATTCTGGAATTCCAGCGTCATTATCGGCTCTTGCCCGATGGGGCATGGCATGGGGCATCCGATGGGGCATGTGATGGGGGAGCCGATGCCGGTCCTAATCCTCTTCCTGTTCCTAAGCCTCATCCTCTATCCCCCCAGGGCGCCCCGAGCCGAAAAAACGATTTTCCCGCTCAGGACAAAAACGGCCTTGATCTGGGGGTGATGCGATGAAACCGACCCCCACCGAGATTTACCTACAGTGGCTGTCGCATGACGCGGGCTGGGTCGAAATCTGCCAAATGGACAAGGCGCCCCGCGAGATCGGCTGGGATAACCGCTCGGATGTCGTCCTCGCCCAGGCACGGGAATGGGCGCGGTCAGGCAATCTCTTCACCACGCTCAACCGGATCGATCATCCGGGATTGCTCGCCTATCTCGCCCAAGAGAGACAGGTAGATCCTCATCGCAAACTGCGCACCACCGACGCACTGGTGACCCGCTACACCCGGCTGTTCTTCGATTTTGATCCGGCTCGCCCAAAAGGAACATCCAGCACGGATGCCGAATTGGCGGAAGCGGAGATCAGGGCGAAGGGGTTACGGGATCGTCTGGCGTTGATGGATTGGCCGGCGCCGCTGATGGCGATGTCGGGGAACGGCTGGCATGTGCAGTATCGAACGGCTCTCCCCAATTCTGGGGAGACGACCGAAATGCTGAAGGCCATCTATGCCGGGCTCCACGCCGAGTTCAGTGACGACGTGGTGGAGTTCGACCGCTCGGTTCGGAATCCGGCCCGTCTCTGCGCGCTCTATGGGAGCGTCAAGCGCAAGGGGCCGAACACCCCGGATCGCCCTCATCGGCAATCGAAGTGCTGGATTCCGAGCGACTGGCGTCAGGTCCATCCGCGTCAGGTTGCAACCCTCGCCGAGTTCTACGCAAACCGAGCGAGTCAGACCCGACCGAATGCCCATCCAGACTCACAGGAGGCCCGTACAACCGTTTCGACCATCCAGGGCAAAGGGAACTATTCCAGTCTCGACGTGGTGGGGTGGTTCCGCGCTCACGGGGCTTACGTGGGGGAACTCACCGGCAACGTGCATGGGGTTTCGTGCCCGTGGTCCGGCGAGCACTCCACACCCTCGCCCAAGTCGGGCGGGGATACCGTCATCTTCGAGTCCGATGGCGGATGGCCCGGTTTCTCCTGCAAGCACTCCCACTGCCAAGGTCGAACGATCCGCGATGTCATGGCCCTGTGGGGCGACGCCGACGCTTATTGCCGAGAGCAATTCCAACCCCGGAGGGCTGCCTGATGTTCCAACTTTATCTGCATCAAGAGCAGGTCATCGGCGAACTGCGGCAGGGACTCATGGACGGGCACAAGCGGCAAGTGCTGGCGCTGGCGACGGGAGGCGGAAAAACCGTGGTGGCCGCGCACCTCTCCCGCTCCGCCGTCGAGAAGGGAAAGCGTGTGCTGTTCATCGTGGACCGCATCGAGTTGGTCGGTCAGGCGGTCGCCACCTTCCACGCGCTCGGGCTCCAAGTCGGCGTGCTCCAGGGCGACAACACCAACTATTCGCGGGAGGACGACATCATCGTTGCCAGTATTCAGACCATCCGCTCCAGGGCCGCCCCGGATTGGGTGCACGTCGTCATCATCGACGAGTGCCACATCCTGCACCAGGCCCATATCAAGCTGATGGAGACATGGAATGCCTTGCCATTCGTCGGATTGTCGGCAACGCCGCTACGCAAGGGGCTGGGGAAATACTTCACCAATCTGGTGCGTGGTCCGTCCGTGCGCTGGCTGACAGATCATGGCTTTCTGGTGCCGTGTCGGGGATTCGCCCCGGCAGCCGATGCCGTCGCCGAGGCGCTGAAGGGCGTCAAGAAGGGCACCACGACCAACGGTTATGACTATCTGGAAGCGGACCTTGCCGCCGCCGTGAACTCGAAGGAACTGGTTGGCGACATCGTGACCACTTGGCAGGAGCGAGGGGAGAACCGCCCGACCCTGTGTTTTGCGGTCAATATCGCCCACTCGAAGGCGATCCGCGATGACTTTGAGGCGGTCGGCGTCACGGTCGGTCATATCGATGCCTACACCGAGGCTCCCGAGCGAAAGCGTTTGATTCAGGGTTTCCGTGATGGCGACATCCGCATCTTGACCAGCGTCAACGTGTTGGGGATCGGCTTCGATGTGCCGG
Source organism: Thiocystis violascens DSM 198 (assembly GCF_000227745.2). Taxonomy (NCBI): domain Bacteria; kingdom Pseudomonadati; phylum Pseudomonadota; class Gammaproteobacteria; order Chromatiales; family Chromatiaceae; genus Thiocystis; species Thiocystis violascens. Next base: position 4,994,506 of record NC_018012.1, on the reverse strand, counting down.
ACGCCGCCTGTCTGATCCTGGCTCGACCGACCCTCAGCGAAGCGTTGCACATGCAGCAGATGGGTCGGGGCATCCGCACCGCCGAGGGCAAGCGCGATTGTCTGGTTCTCGACCACTCCGGTAACACCCTCAAGCATGGCCTCCCGGTCCACTTCGAGGTTCCCGATCTGGACGACGGCGAGAAGGGGAAGGCCGAGAAGCGCAAGAAAAAGGATCAGGAGGAATTCATTCTCTGTTCCCACTGTGGCGCGGTCATGGAGCGCACCGAGATGACCTGTCAGGAATGCGGACTCGACCGACCCGACCGCCGCCCGAAGGTGTCCTATCGCGATGGCGATTTGGTGGAGTTTGGCGCTGCCGATGAGGACATCGCCACGGGAGACGATGCGCGGATGTTGTTCTACCGTCGCTGCTTAGGCGTCTTGGTCGCACAAGGGAAGAAACCGGGCGCTGCTTATTTCCTGACGCGGGAGAAGTTCAAAGGGTTCGAGCCGCCGAAACACTGGCGCGGGCTCCTGCCGGATAACCCCACGCCAGAAGTGGCGCGCTGGATCAAGTCCCGAAATATCCGATGGGCGAAGGGGCAGGGCAAGGCGAAATAGTTGCAGTCTTCAATGGCGCCAGCGGACGGCGCGTGCATAAAAAACGCTTATGGCTTATCTGTCACAGTGACACCTGACGAGCCGGTTAAGCCCGGTATCGAACCCGTCACAGTGACAACTGAGCCTATCACTCCCGTACCCGTCACAGTGACCGACAAGACCGCCCGCGACCGCCGCATTCTGGAACTGTCGCACCTGAGCGAGATGAAAGTCGCCGCAATCCTTCAGCAAGAGGGTTTCAAATGCAGTCCGAGAACCATCGGAAATGTCCGCAAGAATGCCCAACGTGCCATGTGATACACGATGGACCCGCGCCTGAGTGCCCGGCCTGCCTTCGGGACGCTGAGCCTGCCCAAGTCACTGCCGGACAATGGCGAGGACTGACAGCGCAGCGTGACGCACTCACCGAGCACACCCACCAACTCGGTCGCGAGTTGATGAAATCGCGTCGTCGCGTTGAGCGGCTCAGGTGCGACCTCGCCGCGACGCAAGACGCACTGGAGCGAACTCGCCGACCGCCTGGCGTGATTCTGCCGGATCCGATTCGGCAAAAACTGGTGCGCCTGTTAATCGAACTGCACGACGACGAAAAGCATCCCGACGCGCATGAACTTCTGAGTTGGGCGACGCTGGCCTAGATAGCCTGCTCTAACCTGGAAAACAGCCCGAAATTGCCTGTTTTCAGCCTGCAAAATGGCACCTGTTTAGCAACAGGAGCATTCAACATGGCAATCCGCGATGAAAGCGGGAAATTTGCACCAGGCTCGTCGGGAAATCCGCACGGCGCGCCCAAAGGCCCGCGCACCACCAAGGCCACCGAAATCCGCAAGATGATCGAGAAGGAAGGTCCGGCGCTGGTCCGAGTCGTCATGAAGGCGGCAAAAGCCGGCGATCTGCAATCGGCTATTGCGCTGCTGGATCGGATCGTGCCGAGACTTCGCGCCGAAGCGGCGCCCGTCAACGTCGATCTATCCGGCGCGTCAACCGAGATCGCGAGTCGTTTGCTCGCCGCCGTGTCCGAGTCCGAGATGACGCCCGAAACCGCCGCCGACCTGCTGGCGCTGGTGAAGGACGCCCAACCGCCCGCGTCCGAGCCTGCCGCGCTCCCGGATACGAAAATGCTTGATGAGATTTACGAAAAAGCCATGCAGAACGCCGAAGCCGAGCGAGCCAAAGTCGCCAACCGTCGCGCCCTGCTGGTGGGGGACTCACCATGTCTGAATTAAGCCGCCAACGCCTTCTGGCCGAAGTGATTCGGAAACCTGTCGGTGGATTGTCAGAACATGACGTGACGCAGCGCGCCATCATCAAATCTGTCGAGATCGGACAAATCAATCATGACGCAACCCAAGCGGCAATCGCCGAACTGTTGAAGCAACAACGCGAGCTTCACGCCCTGCTGATCGCCCAACAAACCCGCCGAAACGAGACGAAAAAATATGAACGCTGAAACACTCAAGACCGCCGCCGCCGCTCACGACGAGTTGAACGATCCGCGTGCAAAACAGATCGCGCGGGCGATCCGCCGCTTGGACGACATCGGCGCCAAACTGGCGCGGGCACCAATGACCGCCCGCGTGTCGATGGCGATCCGCTCGCACGGGCTTGATGCGGCGCTCGCGTCCGTCACAGATCGCGCGTCCGCTGCCGAAACCGAGATTACAGACATCGGCGCGGAACTTGAACGCTTTGCGGTTGCCGAGAACGCACTGCGGGCGGCGCTGGCCGAGCCGCGAATGACGCTTGAGCGCGAGCGTAACGGGCTGGACTTCGAGCGGGATCGCCTTGGCCGTGAATTGACGGCGGCGCGCGATCAGCATGATCGAGCGGTTTTGACGCTGACAAATGCGGGAATGGATTTCAACGCGGCCACGAACGCGGCCACGCCGAGTCTGGACGAACTCGCGGCGCTGTCCGATCAACTCGAAACGCTGGCGCTTCGCATCGAAGAGGTTGAAACGGCGCTGTCGAGTGCATCCGGGATTGTCGCGCGGATGCGTTTCGAGCCGGAGCCGGAGAGCGAGCCGGAAGCGCTGGCCGCTTGATCGGGATCACCACGAACAGACCCGCCGCTTGGCGGGTTTTTCGTGTGGTTGTCAGTCTTGTTTGGCACCCGAGATAACTCGATCCAAGCATCTGATCTCACTGCCTACGGTGTTAGGGGCGTCGAATTGTTGTCTCTTAGGCCTTCTTGCTGGTTTAAAATCTTGTTAGAGTTCACGCCTTCTTAAACCTAGCTTCTAAGGTAACATCATGATAGCCGACCGCATTCGTCAAGCACGGCTGGCGGCAGGTTTGACGCTAGGTGCTTTGGGAGCAAAGGTAGGGGTCTCGCATACTGCCATTCAGAAGTACGAGAAGGGACTTGTAACTCCATCATCTTCTCAGTTGCTCAACCTAGCCCGTGTCTGCGGTATCCGGACCGAGTATTTCTTTCGCACTCATAAAGTAGCGCTACTGCAACCCGAGTTCCGCAAACTGGCCTCGTTCAGCAAGACTGCGCAAGACGCGCTGAAGATCAAGATCTTAGAATTGGTGGAAAAGCGAGTGGAACTACTAGGCGCATTTCCAGAGTCGCCGTTGTTGGCCTTTGAGCCACCGCCTGGGCTGCCTAAGCGCATCGAGTCTCTTGAGGAAATCGAGGATTTCTCCGAGCGGGTTCGCAATGCCTGGCGGCTCGGCATGAATCCAATTGGGGACCTTACCGACACTCTCGAAGGCATTGGTCTGCTAGTCATCGCAGTCGATGAGAACAACCCAAAATTTTCGGGCCTGAAGGCGGTGGCTCGCACGGAAGACGGCCGCGAGTATCCGCTTGTAGCGGTGTCGACCCGATGGCCTGGAGACCGGCAACGTTTCACCTTGGCCCACGAAGTGGGACATTTGCTCTTGCTTGGCAGGCTGGCGGACGGCGTCGACGAGGAGAAGGCGTGCGACCGCTTCGCCGGAGCATTCCTGGCCCCGCGCGTAGCAGTGTGTCAATTACTCGGTCATCAGCGCCACGCCTTGGAATGGCAAGAGCTTTATGTGCTCAAGCATGAATTTGGCCTGTCGATGGCGGGCTGGTTGCACCGCGCCAAGCAGTGCGGCGTGATCACCGACTCGACTTACCTGATAATGTACAAGCGATTTTCGGTAAAGGGCTGGCGCAAAAGCGAACCGGGCAAGCCACTTCCGCAGGAGCATCCTCGACTCTTTGATCAATTAGTGTACCGCGCCGTTGCAGAGCAGTACATCTCCGAGAGCAAGGCAGCAGAATTGCTTGGTATCCCGATGATGCGTTTTCACAAGGAGCGTCAGCTGGAGTCATTGGATGCGGTTGCTTATCAGTGACGCCAATATTCTGATTGACATGGAGTCCGGTGATCTCATGGAGACGCTTTTTCGGCTTCCCATGCAGTTCGGCATTCCTGATCTGTTGTATTTTGAAGAAATCGAACCGGGAAGTCCTGGCCTCGAATATCTTGGCCTGCAAGTTATGGAAGTCATGGGCGAATTCGTGAAGTACGCCGAGCAATTGCCCGCTCTCTACAACGTTACATTCTCGGCCAATAACGGACCGAAACCCAGTCACAACGACTACTTGGCCTTGGCACTGGCCAAACAGGAATCCTGTACATTGCTCACGGGCGATCGGAACCTCCGTGTCGTTGCAGCGTCTGAACAGGTCGAGGTTATGGGCACTATCGGTCTGCTCTGCGCTATGGTGGAAGAGCAACTACTCACCACAGACGAGGCCCTACTGGCGTTGCAGAAGATGAAGGAGGGCAAAAGGCGTTTGCCCTGGGATTACGCGGAAAAAGAACTCAAGGCGCTGCGCTGATTGCGCCGCCTGACAGACCCGCTCATGTGGCGGGTTTTTTGTGGGTGACACGAACGCGCGTTGATTCGGATTTCTAAAATTTGGCTACATAGTGGCTACATGAACGGCCAGCAACGAAAAAAGGCTTAGAGGCGAAACCTCTAAGCCTTTGTTTTATATGGTAGCGGGGGCAGGATTTGAACCTACGACCTTCGGGTTATGAGCCCGACGAGCTGCCTGACTGCTCCACCCCGCAACTGAGCTGCTAATAATATATATGGCTTCGACCTCTTGCAAGCCCTAATTTAGCATTTTACTGGAAGATACCGTCTTATTCAGGATTACTAATTGATTTTAAAAAGTTTTTAGATATTCAAGCAACGCCGCGCGTTTTACGGCAGAAAGCTCGTCAGCAAAGACGTGCCCTTGGTTTCCGTACCCTGCCAGGCGGGTGTCGTAGATCCGGTTGCGCTCGTCCCAACTCATGGCGCCGGCCTTGCCCTGCTTCAGGGTCCGATAGGCCCAGCCGAGTTGACGCTGATCGTAGACGGGTCTGGCGTCGCCTTCACGGTCGAACGCCCAGTAGGTCGGGCGCGATCGGCTGTCGAGCAGGGCCGCGAGGGTGGGGATAGCGCCATTGTGCAGATAGGGCGCGGTTGCCCAAACGCCGTCGAGCGGCGGGGCAATGTAGCCGAGGGCTGGAGCGGTCTGGGATCCTTGGCCGTAAAAGGAGTTCTGGAACCATTTTAGGAAACGATCCGACTCGCCGAATCCCTGGCGCGCCAACGCTGGATCTGTCTTGATCTTGCCGAGCGCGATGACGCGATTGGGATAACGCCCATCCTCTCCGTGGAGACCGTGGCACGCCTTGCACTTGTCCTGGAAAATCCCCCTGCCCTGCTTCGCGAGACCCTGATCGATGGGAAATGGATACTTGGGAGGTTTCAGGGTCGCCAGATAGGCGCGGACATCGACGAACCAGCCATCGATAACAGCCGCCTCCTCCACCGAATCGGTACAGAGGATCGCGGCCAGCATCATCTGACGCGCATGGTCGCCGCGCCCTTCGGCATTGTAAAAAAGCGCGTGCTTCTTGCCGAGGTTCCACCAGGGCGGAACGCTGACCGGCAGCGGTCTCTCGGGCGGCGGTTCGATCAGAGGTTCATCTGACCAGGCGAGCGTCTTGGGATCGCGGTGAGCCATGAGGGCCAGAATTGGATTGCGCGCGGCGTTCACGCCGACCGTCTCGGTCATCATGTCGTCGGCAATGACCGTGACGCGAGCCGCCCAGCGGCGCCATTCGGCGGCCTCCATGCCATCGGTCATGAAGCCGCCGAGATCTTCGACCGCGCGCAGAGGATCGACCGTCCTATCGAGAAATTCGTTGCCGAGTCCCATGACGAGTTCGCCATTTAAGGTCGCGGCATGGCAGCCAAGACAATTGGACGTGACCAGTTCGACACCCGATTGGGCGACATGGGCCGTCAGCATGTACGGCAGTTCCGCATTCCGGCCAGTGCGGCCCGGAAACTGCAGACCGGGGATCGGCGCGCCGGCGCGTTTCCGATAGACCCGATAGGGCAATCCGCAGGTAACGACCGAGCGGTTAATCAAAGCCTCGTAGCCCTTGTCAGGGTCGCCCGGCCGCTGGGGCGACGCGGGAACGCGACCGACCTCGGCCTTGAAGATCCCATCATGCTCGCGAGGGCCGCGGTCGCAGCCGGTCATGGATACTGACAACGCCAGCATGCCGAGCACACCAAGCCAGGTCGAGAAACGTCGGATCCCTGGACGCGGCCCCATGATCGGATTCTTCCCCTCGCCTGTCGGGGCGGCGACCGACCTGAATCCAACGGCGGACCGAATCAACGCCATCCTGATCGCGGCAATCCCGCCGATGTCGGCTCAGCGACGCGCACGCGCATATTCAGCCCGCGCCTGGGGCAGCAAGCGTTCGATTTGTGCAAGACGGGTGTCGTCCAATGGATGCGTGCTCAAGAACTCGGTTGTCCGCTCGCCGTGGCGGCGGCTATACGCCTGGAAACGTCGCCAGAATGCGACGGCTTCCGTCGGATCATAGCCGGCGCGAGCCATATAAAGCAGTCCGATCCGGTCGGCCTCCAGTTCCTGGGTGCGGGAATAGGGCAACATGACACCAACCTGAGTGCCCAGGCCATAGGCTTGCATGGCCAGCTCGCGACCGACCGCTGACTGCCCGCCAAGCGCGGCGGACAGGGCAGCCCCGCCGATCTCGACCAGAAGTCCCTGGGACATCCGCTCGGCACCGTGACGTGCGGTGGCATGGGCGATCTCGTGAGCGATGACGGTCGCGAGCCCGGCATCGTTGCGGGTCAGCGGCAAGATGCCGGTATGAACGCCAATCTTGCCGCCCGGCAAGGCAAAGGCATTTGGCTCGTCCGATTCGAACAGCACGAACTCCCACTGGGCGTGAGGCAGCTTGACGACCGCGGCGACCCGTTGACCCACCTCCTGTAAACGCTTCCATTCGGCGCGGTCTCGCGCGCGAGGCCGCTCCCGCTTCAACTCCTCGAACGCCTGGAAGCCGAGACGCGCCTCCTCGGCGCTATCGATCAGCACGAGTTGGCGACGCCCGGTCTCGGGCGCGGTCACACAACCCGCCAGACCCAACACGCCCAGCAGGAGCGTCGCTGCAATGGTGTCGCGTGCTCGAAAACGCATCCCGTTTGACCTCATGAACACGACCATGCGGGCCTTGCCGATCTCCAGTCGCTACCTCTGCATCATCGTCATCGCTTGGCCAACGATCCGAAGATCAGATCCTTGACGCAAGCGGCCCTGGAGACGACGCCAATCGTAGTAAACTCACACCGCAAGAAATCAGGTATTCCTGTCACGCACCTGGGATGCCTGCAACTGTCGAAGAGACCCAGAGCGATGCTCCATATCAAACTCGAATCCATCTGCTACATCATCGCAAAGATCCGCGAATTTCAAGCCAAGGAGGAGGTTGTGCTACCGGATACGCCAGCCAGTCCTTCCGAGGATTGGGCGCTCCAGGTACTCGCCGATCACAGCGAGGACTATAGCCTGCGCGAAACGATCGGCGCCATCGGCGAGATGAGCCAGCGCCAGCGTGCCGAACTGGTCGCGCTCCTGTGGCTCGGACGCGGTGACTATAGCCTGGAGGAATGGGAAACGGCGGTGGACGACGCGATCGGCGAATACTCGTTGAGCGCGGCCCCGTATCTGATCGGACATCCGACGGCCCCGGACGATCTTGAGGAAGGTCTGATCGCCCATGGCTATTCCTGCCAGGATTGATCGCGGCCCGATGCCTTGGGTGATTCGCGCCGCCTGAAACCGTTCGTGGTGAGGCACTCGAACCACGAACGGTTTCAGGCTCCGAGCCAGAGGATTTCCCGTTCGTTCCATGCGACAGGCATGTCATCGCTTCGACTCCCTTCGACTTCGCTCAACACGAGGAGCGAAGTCGAAGTGGGCAGGACGAACGGGAAATCGGTGATAAATTTTTCCAGAAACCGCCTTGATATCAAGCCGCGACCGACCGCATCATCGGTACGCTCGCAACCCCAGCACATCCTGCATATCGAACAGACCGCGCTCGCGTCCGGCGATCCAGCCGGCGGCGCGCATGGCCCCGCGGGCGAAGTTCATGCGGCTCGACGCCTTGTGCGCGATCTCGATCCGCTCGCCATCGGCGACGAACCAGACGCTGTGCTCGCCGACGATATCCCCGGCGCGGATCGTCTCGAAGCCGATCGTCCGGCGTTCGCGTGGACCGGCGTGTCCTTCCCGGCCATACACCGCGACCTCCTTGAGATCGCGTCCGAGTGCCTCGGCGATCACCTCGCCCATGCGCAGCGCGGTGCCAGATGGCGCATCGACCTTGTGCCGATGATGCGCCTCGATGATCTCGATATCGACCTCGTCGCCGAGCACCCGCGCGGCGATGTCCAGCAGCCTGAAGCAGAGGTTGACGCCGACGCTCATGTTCGGCGCAAAGACGATACCGATCGTTTCGCCCGCGCCGGCAATGGCCGCGCGCTGCGTCGCATCGAGTCCGGTGGTGCCGATGACCATGCGCCGACCCGCAACGCGACAGAGTTCGAGATGGGCGATGGTCACCGCTGGCGCGGTGAAATCGATCAGTACGTCGAAGTCATCGAACACCTCCGACAGTTCCGCCGCCACCGCTACGCCCAGAGGCCCGACACCCGCAAGTTCTCCGGCATCGGCGCCGAGCAGCGAGCTGCCGGCGCGCTCGGTCGCCGCGCCAAGGACGAGCCCCTCGGTCTCGGTGACGGCCTGCACCAGAGTACGTCCCATGCGACCGCCGGCACCGGCGATGGCGATCCTGGTTTCACTCATGTCATTAATTCCTCAAAATTGAGTGCACAGAACGATCAGAGCCGCATCAGTGAGCGCACAACCCCAGCCCGGTCTTCCAGCACCCATAAAAAATGCTTTTCAATCATGATTTTTTGCCGCGCAAAAAATCATAGTCCCATCTTCTCGAAGAAGTTTTTGACCCCATCCAGCCAGGAATGCGACTGCGGATTGTGGTGCGATCCACCCTCTTTCACGCTGGCCTCGAATTCCTGTAGCAGCTCCTTCTGACGCTCGGTCAGATTGACCGGAGTCTCGACCGTGACCCGACAGATGAGATCCCCGACCGGTCCGCCGCGCACCGGCTTCACGCCTTTGTTGCGGACCCGAAACATCTTGCCGGTCTGGGTGCCGCCCGGAATCTTCAGCATGACCTTGCCGTCGAGGGTCGGTACCTCAAGCTCGCCGCCCAGGGCGGCGGTGACGAAACCGATCGGCACCTGACAATAGAGATTGCTTTCCTCGCGGGTAAAGATGGGGTGATCCAAGACCTGGATCTGCACATAGAGATCGCCGGGCGGACCGCCCTGCTCGCCGCGCTCGCCCTCGCCGGCGAGCCGGATGCGGTCGCCGTTATCGACACCCGCAGGCACCTTGACCGACAGGGTCTTTTCTTCCTGTAGCCGTCCGCGCCCCCGACAGTGACTGCAGGGCTCGGCGATGACGCTACCCGCACCACGGCACTCGGGACAGGTCTGCTGAATCGAGAAAAACCCCTGCTGCATGCGGACCTGGCCAACCCCGCCGCAGGTCGTACAGGTCTTGGGCTGCGTGCCTGGCTTGGCCCCGGTCCCGCCGCAGAACTGACAGTCCACCAGGGTTGGGAGACGGATCTTGACTTCCTTGCCGTTCACCGCGTCTTCGAGCGGGAGCGACAGGTCGTAGCGCAGATCGACGCCTCGCTGCGTCCGGCGTCCGCCACCCGCGCGCCCGCCGAAGATGTCCCCGAAGACGTCGCCGAAGATATCCGAGAAAGAGCCTGCCCCGGAGAAATCCCCAGGACCGCCGAAACCGCCCGCGCCCGCGTCAACGCCGGCATGACCGAACTGATCGTAGGCCGAGCGTTTTTTCGGATCGCTCAGAACATCGTGGGCCAGCTTGGCCTCTTTGAACTTCGCCTCGGCATCCGCGTCGCCGGTGTTGCGGTCGGGATGATATTTCATCGCCAACCGCCGAAAGGCCTTTTTGAGATCGGCCTCGCTCGCGTTGCGTGGAACGCCCAACACTTCGTAATAGTCGCGCTTTGCCATGTCTTTACGTCCAACCGCCAGTGGCTGGTCGATTACCAGCCCCTTCAAAACAGAAAGCGCACGGGCGACCCGTGCGCCAGTACGCTTTCATCCTCATGACCGGCGGCCGTGGGCCAGCCATTCGCCTCATTTTTTGTCGTCTTTGACCTCTTCGAACTCCGCGTCGACCACGTCGTCCTGGGAGCCGCCCTGCCGCGTCTGGCTCTCCTCGGCGCCCGCACCGGCGGTCTCGCCGCCTTGCGCGTAGAGCCGTTCCGCCATCTTACCGGAGACCTCGCCCAGACTCTTGGTCAATGACTCGATGCGCTCCTTGTTCTCGCCCTTCATGGCCTCTTCCAGTTCCTTGATGGCCGACTCGATGGACGACTTCTCGCCGCTCTCGATCTTGTCCCCGAGCTGATCCATCGACTTGCGCGTGGCGTGAATCATGGAATCGGCCTGATTGCGCACGGCAACCAACTCGTGGAATTGACGGTCTTCCTCGGCATGGGCCTCGGCGTCCTTGACCATCTTGGCAATCTCGGCCTCGGACAGCCCGGAGGACGCCTTGATGATGATCGATTGCTCCTTGCCGGTCGCCTTATCCTTGGCCGAAACGTTCAGGATGCCGTTGGCATCGATGTCGAACTTGACCTCGACCTGTGGCACCCCGCGCGGCGCGGGCGGGATGTCGCTGAGATCGAACCGGCCCAGGGACTTGTTGGCGACGGCGCGCTCGCGCTCGCCCTGAAGGACGTGCACGGTAACGGCGGTCTGATTGTCGTCGGCGGTCGAGAACACCTGCTGCGCGGAGGTTGGAATCGTCGTGTTCTTCTCGATCAGCTTAGTCATGACACCGCCAAGCGTCTCGATGCCAAGCGACAGCGGGGTGACGTCGAGCAACAGCACGTCCTTGACCTCGCCACCGAGCACGCCGCCCTGGATCGCGGCGCCGATGGCGACCGCCTCGTCCGGATTGACGTCCTTGCGCGGGGTCTTGCCGAAGAAGCCCTCGACCTTGGCCTGGACCTTGGGCATGCGAGTCTGACCGCCGACCAGGATGACCTCGTCGATCTGTCCGGCGGTGAGTCCGGCATCCTTGAGCGCGATGCGACAGGGCTCGATGGTGCGGTCGACCAGTTCGTCGACCAGCGATTCCAGCTTGGCGCGTGTCAGCTTGACGTTGAGATGCTTGGGGCCAGTCTGATCGGCGGTGATGTAGGGCAGATTGATGTCGGTCTGCTGGCTCGTCGACAGCTCGATCTTGGCCTTTTCGGCGGATTCCTTGAGACGTTGCAGGGCCAGCGGATCGTTGCGCAGATCGAAGCCCTGGGACTTTTTGAAATCCTCGACCAGGAAGTCGATGATCCGCATGTCGAAGTCCTCGCCGCCGAGGAAGGTGTCGCCGTTGGTCGAGAGTACCTCGAACTGATGCTCGCCCTCGATCTCGGCGATCTCGATGATGGACACGTCGAAAGTGCCGCCACCCAGGTCATAGACGGCGATCTTCTGGTCGCCGCGCTTCTTGTCCATGCCGTAAGCCAACGCCGCCGCCGTCGGTTCGTTGATGATGCGCTTGACTTCAAGCCCGGCGATGCGCCCGGCGTCCTTGGTGGCCTGACGCTGCGAGTCGTTGAAATAGGCCGGCACCGTGATGACTGCCTCGGTGACCGCGTGACCGAGATAGTCCTCGGCGGTCTTCTTCATCTTCTGCAAGACCTTGGCCGAAATCTCGGGCGGGGCCATCTTGCGCCCGTTCACCTCGACCCAGGCGTCGCCGTTGTCGGCCTTGACGATCTTGTAGGGGACCATGTCCTTGTCCTTGGCGACCACCTGATCCTCGTAACGGCGACCGATCAGACGCTTGATCGCAAAGAGCGTGTTGGCGGGATTGGTCACCGACTGCCGCTTGGCGGACTGACCGACCAGCACCTCGCCATCGCCCGTGTAGGCGATGATCGAGGGCGTGGTGCGATCGCCCTCGACGTTCTCGATGACCTTCACATTGTCGCCTTCCATCACAGCGACGCAGGAGTTGGTCGTGCCGAGATCGATACCGATAATTTTTCCCATGAGCGTATTCTCCGATAATGTCTTGGTGGCGCGATGGCGCCAGATTGTTCAGTGAGTTGGGGAAAACCCCACGCCATTCAAGCCGGCGATCACGCGACTTGTTGAGACACCAGAACCAGTGCCGGGCGCACCAGCCGGCCATTCAGGGTATAGCCCTTCTGAATGACGGCCACCACGGTATTCGGCGGCAGGTCGGCGCGCGGCTGCGTGGAAATGGCCTGATGGAATTCCGGATCGAAGGGTTGCTCCAGCGGTTCGACCGGCGCGACCCCGAACTTGTCCATCACATCGCCGAGCAGCTTCAGCGTCAATTCGGTGCCTTCACGGAGTTTTTCGATGTTGACCGTCTCTTCCAGCGCCGCGCTATGTCCCAATTCCAGGCTGTCGCGCACCTGGAGCAGTTCGCGCACGAAGCTATCCAGGGCATATTTGTGCGCCTTTTCCAGCTCATTGGCATGACGGCGCCGGATGTTTTCCAGCTCGGCGCGCGCGCGCAGGAGTTGATCGCGGTTCTCGTCCGCGACCGAGCGCACCTCGGTGAGCGCGGCGGCCAATTCCTCCTGCGATGGCAGCGGCGGCTCGGCGGGCGGCGCGCTCTCCGGCACGGCCTCCTCGGGGGCTTCCGAAACATCCGCCGACGACGCCTTGATATACGCATCGACAGCCGCCCGGACGCCATGATTGGCCGCCTCCTCTCCAACGGGGAGCGCTGGCTCCGAGGCCGCCGGTTCCGGCGGCTCTGGGTCGATACGATGTGGATCCGTGTTCATGTTGACCTCCAAAGGCTGCGGACGAGCATGCTCCCGGTCGCTCTCGACGCCGGGTCGCCTGCTCGCATGATTTCGATTGTTTGCGCGCCCCGGCACCAACGCCGGGCGCCTCACTGGCGCAGTGCCGCCGCCAGCAACCGCGCGGTGACATCGACGATCGGCACCACGCGCTGATAATCCATCCGGGTCGGACCGATGACGCCGAGCACGCCGACCACCCGATCATCGACCCGATAGCTCGTCGTCACGAGACTGCAATCGTCCAGCAGCGCGTACCCGGACTCCTCGCCGATAAAAATCTGCACACCCTCCGCGGCGATACAGCGGTCGAGGATGTGCAGGATTTCGCGTTTCTGATTGAAGATCTCGAACAACTGCCTGATCCGGTCCATGCTCGCCAGCTCGCCAAACTCCATCAGATTCGTCTGTCCGGCGATGAAACAGTCGTCCCGGCTTTCGGCGGCCTCCACGACTTCCTGCGCCAGCGCCGCCGCGCGGATCATCTGCCGGTCCATGCTGGCATGCGCGTGCTTCAACTCGTCCAGCAGGCGCTTGCGGACCTCGCCGATGTCCTGGCCGGTGAACATCTGATTGAGATAATTCGAGGCCTGTTCCAACTGGGACGGCGTGAAAGACCGTTCCGTACCCATGATCCGGTTGTGCACCTCCCCTTCGCTCGTGACCAGGATGGCCAGCACCCGCTTCTCGGACAGGGGCAGGAGTTCGATCTGACGAAAGACATTGCGCTCATGGCGCGGCAGCATCACCACGCCAGCCAGATGCGTGATGCCCGAGAGGAGCGTCGAGGCCGTCTCGATCAACGACTTGGCATCCGTGCGGACATCGAAGCGCGTGCGCAGCGAGGCGATATCGTCCTCCGAGGGCGCGCGCCAGGTCAGGAGCGAATTCACGAACAGCCGATACCCGGCCACCGTCGGCACCCGGCCCGCAGAGGTATGGGGCGACACCACCAGACCCAGATCCTCCAGGTCCGACATGACATTGCGGACGGTCGCCGGGCTCAGATCCAGACCCGTGTCTTTCGCGAGGGTCCGCGAGCCAACCGGCTGACCTTCTCGAATATACCGCTCGACCAGCGCTTTCAGAAAATGAAGCGCGCGCTCGCTGACCGGGTTGTCGGTCTGTCGCGTTTCGGATGTCAATGTCGATTTGCCAGCGATCACAATGGTTTGAATCGTCAACCGGAAATGGGCTTTCTGAACCGATATTTTAGCACTCACCATCGGAGAGTGCTAACACCTCAATTTAGGGATCGAGACCGGGCCTGTCAAGACTCCCGCATGCGCACACACGTTCGCCGATTCAGTCTTGGCGCGATTGCCGCCCCATGCTAACGTTGCGCGGTCTTAACCGCCGGCCACCATGCCACTCAGATCCCATGCCGCATTTTACGACCGTCGGCATCGTTGCCAAGCAAGGCGATCCCGAGCGGGTGCGGGGCACGCTCGCGCGTCTGAGCGATCATTTGCGTTCGCGCGAGGTAGCGTGTTTGCTCGATGCCGAGAGCGCCTACCTGCTCGACGCGCCCATCGGCACCGCCCTCCCCCTCGCCGAACTCGTCGCTTGCTGCGATCTAATCGTGGTGGTGGGCGGCGATGGCACCCTGTTGCATACCGCGCGCGCGACTGCGGCGCGTGGCGTGCCCTTGATGGGCATCAATCTGGGCCGATTGGGCTTTCTGGTCGATGTCTCCCCCTGCGACATCGATGCGGTTCTCGACCGGATCCTGGCCGGCGAGTACGAAGCGGATCACCGCTCCATGCTGCAGGCGTCGGTGGTCACCGAACAAACCGCGGGGCCGGTTTACACGGCGCTCAACGATGTCGCGATCCACAAATGGAACACGGCGCGCATGATCGAATTCGAGACCTATATCGATGGCGTCTTCGTCAATGCACAACGCTCGGACGGCCTGATCGTCTCCACCCCGACCGGCTCCACCGCCTATGCCCTGTCCGGCGGCGGTCCGCTGGTCGATCCGGCACTGGATGCCATCCTGCTGGTGCCCATCTGTCCGCACGACCTGAGCAACCGACCGCTGGTGGTGCCCGGCGACCGCCGCATCGAGGTGCGGGTGCGCGGGCACGATCAGGGACACGTCCAGGTCACCTGCGACGGACAGACCGCGCTTGCGCTTCCGACCGACGCCTGGGTGCGGATTAGCGGTCACCCGGACCGGGTCCGGCTGATCCATCCCAAGGGGCACGATCACTACCAGATCATGCGCGCCAAGCTCCACTGGGGCGGCCATCACGCCACGCGGGCGCAATCATGCTGACCCATCTCCAGGTCCGGGATCTGGCCATCGTCAGCCAACTCGAACTCGACTGCCCGCGCGGCATGACGGCGCTCACCGGCGAGACCGGCGCCGGCAAGTCGATCCTGATCGACGCGCTCAGTCTGGCCCTGGGCGACAAGGCCGAAGTCGGCATGATCCGCGCCGGCAGCGAGCGCGCCGAGATCGTCGCCGAATTCGACCTCGCCACCTGCCCCGGTGCCCGCGACTGGCTCGCCGAACAGGAACTGGACGACGAGGGCGGCTGCATCCTGCGCCGGCTGATCGTGCGCGAGGGGCGTTCGCGCGCCTATATCAACGGCCGCCCGGCCAGCGGCGCGCAGTTACGCGATCTCGGCAATCTGCTGGTGGACATCCATGGTCAGCACGCCCATCAGTCCCTGCTGCGCGCCAACGCCCAGCGCGATCTGCTCGATGCCTATGGCGGCCATCGGCCCCTGGCGGATGCGGTGGCGAAGGCCTTTCGGGATTTCCGCACGCTCGATCAGAAACTCGCCGCGCTGGAAACGGCCTTTCAGGAACGTTCCGCGCGGCTCGATCTGCTGCGTTTCCAGGTCCAGGATCTGGAGTCGCTCGGCCTGACCGCCGCCGACATCGAGTCGCTGGACCAGGAACAACGGCGTCTGAGCCATCTTGGCCGATTGCAGGAGACCGCCGCGCGTGTCCTGCAGACCCTGGCGGAGTCCGAACCCTCGATCGAGGATCATCTACGCGCCGCGACCGCCGAGCTCGCGGAACTCGCGGTCATCGATCCGGGGCTAACCGAGAGCCGGGAACTGCTGGAAACGGCGGCCATTCATGCCGGCGAGGCCGCCGCCAGTCTGCGCCATTATCTCGACGGACTGGATCTGGATCCGGCCGCGCTGGAGACCGTCGAAACCCGTCTCGCCCAGGTTCACGATCTGGCGCGCAAGTATCGGGTCTTTCCCTCGCAGTTGCCGGAGACGCTGATCGAGCGGCGCGCTGAACTGAACGATCTGGAACAGGCCGATGTCACGCTGGCCGGTCTGCGCGAATCGCATGAGACCGCCTGGCAGGATTTCCTGACCCTGGCCCAGCGCCTGGGCGATGCCCGCGCCACGACCGCGGACCGTCTCGCCGAGACCGTCAGCGCGTCCATGCAGCAGCTTGGCATGGCTGGCGGACGCTTCGCGGTCCAGATCGACCCGCTCCCGCGCGAGCGGGTCGGCAGCGGCGGCTTGGAGCGGATCGACTTTCTCGTCAGCGCCAATCCGGGGCAACCCTTACAGCCTTTGGCGAAGGTCGCCTCGGGCGGCGAGCTCTCGCGGATCAGCCTTGGCATTCAGGTCGCGACCGCCGAATGCGGCAGCGTGCCCACCTTGGTGTTCGATGAGGTCGATGTCGGCATCGGCGGCGGCGTGGCGGAGATCGTCGGCCGGCTGCTCCATCAGCTCGGCGACTCCCGTCAGGTTCTCTGCGTTACCCACCTGCCCCAGGTCGCCGCCCAGGCGCACGCGCAACTTCGGGTCCGCAAGGAGACCCTCGACGGCCAGACGCATACCCGCATCGAGCCCCTGGACGCAACGGACCGCGTCGAGGAGATCGCCCGCATGCTGGGCGGGACCGAGATCACCGCGCGCACCCGCGACCATGCCAGCGAGATGCTGAATTGGGGACGCTGATCCGATACCAGCGGTTTTTAGAACGTGTCCATCAACTGTTTCCCGACTTGAGCGGCAATATCCGGCAGCCATCGGGACGTCGAAAATTGACAGTTGCTGAATGACGATCTCACGCGGAGGCGCGGAGCGCGCGGAGAAAGAAACAATCTCTCGGCGTGAACCGTGATACATCTTCCGACTCTCCGCGCGCTCCGCGTCTCCGCGTGAAACTTAGAACGTGTCCTTCAACTGTTTCCCAACTTGAGCGGCACTATCCGGCCGCAATCGGGAAGGAGAAAATGGACAGTTTCATCTCTACGGCCATTTTCCGCTGTCAGGAGCGCATGGAATGATCAAGAAGATCGGGGTCGAACAACTCCAGCTCGGCATGTATATCCAGGATCTCAATTGCGACTGGATGGATCATGGATTCATGCGGAATCGCTTTCTGCTCAAGGCGGACAAAAGCCTGGAGCGGATTCGCCAGTTGGGCATTCGCGAGATTTACATCGATACGGACAAGGGGCTCGATGTCTCGCTCGCCCCGACCGCCAGCGAGGTCGAGGAGGCGCTGGAGCAGGATCTGGTCCAGGTGGCCGAGACCGGCGCGGGCGAGGAGCATGCGGTCCCGCTGGCCGATGAGCGCAATCAGGCCAAACGCATCCACAACGAAGCGATCGGGCTGGTCAGCAGCCTGATGGAGGATGCGCGCCTGGGACAACAGATCGCCCTGGAGCAGGTAAACCCGCTGGTGACCGAAATGGTCGGCTCGATCTTTCGCAATCAGGATGCCCTGCTGGCACTCACCCGCATCCGCCGCGTGGGTCGTTATACCTTCGAGCACTCGGTCAATGTCGCCGTCCTCATGGTCTCCTTCGCCCGCACCCTGGAGATCGAGCGTTCGCTAATCCATGACATCGGACTGGGCGCGCTCCTGCATGACGTCGGCAAGATTCTGGTTCCCCCCGCGATCCTCAACAAACCGGGACAACTGACCGACGAGGAATTCATCGTCATGCGCGGCCATGTGGTCCACACCCGCGAGATCCTGGCCAAGGTTCCGGGCATCCCGTCGATCGCCCTGGCGGTGGCTGCCGAGCATCACGAACGCATCGACGGCAGCGGTTATCCGGATCGCAAGTCCGGCGCCGACATCTCACTTTACGGGCAAATGGCCGCGATCGCCGATGTCTACGACGCCATCACCACCGAGCGCGTTTATCACAAGGCACTGGAACCCCATCAGGCGCTACGCAAACTGCTGGAATGGAGCCATCATCATTTCGACGCGCATCTGGTGCAGCAATTCATCCGCTGCGTCGGCATCTATCCGGTCGGAACCCTGGTACGACTGCGCAGCGGACTGCTTGGCGTGGTGGTGGAAACCGGCCGGAAAGGGCTGTTTCATCCGGTCGTGCGGGTCTTCATGGACGCTAGGCGACGCACCTATCTGGCCGTGCGGGACGTGGATCTCTCGCGCTTGGCCAAGGGATCCGAGGAGCGGATCGAGAGCGCCGAATCGCCGGCGCAGTGGCGCGTCGATCCGGTCAAGGTGCTGCAGTATCCAGGTTGATCAACCTGAGAAGAGCAGTCGGACCGCATCCACCCGTTCCGAACCGACAAGCGATAGAGTGTTTGCACGGACTAGGCAAAAGAGGAATTACCAACAATACTGAAAAGCTAGGCCACGCCCCCAGGCGACAAACACTGGTTTCGAGCAACCCCAACCTCGCGGCCCCCCAGGATGATCGGCGGGTCACGATCCAGATCGTCAACAGTGCATTATTATAAGAGCGTACACCGCGTTCGCGCCGAGGCTTGCCGGTTCGGCAAGGCCGCGCCGACGCCCCCTGGATTGCCGCGTTCCACACGAGGAGGGACTCCATGCCGATGATGACATCATTTATTCCAAGTGAGGACAGACTCGATCTGTTATTCCACGGCGATCTCGATCTGACGATCTCGGAAGACGCTTGCCGGGTCTTTGCCGACATCCCGGTCGGCCTGCGAACCTGCATCATGGATCTGACCCGTCTCGATCGGGTTTTCGACTCCGGACTTGCACTGCTGTGGATGCTGAACGAGCGTCTGCGGCGCATTGGCGCGACCGTGGTGATCCTGAGCGATCACCCGGAACTTCAGCACCGACTGCCGCGCGTGATGACGAATGCCTTTAATATCGTCCCGAAAGATTCCCCGAACGCGCGCGAGCGATTGATGTCGCAAGCACCAAGACCCGTCTGACGATCCGTCAGTGACGATTCGGATCGCACACGGGGGCGGGCGGAACGCCCGCCCCCGGCGTTTCAGTTAGACGGTATCAGGGTTCGACAGCGTCCCTACGCCGCCTCCGCGCACTCGACCGTCGCCTGTCGATTCAAGGCCGACAGAACCGCCCGCATCGAAGCCGCCACGGTATCCTGATCGATGGACGCGCCGGCCACCCGCTGGCCATCCAGATCGAGTAGCACATAAGCCGCCGCCTCGGCATCCGTGCGCGCGCCGATGGCATGCTCCCGATAGTCCAGCACGCCGATCCGCCGGCCGCTCCAGCGTGTCCAGGCGTCGACAAAGGCCGCGATGGCGCCCTCCCCTTCCCCGCGCAAGCGTTGCTCGCCGTCGCTTCCGCCGATCCGGACCTCGATGACATCATGACCGTTGCGGTCGATCCGATAGCCCAACAAACGCCAGGGCACCTGATCGGTGATGAAATGGTCGCGGAACATCGTCTGGATGTCGGCCGCCGCCATCTCGCCGCCACGCGCCTCGCTTGCGCGCTGAACTAGGCGCGCCAACTCAAGCTGAAGCCAGCGGGGCAGCGTCAGACCATAATCGCGCTCCAGGACGAACGCCACCCCGCCCTTGCCTGACTGGCTGTTGACGCGGATCACGGCCTGATAGTCGCGCCCCAGATCCTTGGGATCGATGGGCAGATAGGCCACCTGCCAGGGCTGGTCGGCGCGCTGAACGGACAGACATTTGCGGATGGCGTCCTGATGACTGCCCGAAAAGGCGGTGTAGACCAGTTCGCCCACCCAGGGATGGCGGGGATGCAGCGCCAGCCCCGTGCACTCCGCACAGACCCGGACAATCTCGTCCGGATCGCCAAGATTCAGACAGGGATCGATGCCCTGGCTGTAGAGATTCATGGCCAGCGTCAAGAGATCGGCGTTGCCGGTCCGCTCGCCATTGCCCAGCAGAGTGCCCTCGACGCGGTCCGCACCCGCCAGCAGCGCCAGTTCCGCCGCCGCGACCGCGCCGCCACGGTCATTGTGCGTATGTACCGACAGGATGACGCACTCGCGCCGGCGCAGATGGGTGGCGAAAAACTCCACCTGATCGGCGAACACATTCGGGCTCGACACCTCCACGGTCGCCGGCAGATTGAGAATGCAAGGCCGCTCCGGGGTCGGCTGCCAGACCTCCAGCACCGCCTCGCAGACCTCCACGGCATAGTCTGGCTCGGTCGCGGTGAAGCTCTCCGGCGAATATTGGAAGGTCCAGCGCGTCTCCGGGTAGCGCAGCGACTCGCGTCGCACCCAATCCGCCCCCTGGCACGCGAGCGCTTTCACCCCCTCGCGATCCTGCTCGAACACACGTTCGCGCTGGACCGGCGAGGTGGAGTTGTAAACATGGACGATGGCCCGCCGCGCGCCGCGCAGAGACTCGAAGGTGCGTCGGATCAGATCCTCGCGCGCCTGCACCAGCACCTGAACGGTCACGTCCTCCGGAATCCGGTCTTCCTCGATCAAGCCGCGCACGAAATCGAAATCCGGCTGACTCGCGGCCGGAAATCCGACCTCGATCTCCTTGAAACCGAGTTTGATCAACAAATCCCAAAGACGGCGCTTCTGGTCCACGTTCATCGGCTCGCGCAGCGCCTGATTGCCGTCGCGCAGGTCTACGCTGGCCCAGATGGGCGCCTGCTGGACGGTTCGATTCGGCCACTGCCGGTTCGGTAGGCGCATCGCCGGGCCGGGGCGGTAGCGACGGTGGTCAAAACTGTTCATCCTCTTCTCCCCCATCTTGCGGATAGATCTTCAATGGGCACAGGATAGGGAAAACGCCGGGGCAGAGGATTGCGAAAATGGCCGGATCCAGGATCTAATGCGCAAGAATCCGCCAATTTTGAACGCGGGGGAGCATGAAACTCGACCGTTACGATCAGCGCATCCTCGCCGAACTACAATCGGACGGACGCATCAGCAACCAGGATCTCGCCGAGCGCATCGGCCTGTCGCCCTCACCCTGCCTGCGCCGGGTGCGCGCCCTGGAGGACGCCGGCATCATCCTTGGCTATCGCGCCTGGCTCGACGCCCGCAAGCTCGGGCTGGATCTCCTGGTCATCCTGAGCATCTCCATGGATCGCCACACCCCGGAGCGCTTCGAGCGTTTCGAGGCCGCCGTCGAGGCCATTCCCGAGGTGCTGGAATGCCTGCTGATCACCGGTCGCGACGCCGACTATCAACTCAAGGTCGTCGCGCGCGACATGGATGCCTATCAGGATTTACTGCTCAACAGGATCACGCGCATCGAGGGCGTCGCGGGCGTGCATTCCAGTTTCGTGCTGCGGCGGGTACTGGAACGGACCAGTCTGCCGTTAAGTTCAATGAGCGCGACAAGGCCCTAGCGAACCAAACCGCGAGACGATGACCGGCGGATCGATGGCATAAAAGATGCGTTTACTCACGTAAATCCATCATTCGCCAACCGAAGATCAGGAGCGATGCGATGTCCATCGAACAATTTCAAACGCAAACCCAGATCCTGAATCCGCAAGAACGGGTGCGTGCCAAACGACTGCGCGGCGCCCTCACCCAGTTGTCGCTACGCGCCGAAAACGTCCTCTACGCCCACACCCGCGGCATCAGCCATCGCAACCGCGCAGGCGGATTCCGCCCCGGCTATCTGCATCGCGTCAGCGGCCTGACCGTGCTTTCGCGGTTCGGCGACGGCAGCCTCGCGCCCATTCATGTTCTGGACGGTCTACCCCAATCCTGGGTCATCCGCCGGGACGCCGATGGCCGGGTGATCGAGGCCAGCCCCGAGATCGTCTCCGGTTTCATTCGCGACGGCGTCTTCTATACCCGCGAGGAAGCCATGAAGGCCGCGGCTCATTGAACGGTCGAGTTCCCTCCATTCGTCCCGTCTGAAGCCGTTCGTGGTTCGAGTACCTCACCACGGACGGCTTTAAAACGTGTCCATCAACTGTTTCGCGACTTGAGCGGCACTGTCCGGTAGCCATCGGGAAGTAGAAAATGGACAGTTTCTTAGTTTCTTAGTTTCTTAGCCCAGCATCGGCGGCCTGCCTGCACGCGACGCGTGGATCCGACAGCCAGCGTAAATATTTTTCGGCCTTGGATATAAACCGCCGCAATTCACTTAAACTGCACCCCGAGTCCCGATTGACGAGGAATTGACGCATGTTCGAGGCAACAAAAGTCGGCCGCTCGGTCAGCAAGGAAGATTACAAAGAGCAGCAGGAGGAACTGCGCACGCAACTGTTGGCCGCCCAGCGCGATTTGAGAGCATTCAATGTTCCCGTGATCGTACTGGTCTCGGGCGTCGAAGCGGCGGGCAAGGGCGAGGTGATCAACCGTCTCAACGAATGGCTGGATGCGCGCGGGGTGCAGACGTTCGCCTTTTGGGACGAGTCCGACGAGGAACGCGAGCGTCCGCGCTACTGGCGCTTCTGGCGCTCGATGCCCCCACGCGGCGAGATTTCGATCCTCTTCGGCGGCTGGTATCAGACCCCCATCGAGCATCGCTTCAAGGGTCACTGCACCGACGCGGAACTGGACGGCGAACTCAACCGCATCGTCGACTTCGAGCGTATGCTGATCCAGGATGGCGCGCTGATCGTCAAGTTCTGGTTCCACATGTCCGAGACGGATCAAAAAGCCCGCCTGAAGGAGCTTTCCCGCGACGACAAGAGCCGCTGGAAAATGCTCCCGGAGAAGAGCAAATTCTCGGAACATTACGCCGCTTTCGAGCAGGTCGCCGAGCGGGTCATCCTGCACACCGACCGCGGGGTCTCGCCCTGGTATCTGATCGAGGCTGGCGACCGGCGGTATCGCGATCTGACCGTCGGCAAGACCCTGCTGCATTCCATTCGCTCCCGGCTCAGCGAAGCCACGACCGAGGAGCAGAACAACAGCCTGGTCAGCCCGGATCTGCCGAGCAGCGCCAGCGCCCAGATCACCCTGCTCGACCAACTGGATCTGTCGCTCGCCATCCCGCGCGACGATTACAAGACCGAGCTGAAACGCCTGCAAACCGAGATCAACGAACTCGCCTGGACCGCCTACAATAAAAAGCGTTCGACCGTCCTGATGTTCGAGGGCGTGGACGCCGGCGGCAAGGGCGGCGCGATCCGGCGCATCACCAGCAGCATCGACGCCCGACTCTACCGCGCCATCCCGGTCGCCGCGCCCACCGACGAGGAAAAGGCGCACCATTATCTGTGGCGTTTCTGGCGGCACATCCCCCGCGCCGGCTATATCACGCTCTACGACCGCTCCTGGTATGGTCGGGTCTTGGTCGAGCGGGTCGAGGGCTTTGCCGGCGATGCCGAATGGCGGCGCGCTTACTCGGAGATCAATCGCTTCGAGGAGCAACTGGTCGACAGCGGCGTGATTCTGATCAAATTCTGGCTGCACATCAGCCAGGACGAACAGCTCAAGCGCTTCAAGGACCGCGAGAACGTCCCCTACAAACGCTACAAAATCACCGAGGACGACTGGCGCAACCGCGAGAAATGGCCGCACTACAAGGAGGCCGTCAATGAGATGGTCGCCCGTACCAGCACCAAGCACGCGGCCTGGACCCTGGTCGAGGGCAACGACAAACCCTATGCCCGCATCAAGGTCATGCGCACCATCTGCGATACCCTGACCGAGGCATTGAAGCGGGATCCGACGCCCACCACCGGTTACGTCCCCTGCGGAGACAAGCGGATCGAGGACGTGAAGAAGCCGAACGGAAACCATTGAACCGCGTCCGGCAGCGTCTGCGTCAGGTGCGCATTGGCGCGGACCCCGCCGCCCTCCGCGAGCAGCGCGTTGCACTCGACGCTCCGGCGGTCAGACCGGGGTCGACAGACCGGAATCCTCGCCGCCACCGCCTGTTGGTACCCTACGAAAACGCCTGACTGACCGCTGCTTTCCCCGCCGACTTCGGCAACAGAAACGCCAGCCCGCCGAGAATCAGGGTACTGCCCAACAGGAACAGATGCAGATTGACCGCGCCAGCCAGCGCCAGTTTGGGGTCGACCCCCAGTGGCGCCAGCGCCGCGACCGCCGCCAGTTCGTAACTGCCGCTGCCGGCAATGCCGTGAAAGGGCAGCACGCTGGAGAGTTCGGCGCCCATGACGCCGGCGAGCAGACGCCATAAATCCAACGGCAGAAAGAACCTCAGCAGACTGGTGAAGGCCGCGAACTTGAGGCTCCAGATCAGGGCCGTCCAACCATAGACCCGCGCGACCAGCCAGTGATCGCCGGGCGCGGCCAGCAGCACCCGGCGAATGATCGAGCGGATCTTGCCGTCCCCGGCCAGCCGCGCCGTCTCGCCCATCCCGCTGACAAGCACGACGAGCGCCAGCCCTCCGACCCAGAGCAGAGCCAGACCCCACCAGATCCAGGAGGGATGGCTCAGATTCAGGATGAGGATCGCGATCAGGGCCAGAAAATGCAGATCCAGCAGCCGGATCCACAGCAGCGCCGCAGCCGAATCCAGCAGTCCATGACCGAAATACCGGCGCATCAGCCAGGGAAAAACGAACTCGCCGGCGCGCATGGGCAGCAGATTGTTCGCCGTGTTATGCAAGATGCTCAGACGCAGCACGACCGGAAATTGCCCGTTGAAGCGGGGTCGAAAATAGTCATGGACCCGCACCGCGCGCAGGGCGTAACTGAGCGCCGTCAGCAGAAACAGCCAGCCGAGCAGCCAGGGCGAGAGTTCGCGCCAGGGCGCGAGCAACGGCCCCCAACCGATCGACCAGTGCACGGCGGCGAGCAGGGCCAGCAGCAGGGTTCCGCCCAGGATCCAATCGCGCCCGCGCCCAAGCCGCGGGGCGCCCTGCCCCTTCGTCTCCTCGTTCATCGGGCTCATTTGCGGCGTCTCCGTTTCGGCGGATAGATCGGCGGTTCGCCGGGCGGACGGGTCTTGAAGCGACGATGGACCCAGAAATACTGCTCCGGCATGCTGTGAAGACGCGCCTCGATGACCGCGTTCATGCGCGCGGTATCCTTTTGCGGATCGCCGCTGGGGAAATCTTCAAGCGGCGGGTCGAAGATCACCTCCAGCCCGCGCCCCCAGGGCAGAAAGCGCGCGAAGGTCGGGATCACGACCGCATCGGTCATGGCCGCGAAACGCCCGAGCATGGGCACGGTCGCGGCGGACAGACCGCAGAAGGGGACGAAGATCCCGCGCCGTCCGGCATCCTGATCGGGCAGATAAATGAAGGGCGCGCCCTTGCGGATCTCGCGAATGAGTCCACGCAGATCGTCCTGACGCTCGACCGGGATACTGCCGAACTGACAGCGGGCGCGGCGTACCCGCCAGTCCATGACCGGGTTGCGGACTTTCTGATACATATGGACGCCCGGATGGACCAGGGCGGTAAAGGCCGCGCCGCCGAGTTCCAGCGCGATGAAATGGGGCGCCAGCAGAATCACCGGGCGTCCCTCGGCGATGCAGGCATCGATGAATTCGCGGTTGCGGACGCGTGTCAGGCGGGCGATCCGGGCGCGCGAGATGCCCCAGCGCACTCCCTGACTCAACGCCGCGACCCCGAGCCAGCCGAAATGGGCGCGGAGAATGCGCTCGCGCTCGGTCGCGCTCGCGTCGGGCAGGCAAAGCTCCAGATTGCGGCGCCCGACCAGTCGTCGCGCGCTGGCGAACCGATAGCCCAAGCGACCTAACAGGGTGCCAAGCGCCCAGATCACGGGAAAGGGCAGCCGTCCCAGCCCCTGAATCATCCCGACGGCAACCCAACTCAGCCAATAGCGCGGATGCGAGAGCACGGTTCAATTCTCGAACTTGAAATAGATATCGGCGCCTGGATTCTCGCCGGTCTCGGTTTGCAACTCGATATGGCGGGAAAGGTTATACCGCAGCCGGACCTTATTGTCCTCGTCGCCGAGCCCGCTCTCATATTCCATATAAATCTTTGGGGCGATGTAGGTGCCGACCGCGAGCCCGGCCTGGTCGCTCCGGTCGTTCGCGGAGGGCGGGATTCCCGTCATGAGATATTTGGTGATTTCGGCCTGGGTCATTCCCGGATCGCTTTCGGAGAAAAAGGCCAGCTTGGGATTACGCAGGGTGCCGAGCACCCGCACACCAGCGGTAGTATCGCCGCCCTCGCGCTCGGCCTGGAGCAGCAGACCGGGGTTGCCGATGGGAGTCTTGGCGAAGATCAGACGGCCCTGGGTGATCGTCAACGGGGCGCCCAATTCGGCGGCCAGCCCGAATCCGCCAGACAGTCGGTATTCACCCTCGACGATCTGCAGCTGACCGTCGCCGAGCATGTCCCTGCCCGGCGCCTGAATCACGCTGAGACCGCCCTCCAGCCGACCGCGCACGCCGAAGGCATCGATGCTCACCTCATCCCCCAATACCAACCGGAGATCCAGCGAGAACGGATAGGACGACTTTTCACCGCTTGCCCTGAGCGCAGTCGCAGGGCCTTCCAGGACGACATCGCGTGATGGCGAGACGGCTCCAGCCGGAATCGCGCGGGGGCGGATGCGCGCCTCGGGGACACGGATCTCGCCGCGCAGGGCAGCCTCCTTCGAGGTCGCCTCCAGGTCGAAGGTGGGCGAGACGAGCGCGAAGTATTCTTTGGTGTCGGCCACCTTCAGCCGATCCCCGGACGCCTTGAACCGGGCGGCGAAACCGCCGCCGCCGAATCGGCTGTCCCCCGACAGATCGAGCCGGCCGCCGCCGATGTCCGCCTGACCTTGCAGTTCCATCCGTTCGAGCGTGGGAGCGATGGCGCTCAGGTTCAGATCCTTGACCTTGAGCGCGATCAAGGGCACCTCGAAGTTGACGTTCCGAAGATCCGCCCGACCCTTGACTCCAGGTTCGGCCAGCGTACCGCCCAGGGTCAGGTCGGCATCCAGCGAACCGCTCAGCCGCGCGATGTCCGGAACCAGATTGGCGATCCGCGCCAGACCCCGGACATCGGCCCGGACACGCCCATTCAAGGGCTGACCCGGACGCGCCGGGGCATCGAGCCGCCAGCCGGGTAGACTCAGATCGCCCGCGATCTCGCCGAGATCCTTGAGCGGCAGACCGAGCCGGGCGGACAATCCCCGCGCGCTCGCATCGAGCGTCAGACGGGCGCGCGAAAAATCCAGCGTCTCGCGTTTCCCCTGCCCCAGTGCAAGCTGGATCCGCCCGTCGGGAATCTCCGCGGTGGCGGAGCCGTCGAGCACCCCGTTCGCCGCCTGGAAGTTCCCCTTGAGCCGGGCGCCACCCTCGGCGCTCAGGTTCTCGGGCAGCAGACCCGCCAGCAGACCGAAGTCGAGCTTGTCCAGATCCAGGCTGACGGTCCAGCGTCCGGCATCCGTCTGGTCGAAGGACATGCAGCCGCCGGAGCCTTGCGCGTGACGAATGCAAAGCGGACCGGCGGCGATCTTGGGTTGCTCCAGACTGAAGGGCGTCGGGCGTTGCAGACGCCAGGCCCCAAAATCAGCCGTCTTGAGATCGAGCGTCGCGAGCTGTCCGCGATAGGCGCCGCCCGCCGCCAGAGCGCCGGTCGCGGCGAGATTGAGCGAGAGCGGATCGCCGGTCAGGGCGACCGAGAGTCGATGATCCGGCATGGAGCCGCCCCCACGCAGCGCCAGCGCGCTCCAGCGCATCCCACCCGCGAACAGATTCTGGCCGTCCAACTGGAGCGCAAACCGGCCATTGGGAGCCAGGTCCACCTCGGCGGTCCCGGCCAGCGAGGCAATCCCCTGCCCCGCCAGTTCGGCGTCGGTCGCCGACAGATCCAGGGCAATCCGAGGCGCGTCGAGCGTCCCCTGGACCTTGCCGGTCGCTTTCAGGCGCCCCCGAGCCTCCGGCAGCAGGCTCGCCAGGTCGGGCGATTCCAGGGCGAGCGCAAGCTCTAGGCGTTCGTCGATCACGCCATCGACCCGCGCTGTGCTGGGTCCGGACTCGGCTGTCAGGCGCTCGATGCGAATTGTTTTTCCTGCCATCGCGATTTTGCCAGCGGCGGCGATCGGGTAGCCCCGCAGCGTTCCCTTCAATCCATCAATGACCGCTGTGAGCATCGGGCCGTCGTCTTCCAACGTGCCCTGACTCGTCAGCCGGCCATCGATCCGGCCAGGCCAGTCCGGTGCATAAGTGCCTGGATTGATTCCAGCCAGCGCGAGACTGGCCTCCCAGGTCAGGCGCGGCGCGAAGACGACCTTGGCCTGACCGTCGATGCGGCCGTCCAGCAGGTCCAGACGCAGGGTCTTCAGGTCGGTGCGATTGCGGTCGCCGGTCCCGTTCAGGGTCAGATTCGCCGGCGGCAGACCGGGGCCGACCGTCGTCGCGGTCAGGCCATAGTCGAAACCGTCCAGCCCGCCCTGGCTGGCGAGCCGTAGGCTCAGTCGATCCTCCAGCCCCGCGACGAACTCACCCGGATTGAGATTCCGGCCGGCGAGCGTCAGGTTCCAGGTCGGCGCTGGCGACCAGGCCACATCGCCCGAACCTTCGAGCAGACCGCCCAGCGTCTCGATCCTCAGGGTTTCGAGGTGTGTGCCTTCCGGTCTGCCGCTGCCTTGCAGCGCCAGTCTGGCGGCGGGGAAACCCGGCCCCAGCGCCTCGGTGGACAACGCATACGCGAAGGCGTCGAAATCTCCGGACAGATCCAGATCGCCCTGCGGCGACTGGGCCACCAGATCGCCGATCAAGGGCCAGCGCAGACGTTTCCAGTTCCCCTTGAGCGCGAACTGACCGGGGCTGGGATTGAGATCGACCTGTCCCTGGGCGCTGAAAACGGCCTCGGACACCTGCTCGGTCAGCTCCAGCGCGCGGATCGAGAGCACGCGCTCCTTCCAGAGCACATCCAGCGCAACGGCCAGATGTCCGAAATCCGGGAGATTCGGCGCGCGGGCATCGACGGTGCCGGTGAGCGTCGCCGCGTCCAGATTGCCGCGCGTCTCCAGTCGAGCGACGGTCTCCACAGCGGGCAAATCCGGTCGGAAGGCGGGAAGATCAACCCGCGGGATCCTGATCAGCCCATCCCAACTCGGACGTCCCAGGACATCCTGAACAT
Source organism: Thiocystis violascens DSM 198 (assembly GCF_000227745.2). Lineage (NCBI taxonomy): Bacteria > Pseudomonadati > Pseudomonadota > Gammaproteobacteria > Chromatiales > Chromatiaceae > Thiocystis > Thiocystis violascens. The sequence continues at coordinate 4,965,434 of NC_018012.1, read as the reverse complement.
GGGCATCCAGCTCCGCCTCGACCGCGCCCGTGACACGATGCTGGATCGTCAGCCGCTGCAGATCGCCCCCGATGCGGCCCTTGCCGACCAATCGGACAGCGGGCGCCATGCTCAAGTCCCAATCGAGGCCAAGATCCAGGGGATAATGCCCCAGCAGATTGGCGCGACCCTGGGCAATGGCGCTGAACTGGAGGCTCTGTATCCGAACCTCGACGCGGGTCAGGTTGACCTCGCTCCCCTGTGCGTGCGCGCTGAGCGTGGCAAGGTCGAGGACGAATCCAGGTTCCTCCTCGCCCGGCGCGAAGACCCTTAGACGTTCGACCAGGACGTCACCGAGTTCGACCCGCAGCGGCAGATCGATTTCCGGTAGGAGAAAGGGCTCCTTTTCTTCATCCAGGCTGGGCGCGACCACCAGATCGATGTCGCGCACCGCCAGTTGTTGGACGGACAGGATGCCGGAGAAAACCGACCAGGGCGACCAATCGAGGTCGAGCGTGCCGATCGTCAGGTCGATCGCCGGCAGACGCATTTTGATCCCTTCCAGATGCAGCCGGCCCAACGCACGCCCATCGACCTGCGCGACGCTCAGGATGCCCGGAACCAGATCCTCGGCGAGCGCGATGGCGACGCGCAGACCGGTCTGCGTGCCGAGCGTCAGCGCGATCAGCAGGATCAGGGCCAGCAGGAGTTGCAACGGGACGGCGACCAGCCAAGGCAGGCGCCAGCGGCGAGGCGATGGGGAACGGGCGTCCTTTTCGTCCGCGGGCGGGACGTCCGCCCCCCCGGAAGACGGTTCCAAGCCCCCATCCAGGGCGACGGCATCGCTGTCTGATCGCTCGCTCACAGATCTGGCCCAATCACGATATGCAGCCGGGCCGGCGGCAATCCGCCCTCGTCATCGCCCTGATCCTTGGTCAAGGCGAAGGCGAGATCCAGCCGGACCTGTCCAATGGGCGAGGCCCAACGCACGCCGAACCCGGCACTCTGCGCGAAGCGTTGCTCGTAATCCGGATCGAAGGCGTTGCCGAAATCGGTGAAAATCGCCGCGCTCCAGGGGCCTTTGATCTGGCGCTCCAGCTCCAAACTCCCGACCGCCAGATAACGCCCGCCGACAGCGGCATCCGTGACCGGATCGTTCGGCCCCAGCGCATCGAACCCCCAGCCGCGGATGGAATTGTCGCCGCCGGCATAGAAACGCCGACTCGCCGGCAGATCGTCGACGCTGTCAGCCAGGGTCGCGCCCAGGTCGGTCCGGGTGATGACGCGGTAGCGTTCGGCGAAGCGCCGGACCCATTTGAACTGGATCTGGCCGCTCAGATAGGAGGCTTCGGAGATCAGCCCCTGCACGGCGCCCAACAGGGTGTACTTGATCCGATAACCTCGGTTGGTATTGATCGGATCATCCGAGACGGTCTTCGACCAGGACAGCGTCGGAACCAGTTCGCTGGTCGCGCCGAGCGCATCGGACGAATCGGAGGCGAGTTCCAGATCCTCGTACCGATAATCGAGTCCGAGATTGCGCCGCCAGCCGCGCGGAGTCAGAGTGGAATGGGCCGCCTGAACCGAGTGCACCCAACCCTTTCGGGTCGCGGTATCCGTATAGGTGGACTGGGGCTTGATGATGATGTAGTCGCGGGTGGGATCCTGGATCGGGATGCGATAATCCAGTTCCAAATTCGACAGCGCCGGCGCCAGACTCAGTTCGGTACGCAGTTTATGCCCCCAGCGATTGAGATAGCGGCGGCGCCAATCCATGCTCAGGCGCGGCCCGACATCGGTCGCGTACCCCAGGCCAATGCGATATTTGTTCGGCAGATTGCGCTTGGCGATCACCTCGATCGGGATCTCGTGGTTCGGACCGGCCTGATCCGTCAGCGGCACGATTTCGACATCGCTGTAATATTCGCTGCCGAGCAGTCGCCCCTGCAAACCGAGCAGCAGATCCGGGTCATAGACCACGCCCGGCTTGAACTTCACATAGCGGCGCAACAGATCCTCGTCGAGCAGATCCTGCTGAAACCGGACCTTGCCAATGCGGTATTGCGGACCGGTGTCCAGATGAAATTCAATCCGCGCGTCATAGGCAACCGGGTCGACGAGCACTTGATGGCGCAACAACTGCGCATCCAGGTACCCCTCCTGCGAGGCCGTATAACGAAGATCGGCCTTGGCCTTTTCATAGACGGAATGCAGCAGGACATCGCCCACCCGCATGGGGAATTCTTTCGGGAATCCGGGGTTGTCGGCACCCTCCCCGGTCACCTGATACGTCACCGATCCGATCTTGATCGGCTCGCCTGGATTGACTCGGTACACCGCCGTCCAGCGTCCGTTCGGGTCGGCGGCCGGCTCCAGGCGATCCTCCACCGCGACGCGATAGAAGCCAAACGGCGCCAGCGCCTCGCGGATCTGCTCGGGCGCCAGACGATGCAGACCGAGAATGCGCTCCGGGATCAGATCGCGATCATCGCGCTCCTGATAGATCGCCAGGAGCGCCAGGACATTGGCCTGCGGCTGACCTTCGAGTCCCTCGACCTTGACGTCGAGCGTCAGCGCATGCAGCAACCCCGTCGGCAGTAGGAGACCAACCAGCAGGAGACGGACGAAAAGCCCCTGTCCCGAACGTCTCGCGAACGATAACCGCCGTTTTGACCACCCGGGCTCACCCGGCAACCACGCCATCTTTCAGGCCGGCTCCGCGCCATAGCCGGCGGCGATCACCGCGGCGATCAGCGCGTTCGCGTCCGCGTCCGCCGGACCCGCGACCCGCGCCACTCCCCGCGCCAGATCCACCTCGACCGATTCCACGCCCGGCACCGCCTGAATGGCCTCCGTCACCGCCTTGACGCAGTGCTGGCAGCTCATGCCCGAGATCTTCAGTTCAATCGTCATGGTGTCTTCTCCCAACCGATTCGCCTGCAGCGGAATGAGCGATGCCCTTATTGCGAGGCCATGAAACGCGCCGCGCCCAGTAAAGGAGTGTGGGGTTGCAGGATGACGCAGACCGGCATCCGGCGCATCAGCGGTTCCATCCGGCCCTTATCGAAAAAACCCTCAAGAAACTGCCCGTTGCGCAAGGCCGACAGATTCTTCAAGGCAATGCCGCCCCCCAGAAAGACGCCGCCCAGGGCCATTTGTTTCAAGGCCAGATTCCCCGCCTCACGTCCATACAGACGCATGAACAGGCCCATGGTCTCGACGCAGAGCGGGCAACGATCATCGGCCGCCGCCTGCGCGACCGCGGCGGCGGTATCGCCTCCTTCGGCAATCGCCTGCCTCAGCCAGGCCGGCGGCTCGGCGCCACGATGGACCAGCAGAAACTCGTAGAGATTGGCGATTCCCATCCCCGATACCACGCGCTCCCAACTCACCCGTCCGAAACGCGCCTTCAGATGGGTCAGGAGCGCGAATTCCAGGTCGTCGGCGGGCGCGAAATCGGTATGTCCGCCCTCGGTCGCAAAGGCATGATGCCGCACGCCATCCCAATACAGGCCAGCCTGACCGAGCCCGGTCCCGGCGGCCACCACGCAGGCATTGCCCGTGCCGATCCCATCGCCGGGATGGATCACGGCCAGATCCTGAGGCCCGAGCGCGTCCACGCCCCAGGCGACCGCCTCCAGATCGTTCAAAAGATCGACGCCGGCAAACCCGAACGAGTGTTCCAGTTCGTCGGCATCCAGGATCCAGGGCAGATTCGTGGTCTCGCAACGACGATCCTGAATGGGACCGGCGACCGCGAAGGCCGCGAAACGACAGATCAACCCCGTTTCCCCGCAATAGCGGCGCACGATCTGATCGAGCGACTCGAAGGCCGCGCTCGGGTAACGCCTGGGTTCAGTCAGCGTCACGGTCTCGCCATCGGTCTGGGCGACGCCGAGTGCCGTCTTGGTTCCACCGATGTCACCCACCAGTAAGCGCATAAAAGAGTCTCCTTCATCGGACGGTGGACGGCCTACCCATGGGTTGAACCGATGGCGCCGGAATGGCAGGTGGGGATGATAACAAGATGCGCACGCGGCGGCGAAGTACTGGGCGATCAGATCCGCGTGTGGCGCCGCTGCCCGCGCCCGATGGCGTGGGCAATCGCGAACGAACGGAAGATCGGTTATTTCGCGGGAGTCGCGCCGGGCTGGGTCGCGGTCGACGGATACGCGGGATAGGCGTAGCCAGGATATCCGTAGCCAGTATATCCGTAGCCAGGATAACCATAGACTGGCGCGCCCCAGCCGTAGGGAACACCGTAGCCGCCATAGGGGTAACCATAGCCACCGTAGGGATATCCATAGGGACCGCCATACCAGGGACCGCCGCCCCAGGGGCCATCGCCCCAGCGACCATTGTCCCAATTGAATGGATTCCAACCCCAGAAGGCGTTGGCGGACATGGAGCCAAGCGCGGAGACGCCCGCAACCATGGCGGCCAGCATCAATCGTTTTGTCGTCATCATGGTTCACCTCTCTCAAAGGCTGTTTTTGAGACGGCCCGGGCCTGCATGCCCAGACCGCGAGTTAAAGATTAGGCAGTGAAAAAGCCGATCACGTTGATATCGATCAATTGCTTTTCAGATGGACGTGCATTTTCATGCGCTCTCGCCATGACTGGACCAAAAGACGAGGATTCCGGAATGGCTTGGGGCGTGTCATGAGGCCAACGATGCGTTGCGATGGGACGGCGGGAACGATTTCGCGGACGATCGCTTGATCCTTCACGAACGCGCCCGCACTCAGAGTGCGGGTTAGAGTCGATTGAAACCGCGCCCCGCCGATCCACGTCGTGCGCTCTCGACGCCCAAAATGATCGTCAAAATGTATCGCGTCGATCTTTATAATCGATTTTCCATATCAAAAGACTTGCTTTATCGTTCGTTTCGTTGGCGGCAACGACCTGCCAACCAAGCCTTAAACCCAACCTTTTCCACCAATCCATCTCATCGAACATTGGAGTATCGACATGTTGCAGGATCGTACCGGAAGCCGCGTCCCCGAGGTCACCTTTCGCACCCGCAGTGGTCACGAGTGGGTCGATGTGACGACCAACGACATCTTTGCCGGCAAGACCGTCGCGGTTTTCTCCCTGCCAGGCGCCTTCACGCCCACCTGCTCGTCCTCGCATGTGCCGCGCTACAATCAACTGATGCCGGTCTTCAAGCAGCACGGCGTCGACGAAATCGTCTGCATGTCGGTCAACGACACCTTTGTCATGAACGAATGGCAAAAGACCCAGAATGCCGACAACCTGATGTTCATCCCTGACGGCAACGGCGAGTTCAGCGAGGGCATGGGCCTGCTGGTGGACAAGAGCGACATCGGCTTCGGCAAGCGTTCCTGGCGTTACTCCATGCTGGTGCGCGATGGCGTAATCGAAAAGATGTTCATCGAGCCCGAGGTCGAAGGCGACCCCTATGGCGTCTCCGACGCCGATACCATGCTGGAGTATCTGGCGCCGAGCGCGCCCAAGCCGCTGAATGCGACCGTCATGACCCGCGACGGTTGCCCGTTCTGCGCCAAGGCCAAGGAGGCGCTGAAGAGCGCGGGGATCGCCTACGAGGAACTGCTGCTCAACCGCGACTACACCGAGCAGAGCCTGCGCGCGGTTGCCAATGCCACGTCGGTGCCGCAGGTCTTCATCGACGGTCAGTTGATCGGCGGTTCCGACAAACTGGAGGACTGGCTGAAGACTCGCACGATCTGAAGCCACTGAAACATTAAGCCTGTCGGCTGAGTTGCCGCGGTTGGCAACCCGGCGGGGCTACTGGAATCGCCGGTCTCTGACCGGCGATTCACTGTCTGGCTGGCGGTCGGATCGGCGACGGAATGGGATCGCGCCAGCGCGTTTTCGTCCGGTCGGAGACCGGACGCCCCAGGGCCGGCTGCAAGCCGGCGGTCCCAGGCGCGCGCGCCCGCTGGCAATGCCTCGCCCGCCATTCATCGACACGGATTCAAATTAGGAGAGAGTGTATGAGTCAGCATTTCGACTTGATCGCCATCGGAGGTGGCAGCGGCGGCTTGGCGGTGGCGGAAAAGGCCGCTCAATTCGGCCAGCGGGTTGCCCTGATCGAGTCCGCAAAGCTCGGCGGAACCTGCGTCAACGCCGGCTGCGTTCCGAAGAAGGTCATGTGGTACGCCGCCAGTCTTGCCGAGGCGGTCGCCGGCGCGCCCGAGTTCGGCGCGCTCGCTCGCTCGGAAGGTCTCGACTGGTCGGCGCTGGTCGCCGGACGCAATCGCTACGTCGCCAACATCAACCAGTACTGGGACGGCTACGTCGAACGGGAGGGGATCACCCGGATCGATGGTCAGGCCCGCTTCGTCGATGCGCAGACCATCGCGGTCGGCGATCAGCAGTACAGCGCCGATCATATCGTCATCGCCACCGGTGGCCGGCCCATCGTGCCGCGCATGCCGGGGGCGGAACTCGGCATCGATTCCGATGGATTCTTCAAACTTGAGACCCAGCCCAAGCGCGTGGCCATCGTCGGCGGCGGTTATATCGGCGTCGAGTTGGCGGGCGTACTGAGCGCCTTCGGCACCGAAGTGACGGTCGTCGCACTGGAAGACCGGCTCCTGTGGCTCTTCGATCCGCTCATCAGCGCGACCCTGCGCGAGAACATGGACGCGCACGGCATCACAACCCGGCTCGAATTCGAGGTGGCCGGACTCGAACAGGATGCGGAAGGTCTCACGCTAGCCGCCCGGAACGGCGAACGTCTCACCGGATTCGACCAGATCATCTGGGCCGTCGGCCGCGCGCCCAATACCCGCGAACTCAACCTGGACGCGGCCGGTGTGGAGTGCAAACCCAACGGCATCATCCCGACCGACGCCTTCCAGAACACCAATGTCCCCGGCGTCTACGCCATCGGCGACGTCACCGGCCGCGAGCCCCTGACCCCCGTCGCGGTCGCCGCCGGCCGCCGCCTGGCCGAGCGCCTGTTCAACGACAAACCGGGACTCAAGCTCGACTATGACAACGTCCCGACCGTCGTCTTCACCCACCCGCCACTCGGCAAGGTCGGCCTGACCGAACCCGAGGCGCGCGAACGTTTCGGCGATATTCTGACGATTTATGAGACCAGCTTCACGCCCATGCGCTACGCACTCAATGCGCATGGGCCAAAGACGGCGATGAAACTGGTCTGCGCCGGCCCCGAGGAGCGCGTCGTCGGCATCCATCTGATCGGCGATGGCGTCGACGAGATGCTGCAAGGGTTCGGCGTCGCCGTGAAGATGGGCGCGACCAAGGCGGATCTGGACGCAACGGTTGCCATTCACCCCTCCAGCGCGGAGGAACTGGTGACGCTGAAGGTGCCTGTGCGTCGACCGGGGGATGCGCTCTAAACCGCGCCCGGTCGACATGCGCGGCTGAAAAACAGTGTTTACACTCTGAAACGGTCTGGCGACAAGGGAGACGCCGGGGATGGGGTGGACGGGCGAGACGCCCGTCCACCGGTATCAATTGAGTCGCATCGAATACCCGGCACTGACGACTGATCGTCCCGGCTGCTCCAAAACGCCATGGGCTTTCAGAAAGCGCATCATGGCCGTCGAGAAATCCTCCATCCCGATCGGAAACCACAACTGCCAGACGCCAGGCTCCAGTCGATACACGCCTCCCATGCGATGCTCGCTGCTATACAGCGCCACGCACTCGCCATAATCGAACACCAGGGTCGTCTCGTCGGCGAGATCGGCTTGCGAGAGTCCGGGCGGGAGTGGAAATGCAATCATGACAGTCTCCAGTGGCGATTATTTTTCATTCCAATTCGCTTGGCGGCTTCGATACCGTTGCCGCGTTGTCCGTGTGACGTCGATACTTTGACAAATCGGCGACGCCATGGTTGAGACATCCGTCGAAAATTTCGCCATGACGACGCGCCGCGACGAACGCGTTCGCGAACTCGATATGCACCTGCGGATGGAATCGCCGGAGGGGAAACGCGAAGCGCTGCCAGTCGTGCTGGCGGAAACAACGGAGGTTCCCAATACGTCAAGCGCGCTGACGTGCTGAGTCAGTGCCCATTCTCAATGGCCACCAGGAAGCCGATGCCGACTGGAAATATGTTAAAAGCCGCGTGAACCAGGAGACTGGATCGCGCCGCACGGAGACGTACAACACGAGAGGAGTTGGAACCACCAACCCTAATGTGCGGCGACGCCAAGGTCGCCGAACAGGATTTATAGCACCTGCCTCTCTCCATTGATTTCGAAGGCCAGCTCACCGTCTTCGACCCGGACCCGGACCGCACCGCCACCCACCAGTTCGCCGAACAGCAATTCGTTGGCAAGCGGTTTCTTGATGTGGTTCTGGATGACGCGGGCCATGGGACGCGCGCCCATCTTGGGATCATAGCCCTTCTCGGCAATCCAGCGACGGGCCTCGGCATCGACGCTCAGGCTGACCTTCTTCTCTTCCAGTTGCTGTTCCAGCTCGAAGACGAACTTATCGACCACGCTGCGGATGGTTTCCTCGCCCAGCGAGCCGAACTGAACGACGGCGTCGAGCCGGTTGCGGAATTCGGGCGAGAAGTAGCGCTTGAGTGCCTCCAAACCGTCGGTCGAGTGATCCTGTTCGGTGAAACCGATCGAGCGGCGCGCGGTCTCCTCGGCGCCGGCGTTGGTGGTCATGACGAGCACCACGCTACGGAAATCCGCCTTGCGCCCATTGTTGTCGGTCAGTGTGCCGTGATCCATCACCTGCAGCAGCAGATTGAACACATCCGGATGAGCCTTTTCGATCTCGTCGAGCAATAACACCGAGTGCGGATGCTTGTTGATCTGCTCGGTCAGCAGCCCGCCCTGATCGAAGCCGACATAACCGGGCGGCGCGCCGATCAGACGCGAGACGGTGTGCCGCTCCATGTACTCGGACATATCGAAACGCAGCAGTTCCATCCCGAGGATGCGGGCCAACTGGCGCGTGACCTCGGTCTTGCCGACGCCCGTCGGTCCGGTGAAGAGGAATGAACCGATGGGCTTGCCCTCATTGCCCAGCCCCGAGCGATTCATGCGGATCGCCGAGGTCAGTGCGTCGATGGCCGGATCCTGACCATAGACCACCATCTTGAGATCGCGATCCAGGTTCTTGAGCGATTCGGTATCGGACACCGAGACGCGCTTGGACGGAATCCGCGCCATCTTGGCGACGATGGCCTCGACATCCGCCACGTCGATGCGTTTTTTTCGCTTGGCCGGGCTTTTCAGTTGCACATGGGCGCCGGCCTCGTCGATCACGTCGATCGCCTTGTCGGGCAAATGACGATCGTTGATATAGCGGCTCGACAGTTCGGCGGCGGCGCGCAGGGCCGGATTGGTATAGGTGACCTGATGATGCTCCTCGAAGCGGGATTTGAGCCCCTTGAGAATCTCGAAGGTCTCCTCGATCGAAGGCTCGTCTACGTCGATCTTCTGAAAGCGCCGCGCGAGCGCCCGGTCTTTCTCGAAGATGCCGCGATATTCCTGATAGGTGGTCGAGCCGATGCAACGCAGATCGCCGGAGGCCAGCACCGGCTTGATGAGATTCGAGGCGTCCATCACCCCGCCCGAGGCGGAGCCTGCGCCGATGATGGTGTGGATCTCGTCAATGAAGAGAATCGCGTGCGGCTGGCGCTTGAGTTGCGCGAGCACCGCTTTCAGGCGTTTTTCGAAGTCGCCGCGATATTTGGTGCCCGCGACCAGAGCGCCGAGATCAAGCGCATAGATCACAGCATTGTTCAGAATTTCGGGAACCTCGCCATCGACGATCATCTTGGCCAGACCCTCGGCAATCGCGGTCTTGCCCACTCCGGCCTCGCCGACGAACAAGGGATTGTTCTTGCGTCGCCGGCACAGGATCTGAATGGTGCGTTCCACCTCGGGGCCGCGGCCGATCAGCGGATCGATGCGGCCCTGACGTGCCATCTCGTTCAGGTTGGAGGCGAAATTTTCGAGTGGACTGGAACCTTCCTTCTCTTCCCCGCGCACCTCGTCCGGCTCGCCCGGCGCATCGTCTTCCTGATTTTCGCCCGGCACCTTGGAAATGCCGTGGGAGATGTAATTGACGACGTCGAGCCGGGTGACATCCTGCTGATTGAGCAGATACACCGCCTGGGAGTCCTGCTCGCTGAAGAGCGCAACCAGGACGTTGGCCCCGGTCACCTCCTTCTTGCCGGCGGACTGGACATGGAACACGGCGCGCTGAAGCACCCGCTGGAAACCGAGCGTGGGCTGAGTATCGCGCTCTTCCTTCGCGGGGATCAGCGGTGTGGTCTCTTCGATGAAGGCCGAAATCTCCCGGCGTAGACGATCCGCGTCCAGCCCGCAGGCCCGCAGCACCTTGGCGGCCGTCGGATTGTCCAGCAGCGACAGCAGCATATGTTCCACGGTCATGTATTCGTGGTGTTTGGCGCGCGCCTCCTTGAAGGCCCGGTTCAGTGTAAATTCGAGTTCTTTGCTCAGCATCGGCCTGTTCCAAGCGGGGGGTTTAGGAAACCATAACACTGTGCCGCACTGCGGTCTTCAAACAGCGCCTACGCCTCTTCCATTGTACACATCAGCGGATGCTGATTGCTGCGCGCGTAATCGTTCACCTGCGCGACCTTGGTCTCGGCGATCTCCTTGGTGAAGACGCCGCAGACGCCAACGCCCCGGGTATGCACATGGAGCATGACCTGGGTCGCCTTGTCGCGGTTCATACTGAAAAAAATCTCAAGAACGAGCACCACGAACTCCATCGGAGTGTAATCGTCGTTCAGTAACAGGACTTTGAACAAGGGCGGACGCCGTAATTTGGGTCGGGCCTCTTGGACGGTCAGCCCGGATTCGCGTTCGTCCCCTGGTATATCGTCACTCATGATCTCGAATTCTAGTCAAAAAATGATCGTCCGCGATGCGCATCCATCGGTTCGCGCGGCGAAAGTCGGGATTGGCGAAAGTCCGTGCGCCCACTTGCGCCATCGATCGGCAATCGGTTGTGAAACCGCGGAAAACGGATTCGGACGAAGAGCCGGTTTGACCAGCGAAATCAACTCACTATACTACTGAATTGTGGTGCCGATCGCCGGATTCAAGGTACGGTATCAGACAACAATAATGACCACCAAACGAAAGACCCATCATCCCGGGAGGAGTGCGCCAAATGATTACCGGTGTCGTCAAATGGTTCAATAACGCCAAAGGCTATGGTTTTGTGCAACCCGAAGGACGCGACGAAGATGTATTCGTCCACTTTTCGTCCATCGACATGGATGGTTACAAGACGTTGCGCGAGGGACAACGGGTCGAGTTCGAGTTGAGTCAGGGCCCCAAGGGACTCCACGCGGCCAATGTCCATCAAGTCAGTTGATGTTTTTAAAGCGCATTTAAAAACATTGTCTTAACTTACCATGAGCGGGTTTGCACCAAAGCCATTGGCCTTGGTGCAAGCCATCCCGCCGCTTCCTGGCAATCGATTCGCGCCAGACTCCGCCTACATCTTCCCGACCACCGCCGCGCCAAAGCCCGAGCAACTCAGCTTGGTCGCGCCGTCCATCAGTCGATCCAGGTCATAGGTCACGGTCTTGGCCGCGATCGCGCCCTCCACACCCTTGATGATCAGATCGGCCGCCTCGACCCAACCCATGTGACGCAACATCATCTCGGCCGATAGGATGAGCGAACTGGGATTGACCTGATCCTTGCCGGCATACTTGGGCGCGGTGCCATGGGTCGCCTCGAACATCGCCACCGAATCGGACAGATTCGCGCCGGGCGCCATGCCGATCCCGCCGACCTGAGCCGCCAGCGCGTCGGAGATATAGTCACCGTTCAGATTCAGGGTCGCGATCACGGAATAGTCCTTCGGGCGCAGCAGGATCTGTTGCAGGAAGGCATCGGCGATCACGTCCTTGACGACGATCTCGGTCCCGGTTTTGGGATTCTTGAAGCTGCACCAGGGGCCGCCGTCGATTTCCACCGCGCCGAATTCCGCCTTGGCCAGATCATAGCCCCACTGCTTGAAGGCACCCTCGGTGAACTTCATGATGTTGCCCTTGTGCACCAGGGTCAGCGACGGGCGGTCATTGTCGATGACGTATTGGAGCGCCTTGCGCACCAGACGTTCCGTGCCCTCGCGCGAGACCGGCTTGATACCGATCCCGGAGGTCTCGGGGAAGCGGATCTTGGTCACGCCCATCTCGTTGCGGAGGAAGTCGATGACCTTCCGCGCCTCGGGCGTGCCTTCCTGCCACTCGATACCGGCATAGATGTCTTCCGAATTCTCGCGGAAGATCACCATATCGGTATGCTCGGGCGCTTTCAATGGGCTCGGCGTACCGGTGAAATAGCGCACCGGGCGCAGACAGACATAGAGATCCAGTTGCTGACGCAGGGTGACGTTGAGCGAACGGATCCCGCCGCCAACCGGCGTCGTCAATGGCCCCTTGATCGACACGACGAAATCCTTGACCGCCGCGAGCGTTTCGTCCGGCAGCCAGACATCCTCGCCATAGGTGCGGGTCGACTTCTCGCCGGCGTAGATCTCCATCCATTGGATCTGGCGCGAGCCGCCATAGGCTTTCGCCACTGCCGCATCGACCACCGAGCACATGACCGGCGTGATGTCGATGCCGATGCCGTCGCCTTCGATATACGGAATGATCGGCTGGTTGGGGACGTTCAGCGACAGGTCAGCGTTGACCTGGATCTTCTCGCCGGTTGCCGGAATCTGGATTTTTTCGTAGGCCATGGGTGCTGTTCTCTTGGATCTTTTGGAAGATTGCCACAAAAACGTCATCCTACCACCGAGCCCAAGCGTTGCGCAGACCGAAGACGCTGTGTTTCGCGCGTCTTCAGACGTTTTATCGCTATTAAGTGCGTATCACTGTCGCCGGCCATAACAACACCAGATCAGTGACGATTGAACGCCGAAACGGCAGTTGCAAGGTGTCGAGATTCGCCTGAGCATAGGCGCGCGCCCGTTCCAGCCAGCGGGCGACGACTTCGATCTCCTGGCCTGCGCCGCCAGTCTCCGACGCCTGTTGTCCGGGCTTGCGCCGGTTGAGCAATTCCAGCACCGCCTCGTCGCGGATCAGCATCAGGTCATCGGCGTCACCGACCGTCACCCCGGCAATCACCTGACGCACCTGTCCGCTCTGACTGGTCAGGGCGTCGAGGAAGCGAAAGATCGCCAGCGGATGCTCAAGCTCCCTGCTCAACGCCAATGCGCCTTCCCATTCGCCAGCCTGAGCTAGCGCCTGATCGAAAAGCTGATGACCCACGCCGACGATGCGTTTGGCTTCGTCGTTGTCGCGCGGATTGCGGTGAAAAATCAGCCCCTCATAGCGGGTACGGATGCCGGGGGCATTGAGCCAGGCATCCGGGGTCTTGAAGCTGAACACGCCGTCGTCGCATTCCGGGCAGCGGCGGTGATGGACGATCATCCCCGTTGATGAAGCCAACCGACGCCTCGCCAAACCGCGCCATCAGAGTCGAGACCATCAGTGCCTGGGGCACCTTTTATTCGGTGAACAGCAGCACCGACCGTCCGGTATAGCGAGTATCGATCAGCTCGCCGATGCGCAGCATCTTGCTTTCGTCCACGATTGGCCCGGCGGCGTCCAGCAGTGCTTTAAGGTGCGGCAGCTCGTCCTCCATGAGTTGAAACCGCGCCTGCCGCGTCCACTGGTCGAAGGCCGCGAAGACATCCGCATCGGCGTCATCCTCCGAACCTTCGGAGTTAACCTGTTCCTCCCGGAAGGTCGCGACCTGTTGTTCCAGATTGGCCAGACGCTTACGCAGCGCGGAGCAAATCGCCGCAACCGAGCTAGAAGCGATCTTCTGCTTGAAATTGCGGATCAGTATCTCGCGCAGTCGCGGCAGTTGCTCGGGTTCCAGGCGGTGCAGACTGAAGTCGTCGGGTCGCGGCAGGCTCATCAGCGACCAGAACCCGAAAGGCTTGCCGCGATGCGGTGTGCCGGTAAAGAACAGACAGGACTCCACCCGCTCCTCGGCGACCAGCCGCTCGACGAATTTGAAGCCCAGCGTCTTGCCGGTCGCTTCGTCGGCATTGAGATGATGCGCCTCGTCGACGATCAGCATGTCCCAGCGCGGGGCATCCAGCAGGCGCTCATGACGCCCCTTGCGATCCGCGCGCAGTGTCGGCAGGGAGGCGACGACCTGATGGTGCGTGCTCCAGAAGTCGGCCTTGGGCGTATCCACCTCGGACCGGTACAGCGACAGGCGAATATCGAACAGCGTCCGCAGCCGGTACTGCCATTGCTCGACCAACGCGGCGGGGGTGAGGATCAGCAGACGCCGAACCCGACCGCTCGACAGCAGCGGCCAGAGGATCAGACCGGCCTCAATGGTCTTGCCCAGCCCCACGTCATCGGCGATCAGCAGTCGGATCGGCCAGTGCTGCAAGGCACGGTGACAGACCCAGAGTTGATGTGGCAACAGATCGATGCGCGAGCGCGAAAACACGCCCCAGGCATCGTTGAGCGAGCGGATCGCAGCTGACTGCGCCTTGAGTGTCAGTTCCAAAGCCAGCGACCAGTGACCGAGCCGCACCGCATCGGCGAGCGCCAGCCGTCGCGTGAGAATCGCCGCCTCGCAGGACTCGATGCGGTCGCCAAAACGCACGATGACCGTCGCGCCCCGATCGAATTCGTAGGGATACCTCAGGGTCTGTCCCAGTTTTTCCGCAGTTTTTCCGCAGTCAGGGGCGGCTGTCGCTTGGGGGGCTCGATCCGCCGAACTTAGCTCGGTTCATGGTGTTCTGTGCTTCTTCGCACCAGTAGCACCAAGGGGGATCGCATGTGGCGTAACACCGAAGAAACCTATGGCCTGGTCGCCGTGCTGCTGCACTGGCTGGTCTCGGTCGTTGTGTTCGGGCTGTTCGCGCTGGGACTCTGGATGGTCGAGCTGACGCCGCTGATGACCGCGCTGCTGCGTCTCGGCTGGCGGCTGATCAACCCCAGGCCGCGCCCGGAGCCGGGGCAGTCGCCGCTTCTGCTGTGGCAGCTCGGCATGGCGGCCGAATGGGCAGAGGTCGATCAGCGACCCCATCCGGGAAACGGCAAGCGACGCATCGATTCGCGCCACTTCCTGGCTTGTTCATCGTTCGTCCTGGAGAGCTTCCGCACCATCCTGGATGAGCTGATTCCAACCATCGACCACCCTGGTGGCGAATAATCACGACGCACGACTGACCGATGGCCTCGGCGCGTGAAGCCCTTCATGGTTCGAGAACCTCACCACGAACGGCTTCAGAGACACCACGAACGGCTTCAGAGGCACCATGAACGGCTTCAGTGAGGTGATTTCCGGAAAAAGAAGTACCGCCAAGGGGGCGACTTTGAGACTCCGCTGAACCAGTCGGACCAGCCGATTGGTGAGCGGCAGCGACTCCAGCAGATGCGGTGTTCCGGTCTCGGTCTCTCTGACGCAGCGCTCTAGGGCGATGGTATCGGCAGGGTCCGTGCGACTGGCGAAGACGAAGGGAGCCGCTGGATCGCAGAGCGGGATGTCGCCGGAGCGCGCTGGATCTGGCTCGGCCTCATCGGCCATGTCGAAGGATTCACCGCCGTCACTTGCCGCGTCCGCGTTTGCGTCTTCACTGACATCAGGCGCGGACGCCAAGTCCGCGCCGGCCGTTTCCAGCACGGGCGCTGCGTCCAACTGTTCCGCGCTGTCGACGCCCGCCTCACCCGGCATGACAAGCGAATCGCCTGGCGCCGCGGGGTCGGTCGATAAATCGGGGATCAGGGTTCCCGGAGCCTCCGGTCGAGCGGCCGTTTCCGCCTCCAGACTCGCTCGGCTTGGGGTTCCCGAAGGCCCAGGCGTCCCCGCGATCACGAACAGGAAGAGCATCGCCGTTATCCCCAGCCAGAGCTTACCCGCCACCGGCCACTCGCGCAGACGCTGCTCGGCGTCGCCCACCGGTTGGTCAAAGATCAGGCTGTAGACATCGGTCGCAACGCGTTCGAGCCTGCCATAAAGCCGGCTCCAGGGACGCCAGAGGGTCTGCCCGAGCCACACCAGGACGCGCGGCAGCGGCGTGGCCAGCACCAGCAGATCGCCGGGGGAAATCGGACCGATCAGCCGCTTGAACCAGTTCGGATAGCGCATGGCCAGTGCGCCGATGACGACGGCGATGCCGACCCCGGCCCCCAGGGTTGCCGCATTGGTGAGCCAGGCCGCCTGGTTTGCCCAGCAGGAAGGGAAAGAGCAGGACCAGGGTGATCAGCAGCGCCCAGGCGCGCTGGGCCAGGCATAGCCCGACTGCGGATCGGACGCTGATCCAGAGGAAGCGCGCCATCAACAGGGTGGTCGCGACTGCGGACAAGGCGACCGCCGCCGCCAGCCAGGTCCAGTTGGCGGCATCGAGCAGCGGCTTGATGCCATATTTCGTCACAGCACCGCTGGTCAGCGGCGCGCCGGCGAGCGCCAGCGCGAGGATGACCAATCCGCCAAGCACCAGCGGTTGCGCGAGCGCGGCGGACTTGCGCAACCCCACGCCGAGAAAGAGACCGCCCTTGACCAGCGCATGATACGCCGCATAGAGGGTGATGGCGGCAATGCCAACCGGGGCCAATGCCGGGTCGCTCAGGATCAAACCCAGCAGCAGCATCAGCAGACCCATCTTGCTGACACTCGAATAGGCGAGGATGACCTTCGGATCCGACTGCGTCATGCCGATCGGCAGGGCGAAGAACATGGTCAGCAGACCAACCGCGCTCAGCCAGGCGCCCCAGTCGGCGAGCGCCACCGCGCCGACCGGCAGGAAACGCAGCCAGCCCAGGATGGCGACCTTGATCATAGTGCCGCTGAGCACGGCGCTCGCGGCGATCGGCGCCGCCGGATGCGCGAGCGGCAGCCAGAGATGCAGCGGGACCATGCCCGCCTTGACGCCCAGTCCGACCAGCAGGAGCCCGATCGCCAGGCCATCGAGGCCGACCAGTTGCGCGGCGGTAGGCACAAAGGTGCCCGCGTGATTCGCGATCATGACCAGCGCGGCAAAGAGGGCAGGGCAATCGCATCAAGCGCTGCTAACATTAGCGGGTACCGATGTATCAGCGTCGCCCTTCCTCTGAGAGGTTGTGAAGAAATCGATTTTCGCCCAGTGATGGCGACAGCGCTGCCCTTTGTGCTGCGCGCAGAGCCGCGAGGCGGAGAGGAAGCCATCATCGGGAAATGGGGCGATCAATCGGCAGAGATCGGCAGAGATCGGCAGAATTCGCGCCGAAACCGACGACATTATTTATAATCAGTGCCTTATGCGGTTACTGTGGTTCCGCTAGACGCGCCTTTCCCGTCGCCCAGCAGACTCGGCGCCAAGGCGAGTGTACGCATGAGATTGTGGGCGAGGGCATGCAGCAGGAGCACACAGCGGACTTTGGCGGCACCACGCACCCGCAGTCGGGTCAGGCCGCGTTCGCGCGCCTGGGCGTTGACGCATTCGGCGGTGGCTGCCCGCTTTTTGTAGATCGCCTTGGCCGCGTCCGTTCCCATGCGTTCACGCCAGGCGCCGACGGCGGCGCTGTCGCCGTCCTTGGCGACATGCGGGTCGGTGGCGGCATCTTTCGGTTTGGGCACCGGAGCGTAGACTAAGGTGTGCGCGCCGGCGCGATCCAATTGGTCATGGGCCGGATAGCCACCGTCGACCAGCCACTCATCGGGGCTCTGTCCGCAACGCTCCTCGACCTGCTCGATCATGGGTAGGAGTTGCGCCATGTCGGTGCCGACGGTAACCGCCGCGACACCGACGACGACTTGGCTGGCGGTGTCGGTGGCGTATTGACCGTTGTAGGCGGGACGGAAGCCCCCGTCGCCCATCTTCATGACCGTGGCTTCGGCATCGGTGGTGGAGGCCCGCGCCTGCTCGCGCGGCTTGCCTTGCTTGGCCTTGATCTCGGCCAGTTCGGGCAACCGCTCCAGCGCCTGCTCGATGCGCTCCCGGCGCTCCCGCGCGGCCCGCTCGCGCGCCGCCTGTTGGCGCCGGGTCCGCGCCCCGGAGTTCTCTTCGGCCTGCTGCTTGAGGGCGGCAACCTGCGCCCGCGCCTCTTCCAGGCACCGCTCCAGCGTCTCACCGCGCCGAAACGAGGCCGCGCCGGCACTGGCGCGGATGCGCACGCCGTCCTGTGCGACCCGCTTGAGGGTCACGGCCCCCACCGCCATCAGGGCCGCGACACTGTCGGTCAGCACCGCCTCGAACGTCTCGCCATGGGCGCTGCGGAAATCCGACAGAGTGTGATGGTTGACCTGCACGCCGCCGCAGATCCAGCGATAGGCATCATGCGCTTGGGTCAGGCGCGCCACGCTTCGCGCCGTGCCCACCCCATCGAGCGTGGCATAGAGCCACAGGGCGAACAGGATCTCCGGGGCGATCGCGGTGCGCCCACTGCCGCCTTCCACCGCGCGGATGTCGGCGTACATCCGGCTCAAGTCGGCCTGTTCCACCCAGGCCCAGACAACCCGCGCCCGGTGCTCTTCGGGCAGCAGCGAGTCCAGGTCGCTCGGGCGCAGTTCCCGTTGCGTCCGGTTGGGCCAGCGCACCCGCGCCACCCCGGGGGGCGGCGCCTGACGCTGCTCGGCCTGGGCCAGCAGGTCCGGGACGCCGTCGAACAGGCCAGGTTGGAGATCATCCGCCATCGTTTGCTCGCCGGGGGCCATTGCTTCGATGGGGCTATTTTACCGCCCCCCAGGAGCAGCGGCCAGGCCGCGAGGTTTTTTCACAGCCTCTGAGAGGGTGTAGACAAAATCAAACCGTTGTGGTCAACCGCCGCAGCAGGATGCGCGCCTCCGCCAGCCAAACCCAGGTTTCGGAGACCGCTGGCAGACGGTCATGATGCATGATCAATCGACGGGCACGCTCATTCCACGCATGGGTGCGCTCGACAACCCAGCGCTTCGGCAGCGGAACGAAGCCGTCGGCGTTGGCGATCACCACTCGGTCAGGCGCCCCGTCCACGTGCCAGGAGCCAACGCTTTTGTTGGCTGGATGGCGCACGACTTCCACGCGGATCGCGTGGGTCTGCTCGGTGGTTTGGGCAAATTGACCGGCGTAGGCGCTATCGACAAACAGCGTGTTGATCTGGGGGTACTTGGCGGCCGCGTCAGCGACGGCGCCCGAGGCGGCATCGCGGTCCTGAAGATTGGCCGCGACCACGCTCACCGCCAACACGAACCCCAAGGTATCGACCACCAGGCTGCGCTTGCGCCCCTTGACCTGCTTGCCCGCATCAAAGCCGCTCGGTCCACCCTGCGGCGAGCCGCGGGTCGATTGCGCATCCAGCACCGCCGCCGTCGGCGCGATCTCACGCCCCTCGCGTTCGCGCCATTGCCCCCGCAGTCGATCATGCATCTGCTCAAACTTCCCAGCCGCACTCCAACGGCGAAACGTCTTGTAGACATTCTGCCAAGGCGCGAAATCGTGCGGCAGCATCCGCCACGCGCACCCCGTGCGCACCACGTAGCAACACGCCTCCAGGATGCTCCGGCGCGACACGCGGGGCGGTTGACCCCGCCCGCCCGGCATCTCAAAGAGAGCGGCGACCAAGTCCCACTCCGCATCGGTCAGACAACTTGGGTAGCTTTGGTCGGGGTCGTGGCGACGATGCGCATCCGTATACCCATACCGACGCGGCGTTGCGCGCGCTTGCGCCTCGAGACCACTCTCGCCCCGGAGGCGCGTGACGCCCGCCTCCCGCAAGGACTTGCGAATCGTTGCTTCATGAGCCTCGATTCCCGTCCGTGCCGCGAGTTCCCGGGCAATCTCTGACAGCGTGGAGGTCGGGCGATCCGTGACAATTTGACGCAATACCGCTTGCTCCGCCTCGTGAATCTTGGGGGGACGACCAGCTTTCGACATCAGCGCACACCAGCTCAGTTGTAGACTGGTATACAAATAGCAGCTCAATTATTTTTGTCTACACCCTCTCAGGCGATGTCCCACTGCCATTAAGTTTAAGCCGTGCGTGGTGAGGCCCTCGAACCATGAACGGCTTAACTTCATGGCAGTGAGGCGATGTCCGGGAGAGACGTTACCGGGTGTCTGTTCGTCCCGAACCTTTCGGCGTCGCTCGGGAGAGCCTTTTCAAGAATCAAGTATTCTGGGGTCATGAAATTGGATTTCCTTCCTGATCCGCCAGGTCCGACGGCGATGCGTTCAAACCGAAAATAATCGATTCCTCTGGACAACGCTTGCCATGCATCCACAAAACTCTTGCGTTCGGCGGAATCCGGCCCAGCCTCTGGCGGACCGGATCAAGACCTGGGGTCGACAACTGGGATTCCAGCAGATCGGCATCGCCGATACCGATCTCGGGGAGGCCGAAGCGCGTCTGCTCGACTGGCTCGCGGCCGGGTATCAGGGCACCATGGAGTATCTGGAACGACACGGCAGCCGTCGCTCCCGCCCGGCCGAACTGGTTCCCGGAACCCTGCGGGTCATCTCGGCGCGGATGGATTATCTGGTCGGGTCGCCCGACGCCATGCGGAAGGCGCTGGACGATCCGGCAAGCGCCTTCCTCTCCCGCTACGCGCTGGGGCGAGATTATCACAAGGTGCTGAGACGACGGCTGCAACGCCTCGCGGAGCGGATCGAGGCCGAGGTCGGTCCCTTCGGCTATCGGGTGTTCGTCGATTCGGCGCCCGTGCTGGAAAAGCCATTGGCCGCGAAGGCCGGGCTGGGTTGGATCGGGAAACACACCAACCTGATCCATCCGCGCGCCGGATCCTGGTTTTTCATCGGCGAAATCTACACCGACCTGCCGCTCACCATCGACGCGCCGATCCGGGATCATTGCGGCCGTTGCCATGCCTGCCTGGACATCTGCCCGACACAGGCCATCGTCGCCCCGTATCAACTGGACGCGCGACGCTGCATCTCCTACCTGACCATCGAGTTGCGCGACAGCATCCCGGAAACGCTGCGTCCGCTCATCGGCAATCGAATCTATGGCTGCGACGACTGTCAGCTTGTCTGTCCCTGGAACCGCTTCGCTCACCGGACGCGCGAGCCGGATTTCTCGCCCCGACACGGCTTGGACACCGCCACACTGCTCGAACTCTTCGCCTGGGACGAGGCGACCTTTCTGCGACGCACCGAGGGCTCGGCGATTCGGCGGATCGGTCACGTCCAATGGCTGCGTAACCTGGCCGTCGCGCTCGGCAACGCGCCGGCCTCGTCCGAGGTCACGGCCGCGCTGCGCGCGCGGGCCAGTCATCCGAGCCAGTTGGTGCGGGAGCATGTCGCGTGGGGGATGAAACGTTCCTTGGCTTGATCCGTTCGCGAATCGCCCGAACAGGGGTTGACGCCGCCGCGTTTCCGACTAAATTAATAGGTCAAGAAGTTCGTTCGATCATGGCATAAATCAAATCAATGATTGCCTATCAACTGATAGGGGAGCGCCGCACGATGATTCACTCCGGCATACAGCAGCAAACGCCCATCGGGGAGCGTCGCTTGCCACTCGATCAAGACGGATTTTTAGTCGATCCGGAACTCTGGAATCGGGGCATGGCAAAGTTCATCGCCAAACTCGATGGCGTCTGGCCGCTCGGTCCCGAGCATTGGAACATCATCTACTATCTGCGCGAGCACCGCCTGACCTATGGCGCATTGCCGCCAACCTCGCAAATCTGCCGCGCCCACGGCATGGAGCGTCACGCGGTGCAGCGGTTGTTCGGCTCCTGCCGCGAGGCCTGGCGTATCGCCGGTCTTTCGCATCCGGGCGAGGAAGCGCTGAACTACATGACGTGACGCCCGCGCGTCGACAGGCGGATGGCGGAAGTCAGTTCGCCTCCAACCCTTCCACCCGCTGAAACCCGCGCGGTAACAGGCGTCCGCGCCGGCCGCGTTCGCCCTGATAGATCTCCAGGTCGGCCGGCTTGAGCGTGAACTCGCGCTTGCCGGACAGGATTTTCAGACTGCCCCCCGCCGGCACCACGGCGAGCGCCACCATGACTTCCTCGCGCGCCGCGACTTTCGCGGTCGGAATCCCGATGATTTTGTTGCCCTTGCCGCGCGCCATCTCGGGCAGTTCGGAGACCGGAAACACCAGCAGATAACCCGCGCTGGTAGTCGCCGCCAGCCGCGCGCCGACGGCGTCGCCAAGCGGAACCGGAACCGGAACCAGCACATTGGCGCCCGGCGAGAGACTGATGATCGCCTTGCCGGCCTTGGGCTTGGCGAACAGATCCTCCATCCGGGCGATGAACCCATAGCCCGCGTCCGAGGCGAGCACATAGCGGCTCTCCGGCAAATCTCCGAGCACGGCGACGAAGCGGGCGCCCGGCGGCGGATCGAGTCGGCCGGTCAGCGGTTCGCCCTGCCCGCGCGCCGAGGGGAGTCCGTTGGCCGGGAGCGAATAACCGCGCCCCGTCGAATCCAGAAAAACCACGGTCTGATGACTGCGGATGCGCGCGGCACCCAGAAAACGGTCGCCCGAGCGATAACTGAGTCCAACCACGTCCACTTCGTGCCCCTTGGCGGCACGAATCCAACCCATCTCGGACAGAACGACGGTCACCGGCTCGCTGGGCGCCAGTTCGTTCTCGTCGATCGCGCTGGCGGCGCTGCGCGCGACCAGCGGCGAACGACGCGCGTCGCCATATTTCTCGGCATCGGCGGCGATCTCGTCGCGGATCAGCGTTTTCAGTCTGCCTTCATCGCCCAGAATCCGCTGCAACCCATCGCGTTCCTTGGCCAGTTCCGCCTGCTCGGCGCGGATCTTCAGCTCTTCCAGCCGCGCGAGCTGGCGCAGTCGGGTGTTCAGCACATAGTCGGCCTGAGCGTCGGATAGGGCGAAGCGGGTCATCAGAACCGGCTTGGGCTCGTCCTCGGCGCGCACGATGCGAATCACCTCGTCGAGATTCAGAAAGGCGATCAGCAGACCGTCCAACAGGTGCAAGCGTTCGAGCACCTTGTCCAGACGATGCTGCAAACGCCGGCGCACGGTCTCGGTGCGGTAGGTCAGCCATTCGACCAGGATGTCGCGCAGGCTCATGACCCGCGGGCGGCCGTTCAGGCCGATCACGTTCATGTTCACCCGATAGCTGCGCTCCAGATCGGTGGTCGCGAACAGATGCGACATGAGGCGTTCGACATCGACCCGGTTGGAGCGCGGCACGATGACGAAGCGGGTCGGGAATTCATGGTCGGACTCGTCGCGGAAGTCCTCGATCATCGGCAGTTTCTTGGCGTTGAACTGCGCGGCGATCTGCTCCATGACCCGGCTGCCCGAGACCTGATAGGGCAGCGCCGTGATGACGATCTCGCCCCGCTCGATCTCGTAGCGGGCGCGCTGTTTCACGCTGCCGCCGCCGCTCCGATAGAGCTTCAGAAGTTCATCCGGCGGGGTGACGATCTCGCCGGCGGTCGGAAAATCCGGTCCCGGAATCAGTCGGACCAGATCCTCGACCGTCGCGTCGGGGTGTTCGAGCAGATGCCGACAGGCCGCCGCCACCTCGCGCAGATTGTGCGGCAGGATGTCGGTCGCCATGCCGACGGCGATCCCGGTGGTGCCATTGAGCAGCAGATTCGGCAGACGCGCGGGCAGCAGCCGGGGCTCCTCCAGCGTTCCGTCGAAGTTGGGCTGCCAGTCGACCGTGCCTTGATCGACCTCGCCGAGCAGCAGTTCGGCATAGGGCGTCAGGCGCGACTCGGTATAGCGCATGGCGGCGAAGGATTTAGGGTCGTCGGGCGAGCCCCAGTTGCCCTGCCCGTCAATCAATGGATAGCGATAGCTGAAGGGCTGGGCCATCAGCACCATCGCCTCGTAACAGGCCGAATCGCCGTGCGGATGGAACTTACCCAGCACATCGCCGACGGTGCGCGCGGACTTCTTGAACTTGGCCGTCGCCGACAGACCCAGTTCGGACATGGCGTAGAGGATGCGCCGCTGCACCGGCTTGAGTCCGTCGCCCACATAGGGCAGCGCGCGGTCGAGGATGACGTA
Source organism: Thiocystis violascens DSM 198 (assembly GCF_000227745.2). NCBI lineage: Bacteria > Pseudomonadati > Pseudomonadota > Gammaproteobacteria > Chromatiales > Chromatiaceae > Thiocystis > Thiocystis violascens. The sequence goes on along the minus strand of NC_018012.1, from coordinate 4,941,523 downwards.
CATGGAATAATCCAGGTACGCCTTTTCGGTGAAATCTTTCAGCGGGCGGCGTTCCAGGCCCTCCGCGTTATACAGCAGGGTATCCGTCATGGGTTATCTTGGATTCGGTCGCAAACAGGGCGGGCATGATGGGGCATGGATGCGCGAATCACAATAAACCGCGTTAAACCGCGCTTGGCGCGGCATGCGAACTTCGCGCTTTACGCGGTTTTGTCAGGACTTGTGAAGGTCGGAGCGGGCGCGGTTTAAGTTTTTGATTTTATATCCGACGCAACAGGTCTACCCGGTGTGGTTTGAAAAACCGCGCGCCGTCCGGCGTCAGATGACGCTCGAAGGCGGCGCGGATGTCCACCAGTCTGGCGGCGTCCAGATTGCGTTCCGTATGCGTGACCTGGATGAAGCGGGCGGCGAAGCTGTCCCAGTCGGGATAGACGCCTTCGGACTCGTAGAAGACCTCGCGCTCCAGCCGGAACAGCCTCCTGTCGATGGCGCGGCCCAGTGCCGCGAAGGCTGCGGCTCGCACCTCGCGCTCGTCATCGATCAGACGCATGATCTCATTAAAATCGCCCCAATAAACCGGCTCGGAGACATACAGCAACCCGCCCGGCGTCAGCACCCGATGGATCTCGCCGAGCGCCCGATCCATCAATTCGACGGGGACATGATGCAGCGACTTGAACATGAACACCCGGTCATAGAAGGCATCCGGATCGGCGATCGACTCAGCGCCGCCCGCGCGGAACTCGACCGCCGGCAGAGCCGCCAGGGCGAGGTTTTTCGCGTGTTGGATCGCATCGACCTCGGTCGCCGTGACCTGGGCGGCGCCAAATCGCGTCACCAGTTCGCGGGTTATCCAGGCGGCGCCGCAACCCAGTTCCAGAACCTTCAAACCCCGCACGCTGAGCAGATCCTCGATCACCTCAAGCTCGCCGCGGCGGCGATAGGCGGCGGGGTCATTGATTTGCATCGGTGGGCTGATGGACGCCATATACACTCCAGGATTTCGGTTTTCGTTTCACGGCCATCGCCGCCTATACTACGGAACTCTATCATTCGAGTCGCAAAGAGCAATTGAGGCTCGGCAATTCCCATTTTGATGTAGGAGCCCGCTTGCGGGCGATATGATCTGCCACAAACCAAAAACCTTTGGGTCTGCCACCCCTCTCGCCCGCAAGCGATTGAAGCTGACCCCCGTGACCGCCCCCTCAAATTGATCGATTCCGCCAAGAGGCATTGACCGCCTATGTTCGTCCGTCTCCTGCTGGTGCTGTTGGCGCTCGCCGCGATCGTCGCCGGTCTTGCCTTTCTCAAATACCGTCAGATCCAGGCCGAAATCGCGCTGTTCTCCCAGCCGATGCCGGCCCCGACGGTCGCCGCGGCGGTTGTGGAGACAAGCACCTGGGAACCCGCGCTGAACGCGGTCGGAACCGTGCGGGCGGTCCAGGGCGTCGACCTCAACAACGAGGTGGCGGGACAGGTCAAACAGATCCTGTTCGACTCCGGCGCCAAAGTGAAGCAGGGGCAGATCCTGCTGCGTCTGGAGGACGATGTGGACCGGGCCGAACTCGAAGGCTTGCAGGCGGCGGAGCGGCTGGCCCAGATCCAGTTGGACCGCAACCGCGCCTTGCTCAAGGATCGCGCCGTCGCCCAGGGCGATGTCGACGAGATCGCCGCCCAGCTCGATCAGGCGCGCGCTCAGGTCAAGTCCAGGCAGGCGACCATCGAGAAAAAGGCGATTCGCGCACCCTTCGCCGGTCAGTTGGGCATTCGGCAGGTGAATCTGGGGCAATATCTGGCCGAAGGTTCGGCGATCGTACCGCTCCAGGCGCTCGACCCGGTCTATGTCGATTATTCGCTGCCCGAACGGCATCTGGCCCAGTTGCGCGTCGGTCAGCCGGTCAGCGTGCGGGCGGCGCCCTACCCCGACAGAATCTTCGCGGGCACGATCCAGGCGATCAGTCCCGGCATCGATCAGGGCACTCGCAATGTGTTGATCCGTGCCCGTTTCGAGAATCCCGATCTCGCGCTACGCCCCGGCATGTTCGCCCGCGTCGCCACCCAACTGCCGGTCCAGGAACGTGTCCTCACGCTCCCCCGCGAGGCGGTCACCTTCAACACCTATGGCGATTCGGTGTTCCTGATCGAGGAAACAGACGGCAAGACCCTGGCGCAGCGTCGCCAGATCCGCACCGGCGCCGTGCGCGGGGATGAGGTCGCGGTCCTCGACGGACTGACCGAAGGGGATCGCGTCATCGTCGCCGGTCAGGTGAAACTCACCAACGGGCAGGACGTCAGCATCGTCTCGGACAGCGACGAGGCGGCCGCCGCGCCGGCGCAACCCGAATGACCTTCACCGACATTTTCATCCACCGCCCGGTGCTCGCGACTGTCGTGAGCTTGCTGATCCTGATTCTGGGGGTGCGCGCCTTCCTGGATCTGGATCTGCGTCAGTATCCCAAGACGCAAAACACCGTGGTCACCATCACCACCGCCTATCCGGGGGCGAGCAGCGATCTGGTGCAGGGATTCATCACCCAACCGCTCCAGCAGGCCATCGCCGAGGCCAACGGGATCGATTTCCTCGCGTCCACCAGCTCCGCCGGGGTCTCGGTGATCGAGGCCAACATGCGCCTCAATTACGATCCCAACGCGGCGGTCGCGGAGATCCAGGCCAAGGTCGCGAGCCAGCTCAACGTGCTGCCGGAATCCGCCCAGAATCCGGTGATCGACTCCACCACCGGGGACAGCACGGCGCTCATGTATCTGGCCTTCTACAGCGAGGAAATGGATCTGCCCCAGATCACGGATTATCTGATCCGGGTCGTGCAGCCTCAGCTTCAGGCGCTCCAGGGGATCGCCAAGGCCGAGTTGATCGGCAACAAGACCTTCGCCATGCGGATCTGGCTGGATCCGGCGCGCATGGCCGCGCTCAAGGTGACCGGCGACGAGGTGGCGCAGGTGCTGCGGACCAACAATTATCTCGCGGGTGTCGGACGGATTCAGGGCGAGCTGGTCCAGGTGGATCTGTCCGCCACGACCGATATCAGCAGCGTCGAGGACTTCCGCCGGCTGGTGGTACGCGCGGAGTCCGACACCCTGATCCGGCTCGAAGACATCGCCGAGATCGAGCTGGGCGCCGCCGACTACAACTCGACCACGCTCTACAAGGGCATCCCCGCCATCTTCATCGGTATCGAGCCCGCGCCGGGCTCCAATCCGCTCGATGTCGCCGAGCGCGTCCATGACCTGATGCCGGGCCTCAAGGCCGATTTTCCCGAGGGGCTGAACGCCTTCATCCCCTACGACGCCAGCGAGTTCATCCAGGAGTCCATCAAGGAGGTCTTCAAGACGCTGGCCGAGGCGGTGCTGATCGTGCTGCTGGTGATCTTCCTGTCGCTCGGCTCGCTGCGCGCCGCGCTCATCCCCTCGGTGGCGGTGCCGCTCTCGATCGTTGGGGCTGGATTTCTCATGCTGTTGATGGGCTTTTCCGTCAACCTGCTCACCCTACTCGCCATGGTGCTCGCCATCGGTCTGGTGGTGGACGACGCCATCGTAGTGGTGGAGAACGTGCACCGGCATCTGGAGATGGGCAAGCCGCGGATCCAGGCGGCGGTGGACGCGGCCCGCGAGCTGGCGCTGCCGATCATCGCCATGACCACCACCCTGGTCGCGGTCTATGCCCCCATCGGTTTCATGGGCGGACTGGTGGGCTCGCTGTTTACCGAATTCGCCTTCACCCTCGCCGGGGCGGTGCTAGTCTCGGGGATCGTCGCGCTCACGCTCTCGCCCATGCTGTCCGCTGCGGTGCTGCGCGAAGGCGGCCAGCAGGGGCGGTTCGAGCAGGCGGTCGAGCATTTTTTCGAGCGGCTCGCCAGCGGCTACCGGCGGTTGCTGCATGGCTGGCTGCGCTATCCCAGCGCCACCCTCCTGGTGGCTGTGGCGGTGCTCGCGGCCATCTATGGCATGTACAGCATGACCCAGAAGGAACTGGCCCCGACCGAGGATCAGAGCATTCTGTTTTTCATGGCGACCGCGCCCCAGACCGCCACCATCGACTATAACCAACGTTATGTCGCGCAAATGACCCCGCTCTTCGAAGCCTTCCCCGAGTACCAGGAGAGTTTCATCCTGGTCGGCTTCGGGGACGCCAGCACGACCTTCGGCGGCTTCAAGATGCCCCCACCGAACCAGCGGGAACGCTCGCAGATGGAAATCCAACCCCAGCTTCAGGGCGCGCTGTCCCAGATCGCCGGACTCGATACCGTCGCCTTTTCGCTCCCCAGCCTGCCGACTCCCGGCAGCGGGATGCCGGTGGAATTCGTCGTCCTCTCCGACCGGGGAGCGGAGGAACTCGCCGGCCTCGCCGACCAGTTGCTCGGCCAGGCGATGGCCAGCGGCAAGTTCATGTTTTTGATGAAGGACGTCAAGTTGGAACGGCCCCGGACCGTGCTGGAGGTGGACCGCGATCTGGCCGGCGACCTCGGGATCAGCATGCAGGATCTCGGACTCAGCCTCTCGGGCATGCTCAACGAGGACTATGTGAACTGGTTCAGCCTGGCGGGCCGCAGCTACAAGGTGATCCCCCAAGTCGAGCAGGGTTACCGCAACGATGCCGGGGAACTGCTGGACTATCAGGTGCGAACCGCCGCCGGGGAACTGGTGCCGGTCAGCGCGCTGGTGACGCTCCGCCACGAGGTCGAGCCCTCGAAGCGCGTCCAGTTCCAGCAGTTGAACGCTGTCACGCTCTCCGGCGTCATGACCCCCGGCGTCACCCTGGGCGATGCGCTGGACTACCTGGAGCAGGAAGCGCGCGGTCTCTTTCCGCGCGGCGCGCGCATCGACTACAAGGGCGAATCGCGCCAGTTCAAGCGCGAAGGCGCTGCGCTGGAGGTCACTTTTTTCCTGTCACTGCTGATCATCTATCTGGTCCTGGCGGCCCAGTTCGAGAGCTGGCGCGACCCCTTTGTCATCCTGATGTCGGTGCCCCTGTCGCTCGCCGGCGCCATGGCGTTTCTGTTCCTGGGTTTCGCCAGCATCAACATCTACACCCAGGTCGGGCTCATCACCCTGATCGGACTGGTCGCCAAAAATGGGATCTTGATCGTGGAATTCGCCAATCAGCTCGGCGAGCGCGAGGGACTCGCCAGACGCGAGGCGATCGAGCAGGCTTCGGCCATCCGGCTGCGCCCCATCCTGATGACGACGGTTTCGATGCTGGTCGCCATGATCCCGCTCCTCACCGCCAGCGGTCCGGGCGCGGTCAGCCGCTTCGACATCGGGCTGGTGATCGTCACCGGGCTTGGCATCGGCACGGTCTTCACGCTGTTTGTCGTGCCTGCGTTTTATCTGCTGCTCTCGCCGACGAGTCATCGACGCATCGGCGAGGAACAGGGCTCCGCGCACACTATCTGACCACTGATCAATTCCTGGAGACCTGACGATGAAGTCACAAAAACCCCTCGATCGCTGGCTGTCGACGCTCTTTCATTACATCGAAAAGGCGGTTCTGGTCGGTGTCGGCGCACTGGCGCTCGTCGGCATCGGCCAACTCATCCAAGGCATCTATCAGAATGGACAGGTCAAACTGGAAGACCTGCTTCTGATGTTCATCTTCATCGAGATCATGGCGATGGCGAACGTCTACTTCATCCGACGGTCCGTGCCCTTCACCTATCCCATGTTCATCGCCGTCACCGCGCTCTCGCGGCTGATCGTGCTCCAGGGCAAAAACATCGCCCCCGAGAACCTCCTCTACGAGAGCGGCGCGATCCTGCTGGTCAGTCTCGCGATCCTCATCATCCGCTTCAGTCAACGCTATAGCGCGGCCGCCATCGAGACCGAGGAAACCGAGGACGAGAAGCATGGCTGAAGGCTCGCGACACCGCTCGACAGCATCACGAAAGTTCAGTGGATCGCGGTTTACTTGAGGTAACCGGGCACCACGAAATCGAGATCCGTGGCCGATATCCCAAGTTTCTTGAGTCCCTCGCGCGCGCACACGCTGTCCACCTGAAGCGACAGATAGTTGTCCAGGGTGAATGGCTTGCCCGGCAAGCGTTGAAAGATACTTGCCTGAAGCCGCGACAGCCGATCGTCGAGCCCCATCACCCAGATCTCGCGTCCGATCCGCTCGCCGGTATAGACGACCAGTTCGCGGAGCGAGAAGGCGCGCGGGCCGCAGAGTTCGTAGGTCTTGCCATGGGTGTCAGGGTCATCCAGACAACGCAGCATGGCCTCCACCACATCCCCGACGTAGACGGGCGCGAAACGAGCATCCGGACAGGCGAGCGGAAAGAGACCGGGGAGCAGTCGCAACAGCCCAGCGAAGTGGTTGAAGAAGCTATCTCCGGGGCCGAAGATGACCGACGGGCGGAAGCTGGTCACCGCCAGCCCCTCCCCCGCCGCCGCGAAGGCCAGCGCCTCGCCGCGACCCTTGGTTCGCAGATAGTCGCTGGGGCCGCTCTCGGCGTTCGCGTGCAGCGCGCTCATGTGCAGATAGCGCGTCACGCCGGCCTGAAGCGCGGCGCGGGTCGCGGTCTCCACCGTCCGCACATGGGTCTGCTCGAACGTCCGCCCGCCGCCTTCATTGAGAATGCCCGCCAGGTTGATCAGAACCGTGCAGCCGGCCATCGCCTCGGCCAGTGGCGCCGTCTCCCAACCCGCGACCTCGCACAGCTCGCAGCCCGGAATCAGTTGCAGATGACGCTGCCGGTGCGGATGGCGCGTCGGCACGCCATCCCGGCGCGGGACAGACGGTTCAACAGGTGCTGGCCGACGAAGCCGGTTCCTCCAAGGACAAAGACGCGGTGATGTTTCATCTCAGTAATGACTCATGTAGGGGTGCTGGAACGCCGATTCGCCGCGTTGCGGTGCGATCGCGCGATTGAGTGCTCAGGATGCCATCACGGTTGAGCAGGTGTCGCGTATTATAGCCACCGCGCCTCAACGCTCTTGACGCTGTTTCTTCCTCAACCCTCAGGCCCAAACCGTTTCGCAAGCGACCAGATGCCAGCCGTCGAACTCTCCGCCTATCTGACGATCGGCATCCTGTCGGGTCTGCTCGCCGGACTCTTTGGGGTCGGCGGCGGCGTGGTCATCGTGCCCGCCCTGATCCTGATCTTTACCCGAATGGACATCGGTGGAGACTGGATACCGCATCTGGCGGTGGGCACCTCGCTGGCGACCATCATCGGCACCGGGGCCGCCTCCACCCGCGCCCATCATCGCCGCGGCGGCGTCCGTTGGGATCTGGTGGCCCGGCTGGCGCCCGGCATTTTGCTGGGAACCTGGGCCGGGGCGGGACTGGTCGCGATCATCCCGGAATGGTGGTTGAAACGGCTCTTTGCGGGATTTCTGGTCGTGGTGAGCCTGCGCATGCTGATCCGCTCAGCGCCGCAACGCAGCGCCCCGCTGCCTGGAACAGGCCGTCTGTGGGCGGTCGGCGGCGGGATCGGGATGCTTTCCGCGCTGGTCGGGATCGGCGGCGGCACCATGACCGTGCCTTTCCTGAACCGCCATGGGCTGGAGATGCGTCAGGCGGTCGGCACCTCCGCCGCCGTCGGTCTGCCCATCGCGATCGCGGGCGCCATCGGCTTGATCCTGGCCGGTTGGGGGCGCGGCGGGCTCCCCGCGTTCAGCACCGGCTTCGTCTATTGGCCGGCGGTCGGGGTCATGCTGCTCGCCAGCATGCCGGCCGCGCCGCTCGGGGCTCGTCTCGCCCATGCCTTGCCGGTCGATCTTCTGAAACGTCTCTTCGGGCTCTTGCTGCTCGCGGTCGCGCTCCGACTCGCGTTCAGCGACTGAGCGATTCGCGTCCCTGTCCAAGCACCAGACGCCGATAGAGAAAAACCTCGCCGCTCTGACTACGCAGCACAAGGCGGCCCTGATCGAGCGCGAATTCGAACGTCTGGGTGAAGTTCTCCCGCGAGTTGGTCAGCTCGATACGGGTTGGTCCGATGCCAATCCCGCCCTCGATAAAACCGTCGCAGGCGGAGTAAATCCGATAGAACGCACCCTGCACGATGAGCAAACCGCCCTGGTTGTCCTCCCAGACGCCTTCCAGCGACGAAGCGCCCCAGGGCATCGCCCCGACCCCGCCGGACAGCGGCAGGCTCTGGGAGAAACGATCCGCCATCTGATTCATCTGCGCGCCGCCGGGCATGGTCTGACCGCCAGGAACGGCGCCAAAGGGCGAAGGCAGGCCCGTCATCCCCGGCATGCTCATAGGATTGTAGGGCATCGCCTGACCCATGGCGGGCATGCCCGCGCCCGGCCCGCCCACGCCGGTATTGGCGAACCCCATCGATTCCATCATGCGCGCGATCGCATTGGCCATGGCCTCGGCCATCGTCTGCTCGGCAAGCGCGCCCCCCGTTAGACCGAGCGAGAGCGCCAGCGCCAAGATAAATCGCGCGACGAGCGGAAGTGAACGGCGATACGCGATCGACATCATCAGAATTTCAACCAAGGGTATGGAGAACGAGACAAAACCGGGACGGAGATGCGCGGGGATGACGGCCGACCGGCCAGGCTAACGCCGTTTTATAGCCTTTGGCACGGACGCCGCTTGGCCGTGAAGCCCATCGACCACCGCTCCAACGCCTGACCAAAACGCCCTCGGAAAACCGGGCGTGTTGCGTTGTGCGGTTCATCTTTCACATCGGCAACCCAAGATGCAGCTTGATCGCGTCTTCGACGGCCAGCAGATCCGTCTTGGATAAGACGTCAAGCCGAGTTTTCAGCCGCGATTTATCGGCCGCCATGATCTGATCGGCCATGGCTTTGCTGGTCTGACCCGCGACGGTCACCAAGGCTTCGCTGGGATACTGGCGTCCGGTCTGGCTGGTTAGTGGGACAACGACGACCCGCGCCAGATGCCGATTTGCCGCATCGTTGCTCACGATCACCCCTGGGCGCGTTTTGCGGATCTCACTGCCAACCGAGAGGTCGAACTCGACCCACCACACCTCACCGCGCGTCATCGGCGACGTCCCGCGCGAGCGCGTCACACCATTCCTGCGCCTCCGCTTCGCGCACCGCATCCGCCGCCATGGCCTGATAACCGTCATCCAGACTGGTATCCAGCACATGCGGTCGCACCAAGTCCTCGATGAACTGGCTCATGCGCCGCTTGCCCACGCGCCGGTACAGCCCCTCATAGACCGCTTCGTCAAGTGTGATGGTCATGCGTTTATGCATCCTGGCCCCCATAAAGTCTTATGCGCATAACGCATTTTAGCGACTGTTGTCCCTCGGTGCCAGAGGCCGTTCGGTGACGATTGGAGGTTCAGGGCTCCAGGCGCGCCTCGCGCCAGAAACCGGCCGCCGGCACCGGTGGCAACAGTTCGCTCAGGCGCACCGGCGCAAGCCCCAGGCGATCCGCATAGATCACGCGATAGGTCAGGACGCGCTCCACATACGCGCGCGTCTCGGCAAAGGGGATCCGGGCGATCCAGAGATCCGCGTCGAGGCAGTCCTCGGGCAGCCAGCGCGCGACCCGGCTCGGTCCCGCGTTATAGGCCGCCGTGGCGAGCGCGGCATGCCCGAAGCGATCGCGCATCCGTGCCAGATAGCTACTGCCGAGCGCGATGTTCAGAGCGGGGTCGAGCAATGACCAGCGCGAGGGCGCGTCCAGGTCCAGATCCGCCGCGACCTCCGCCGCGGTTGCGGGCATCAGTTGCATCAACCCGATGGCGCCGGCGTTTGAGGCGATCGTGCGCGCGAAGACGCTCTCCTGACGCATCACCGCAAAGATCCAGGCGGCATCGATCCCGGTCTGCCAGGCCTGCTCGGTCACCAGTTCCCGATAGGTCACGGGAAAGCGCAGGTGTAGGTCGTCCCAGTAACCGGTGCGCGCCAGCGTGAAGATGGCCTGATCATGCCAGCGCAGCGCATCGGCGATCACGGCCGCCGCCAGCAGATCCGGCGCTTCCAGATTCCGGGTCAGGGCGCGCCATTCGCGGCGGATATCGGTCTCACGCCCCAATGGATGCAGTTCCCGAATCCGCTGAAACGCCGGCGTGAGGACGAGACGGCGAATCCGCGCCGGCTCCGCCGGGGTCGGCGCATGGTCCAGACGATAGGGTTGTCCGATCCGGTCCGCCGCCATGAAGCCCCAGAAACCGCGTTGGCGTGCCGCCTGCTCGAAACTGGCTTGAGCCGCCGCCGCGTGGCCAAGCCGCTCCTCGGCGCGTCCCTGCCAGTAGAGCCAGCGGTCGCGTTTCTCCTCGCTGTCCGGCATGCGCGCGATCCACTTGGCCACCCAGTCCCACGCGATCAGCTCGATGGCGGCGCGCAAACGCGCCTCCTGTTCCGGGAGATTCTCCCCGGTCTCCCGCAGACCGTCCCAATAGGCAAGCCCCAGACGCTCGCCGGTGCGCGCGAGCGCGCGACCCACCGCGGCATGGGCACGGTCGAGCGCCGCCGGGTCGACCGCCAGCGCCTCGCGCCACTGCATCAGCGCCAAGGCCGCGTCATCCGGCGCGCGCCGCGCCAGCCGGACAATCCCATGGGCCAGGATCGCCGCGCGCAGCGGATGCTCCCTGGAAAATCCCACCGTCTCCAGCATCCGGGCGGGATCCCGATCCACGTCCAGCCAGCGTTCCAGCCAGGGACGCTCGGCCTCGGGCAGAAGCGTCCCAAGCCCACGGGCCAATCCGGTCTCGCCGGACTCCATCGCCAACCGGATACGCCGCCAGGTCAACCCGGGCGTCAGATGACCGGCCTGCCGCCAGGCCGCGAAGACGGAATCGCAGGCATCCGGCCGCGAGCGCGCCGACAGCCAGACCGATTCGACCTGGGGCATGGCCTCCTCGGCGCGGCCGGACTCGATCAGCGCACGCAGATACAAACAGCGGCGTTCCACCGACTCGTCCGCCCGATAGACCCGCGCATAATCGGTCCAGCGTCCGGCATCGGCGAGCCGGCGCAGATAGGCCAGGCGCAGACGGTCGGCCAGCGGCGAATCCGGATCGGCGTCGAGAAAGGCCTCGATCGCGGAGTCCGGTGCCGCATTCAGGTTCCCGGTCAGATCGGCGAAGCGCAGATAGGGATAAAGGGGATACTCGCGCAGCGTTTCGACAAGCGATTCGAAACGCGCCCGGTCGCCATCCTTGAGCGCCTGCTCGGCGGCGAGAAAATCATCCCGACTGTCCGCGCTGGCCGCCATTGCGGTCAACGTCAACATGCTGGCCAGCACTAGGCGCAAGACATCGGAGGCAAGACGCCGGGAAGAAGAAACGCAAGGGAGGTTGGCAGTCATCGGTAGAGTGAAATGGCGGAAACCAGTGATTGATGCGCAAGGAGATCAGTTTACCTTGACCTCCAGACTATTTTTGAGCATGGCCGCGATCCAAGGCTCGAACCATGCACGCCAGGAAGTCTGATATAAAGCAAACCGAGCCATCGCCTTTTATGTCGGTCGCCGGCAACCCGCAAACCCCCTTGTCTTTGCCCCTGAATTCCTTGCCCAAAAACGGAGAGAACTTCCATGAAAACAACCATTATCGCATTGATTTTCCTATTGATCGGCGGCTCCATCGGGGGCTTTCTGGCGCTTGGCTTCGGCATGGGGATGGGCGCCGCCAGCGGCGCGGTGATGGGCGCCCAGGCGGGAGTCTGTCTGGCGGCCGAGACTGCGCAACAGCAAGGGCTGATCGATGTCGCCGCGCAGAACAGGATCATCTCCGCCGCCATCGCAGGGATTCGCGCGCAAAGCGCCGCCGTCCCCGTCGAGGCGGGGATCGAGTGGATCGAGGATGCCGCGGGTTGCCGCAAGCTGCTCAATCAGTTCGCCCAAGGTTCCGTACAATTGTCCCCCATCCTGGGGAACCACTCATCAATCGTCGATTTCCAGAAAATCGATCCATGTCATCATGCGCGCTTGAGAATACATCGACCGATTCATTCACCTCCAACCATCAGGAGCCACCACATTGGATACGTTTATTTATCCGCGTGAAATCACTCTGTCGCGTATCACGCTGGTCCTGGGTCTGCTGGCCTGGGCGATCATCGTCGTCGGAACCATCGGCATCGCGCTGATTTACGTACTGCTGTTGTTCATCGGCTACCTGTTCGCGCAGTCGGCCTTCATCTCCTGGATCAAGGGCAATGGGGTGCGGCTGTCGGCTGAACAGTTGCCGGATCTGTACGCTAGCTACGAGACGTGCTGTACCCGTCTGGACATGAAAGAGCGTCCTGAAGCCTATCTGCTACAGGGAGAGGGCATGCTCAATGCGTTCGCAACCCGGTTCCTTGGCCGAGACTTCGTCGTCCTGCTGTCCAGCACGGTCGATGCCATGGCGCAGCATCCCGACGGCGTCAATTTCTACATCGGCCATGAATTGGGCCATATCCGCCGCAAACATCTGACCGGCTGGAAATGGCGCGCCCCGGTCCTCTGGCTGCCACTGCTGGGCGCCGCCTATTCGCGTGCGCGGGAATACACCTGCGATCGCCACGGCGCCGCTTGTTGCGGCTCGCCAGAACAGGCCGCCCGCGCCCTTGGCGCACTGGCCGCCGGCTCCGAGCGCTGGCGCGACCTGCATCTCGCGGGCTTTTCCGCACAGACCGCGCGCACGCGAGAGTTCTGGATGTCTTTCCACGAATTGATCAATGGCTACCCCTGGCTCTGCAAACGAGCGCAAGCCATCTTGCAGCCAGAAACGGCGATGCCTTCGCGCCATCCGCTAGCATGGCCGCTGGCGCTCCTGGTGCCGAATACCGGCGCTGGCGCCAGCGGTCTCCTGATCATGGTGGCGATGATCGGCATCCTCGCGGCAATCGCCATCCCTGCGTATCAGGACTACCTGACCCGTGTCCAAACGAGTGCGGCCTGGCAGGACAGCTCCCCGATCCGGGATGCTCTGGCCAGCCACTATGAGCAGCAACGAAGCGTCCCTGATTCGTTGGAATCGGTCGGCCTGGCGACGACCCTGCCCAACGGCAGCGACCTGTCGCTCAACGGCGAGAACATGGTTCTGAGTATCGCCCTGCCGGTCGGCGAGATGCTGTTGGTGCCCAGCGACAATGAGGGCGCGATCATCTGGGAGTGCCAGGCTGGAGCGGGATTGAAACCCAATGCCTTACCATCATCCTGCCGTCAGCCCTGACGGTGCAATTCAGCGCATTCTCCAATCGGTGCCGCGAACGCCCCTGGCCTTAGCGGTCCTGCCGGCTTGGGGGCGCAGGCGGCCTGCCCGCGCCCAAAAATGAGCAATACTTAAAGTTATTCCAAGGATCCATGATGTGAATAGCGTCTTGACAGAACACTGAATTCGCAGGAGGGACAACCCATGTCACTCGTCCGACAACCCGCGGTGGCCGACCGCTTCTACCCCGGAGACCCGCGTGAACTGACGCGGATGCTGGACGGTTTCCTGGCCAACGCTCAGCCGCGCACCCCGCCGCCCAAGGCCGTGATCGTCCCGCATGCCGGCTATATCTACTCCGGCCCGATCGCCGCGAGCGCTTACGCCACGCTGGCACCGGCACGCGAAAGCGTCACCCGCGTCATCCTGATGGGACCAAGCCACCGGGTTCCGTTTCGCGGTCTGGCGACGAGTAGCGCCGATTGGTTCGACACCCCGCTGGGTGCGGTGCCATTGGACCGGGTGGCGATCAATCAGGCGCTCGCCCTGCCCCAGGTCCGATCCATGGACGAGGCACACGCGCTGGAACACAGCCTGGAGGTTCAACTTCCCTTTCTCCAGCGGGTGTTGGTGGATTTCAGCCTGGCGCCCTTCGTGGTCGGCGACGCCAGCCCCGAATCGGTGGCCGAGGTGCTGGAACTGCTCTGGGGCGGCCCCGAGACGCTCATCGTCATCAGCTCCGACCTGAGCCACTATCATGACGACCGCTCCGCGCGCCGCCTGGATGCCGCCACGTCCGCCGCCATCGAGTCGCTGCGTCCGGACGACATCGGTTACGATCAGGCCTGCGGCCGCACCCCGGTCAATGGGCTCCTGACGGTGGCGAAACGGCGCGGCATGCAGGCGCGGACGCTGGATCTGCGCAATTCGGGCGATACCGCCGGATCGCGCGATCAGGTCGTGGGGTATGGCGCTTATGTCTTTCACTGAGTCCAAGCCGACCAGCGACGCCGAGCCACTCGACATCGCCCTGGACCAGCAACGCAGAATCCTGCTGGAGGTGGCTGCGCGCTCCATCGCCAACGGCCTGGAACGCGGGATGCCGCTGGATTTGGATCCCGCCGACTACCCCGAGCCGCTGCGGGCGACCCGCGCCACCTTCGTCACCCTTGAGTTCGACGGCGCGCTGCGCGGCTGCATCGGCGTCCTGGACGCTTTTCGCCCTTTGGTGGAAGATGTCGCCCACAACGCCTTCGCCGCCGCTTTCCAGGATCCTCGCTTCCCGCGGCTGCGCCCGGACGAATTCCCCCGGCTGACGATCAAAATCTCCATCCTCGCCCCACCGGAACCGCTGGAGTTCGCCTCCCAGGCCGATCTGCTCGGCCTTATCCGTCCAGGGGTTGACGGACTCATTCTCACGGACCAGGGACGGCGCGGAACTTTCCTCCCGTCCGTGTGGGAACAGTTGCCGGATCCCGCGTCCTTCCTGGAACATCTCAAGCTCAAGGCCGGGCTGCCCCCCGGGTATTGGTCCGAAACCTTGCGGGTCTTCCGCTACACCACCGAATCTTTCGGGGGCGCGAGTCGAAGGGGTCATGATAATGGGAAATCCATGAACTCTTTCCCGAAAATCGCCTAAGCTCCTTCGCGTATATCATCCAACCTGGGAATGGCTTATGAGGGAGAAGAGAACGATGGTAACGCTCACGATGATCGCGGGGCGATGAAGACCATGGATGACAAACCCAATTGGGAGCACGATGGCCATGATTGGCCCAATCGGGCGTCAAGTCGTTTTCTGTCGGCAGGCGGTCTGCGCTGGCATGTCCAGAAGATGGGCGAGGGTCCAGTGCTTCTGCTGCTTCATGGCACAGGTGCCGCGACCCATTCCTGGCGCGATTTTGCGCCGATTCTGGCCGAGCGCTTCACGGTCATCGCGCCCGATCTCCCCGGTCACGGATTCACGGCATCGCCCCCCTACGAACGCATGTCGCTGCCTGGCATGGCCGCGGCGATCGGCGCGCTGATCGAGGCGCTCGGGGTATCGCCAGCGCTTGTGCTCGGGCATTCGGCGGGGGCGGCGATTTTGATCCAACTCTGTCTGGAAGGCCGTCTCGCGCCAAGTGGCATCATCAGTCTGAATGGCGCGCTCATGCCTTGGCGAGGTCTGCCGGCGCATGTTTTCTCGCCCGTGGCAAAGCTGCTCGCCGGTAACGCGCTGGTATCGCGAGTTTTCGCCTGGCGAGCAGGTAACCGCAAGGAAATCGAGCGTCTGGTCGCGAGTACCGGCTCGGCACTTTCCCCGAACGGCGTCGATTTCTATCAACGCCTGATACGCCATCCCTCGCACATCCGGGCCACGCTGTCCATGATGGCCAACTGGGATCTCGCGCTGATCGAACAGGGTCTGCCGCATCTGCAAACGCCGTTATACCTGGTGGTGGCCGAGGGGGATCTGACGGTCTCTCCGCGCGAAGCGCAGCGGGTGCGCGAACGTCTGCCGGGTGCCGAATTACTCACGCTGCCCGCTCTCGGGCATCTGGCCCATGAGGAGCAGCCCGCGAAAGTCGCGGCGGTCGTGCACGGCATCGCTGATCGGCTGACGTTGTCCGCGCGGTAGCGTTCCGGTCGTTCATGGCGGGCTTGTCGAAGACGAAACCTGTCAGTAAGACGCGCTGAAATGGGACGAACGGAACATCCTCGGACTCGGAGCGTGAAGCCGTTCGTGGTTCGAGGGCCTCACCACGAACGGCTTCATGGACTCACCACGAACGGCTTCATGGACTCACCACGAACGGCTTCAGGGAATGGCGAACGTCAAGCCACACTGAGAGTTGTCGCCAACGCGGCCGAGCACGAGACAGGATGAAGAGATCGGGTAAAATCGAGCAGCAAGGCACACTGCGGCCAGGAAGTCAGACGCCGCAAGTGTGCCGCGGATCAACGACAGGGCATGCGTCGTTTCAAAACAGCAGGGTGTAGATCATCATCAAGGGTAGAACGACAACGACCGCGATCGAGATAAGCTCGCTACCGGTCAATTCCTTCAGAATCGCTGCGTATTTCATCACAAAGCTCCCGATTAAAGATGTCTTGAGTTCGAAATCAAGTGCGGCAACAACGGTCGCCAGCGTTTGCTTCCGAGTCGTAAGGCTTGATGCAAGCCATGCGTTAATTTATTAGAGTATTATTATATTAATGTCAATTATTTTTATGAAAATATCACGGATTTCCGACAGACTGCACATCCTCGGCAACGGCGGCCCGACCGACATCCGCAACGAGGCAAGCGCCTGATGACAGTCATGGGCTCCGATCCCTCGACCGGATCGCACAAGCGCGTCATTGTCGGCCTGTCGGGCGGCGTCGACTCGGCCGTCGCCGCCCATCGCCTGCTCGAACAGGGCCATGAGGTCGAGGCGCTCTTCATGAAAAATTGGGAGGAAGACGACCGCGCCGGCTACTGCGCGGCGGCGCAGGATCTGGCCGACGCACGCACCGTCGCCGAACGGCTCGGCATCCGGCTGCATACGGTGAACTTCGCCACCGAATACTGGGATCGGGTCTTCGCCGAATTCCTGAGCGAGTACCGGGCCATGCGGACACCGAACCCGGATGTCCTGTGCAACCGGGAAATCAAGTTCGCGGCCTTTCTGGATCACGCGCTCGGGCTGGGCGCCGATGCCATCGCGACCGGTCACTATGCACGGGTCACGCACGACGACCGGGGCAGTCATCTCGCGCTCTGCCAGGATGGCGAGAAGGACCAAACCTATTTCCTGCATCTGCTCGATCAGGCGCAACTGGCCCGCAGTCTGTTCCCGCTGCATGACCTAACCAAGATTGAGGTCCGGACCATCGCCCGCGCGATCGGACTCGCGAATGCCGAAAAAAAGGATAGCACCGGCATCTGTTTCATCGGCGAGCGGCGCTTTCGGGACTTCCTGGCCCAATATCTGCCGCGCGAACCGGGACCGATCGAAACGCTTGAGGGCGTCATTTTGGGCGAGCATCAGGGGCTCGCCTACTATACGATCGGCCAGCGTCAGGGACTTGGCGTCGGCGGCGTGACCAGCGGGCGCGAGGCGCCCTGGTACGTCGCCGCGAAGGATGCGGAACGGAATCGGTTGATCCTGGTCCAGGACAGTCATCACCCACGACTGATGTCACGGGGGCTGAGCGGTCTGCCTCCGCATTGGATCGCCGGACGCGCGCCGGATCTGCCCTTGCGTTGCCAGGCCCGTCTGCGCCATCGCCAGCCACTGCAGGCGTGCGAGGTGCTGAACGCCGACGATCTCGGCTGTCAGGTGCGTTTCCTGGAGCCGCAGCGCGCGGTGACGCCCGGACAGTCGATCGTTTTTTATCGCGATGGCGTGTGTTTGGGGGGAGCCGTTATCGACCAGGGATGGAGCGCTTCGGGTCAGTAGCCCGCGCTTCAAGCGCCATGCGGTTTACACTCCGATTTTACGATGCCCTCGGATGCAAATGCCGATCGGCTCAATCATTACCCTAGAGATTCCTAACCTATGCCCCACGACAATCTGGACCGAGTCATCGCCCTTGCCGGCATCTATCAGGCCGTTCATTGCGTGATCCAGATCGCCCGAAAGGGAACCACCGACACCGCTTCCATGGAGCCCTGCATTCACAGCCTGTTCCAGATCGACGCGGAGAACGTGGATGCCGTGTTTGGCGAACCGGGCGCGGTCGCGAATGGCGCGCGTCTGATCGTCTCCTCCTTGACCGGCGTCCCCGAGCGCAATCTGGAACTGACTCGCTATGTCGTGCTCCTAATGAGGCTGGAGCGCACGCTCGCGGGACGCCCCGATCTGTTAACGCGCATTGGCGAAGGTATCGAGGCGGCATCCTTGAAACGCGAACATCTTGCCCTGCTCCATCCCAATCTGCTCGCCCACTTCGCCGATCTCTACAGCGAGGCCTTGAGCCAACTGGAGCCGCGAATCGTCATTCGCGGCGAATCCTCGCATCTGAGCAATCCGGACAACCAGAACCGGATCCGCGCCCTGCTTCTTGCCGGCGTGCGCGCCGCAAGGCTGTGGCGACAGGTCGGCGGCTCCCGCTGGCGGATCCTCTTCGGCAACCGGCGGCTTCTGGACGACGCCAGAAGTTATCTCGGCGCCCATGCGCACGCCTGAGCATGTCGCGCGGATGGTTGCGACTGGCAAACCGGCATTGGCGGCGCCCATGGTGGCGCGGTTGCTCCCCGGCGACGCCATGGCTAGGATGCGGTAGTCTGCACTTGATCCGTCACGCCACACCTCCGCAGGAACCCGCCCCGCCGTGAAGATCCCTGGGTACACGATTATTCGCGAGCTGGGCAGCGGCGGGATGGCGACCGTCTATCTGGCCCGACAGGATCGGCTGACGCGCTCCGTGGCGCTGAAGGTGATGAAGCCCATCGCCATGGCGGGAGACGACTTCACCTCCCGCTTCATCAAGGAAGGCCAGATCATTGCGCAGCTCCAGCACCCCCAGATCGTCACCATCTATGATTTCGACTCGACCGACGGCTATCACTATTTCTCGATGGAGTATCTCCAGGGAGGATCGCTGGCGGACGAGATCAAGAAAGGAATTCCGGTCGCCCGCACCCTGAGGATCGTCAAACAGATCGCCGAGGCACTCGCGGTCGCCCATGCGAAAGGCGTCATCCATCGGGATGTCAAGCCGCAGAATATCCTGTTTCGCGCCGATGGCACCCCGGTTCTGACGGATTTCGGGATCGCGCGCACCGAGCAGCGCAACGCCGAGTCGATGCAGTTGACCCGCTTCGGGATGATCATCGGCAGCCCGCGCTATATGAGCCCGGAGCAGAGTACCGGTCGACCGCTCGATCCGCGCACCGACCTGTACAGCCTGGGTGTGGTGTTCTACGAGATGCTGACGCAGCAACTGCCCTATCGGGCGGAAGATGTCGTCAGTCTCGCCATGCAGCACTGCACCGAACCCATCCCCCGCCTGCCCGAGTCGCTGGCCCCCTATCAACCCATCCTCGACCGGATGATCGCCAAGCAGCCGGAAGACCGGTACGCCAGCGCCGGTCAGCTCATTCGCGCCTTGGAGGACTTCGCGAACGGAACCTTGGCCACGTCGCTGGACGATGACGCGACCCAACTCGTCGCGCGCGGCGCCAGCGTTCGCCCCCCAGCGGACAGCGGCACCCAAACCGCGTCCGCGAGCACCGACACGACCCAGCCTGTCGACAGCGGCACCCAGGGACGGCCGCTGTCCGAACGCCAGGGCGTTCGGCTCATGACGCTGCTGCTGGTCGTCGTGCTGGTTGCGGGAATTGGCCTCTATCTCGCGCGCCGTCCGCCGCCGGAACCGCCCGGTTCGATCGGTACCGAGCAACTCCCGCCCGCCCCGCCGAATCGCGCGCAAACGGCGATTCAATACGAAAAACTGGCCATCGAGCATGTCCAGAAAGCGCAATACGAACAGAGCCTGGAGATTGTCAGGCTCGGGCTCGCCAGCGCGCCGGACGATGCCCGTCTCGCCGCCCTGCAAGGGTTGATCCAGAACCGGCAGGAGGTCGAGCGACAGCTTGCGCAGGCGCACGAGCTGCTGCGCGAGAATCGGCTGGACGAGAGCCTGGCACGGGTCGCATCCGGATTACAACGCATCCCCGCCCACCCCGGACTGCTCGATCTGCGCGCCGAACTTCAGCGGCGTCTCGAAGAGAGGACGCGGCAGCAGGCCGATGCCCTGCGCGCGCGCGCTCAGGCAAGCCTTGACGCCGGTCGCCACGAAGACGCCATGACCCTGGCGCGGGAAGGGCTCGCGCTCCTGCCGGGACACCGCGGACTGACCGAGGTGCAGACAGGTGCGCGGCTGGCCAGCGAGCGGCAGGCGGCCGTTCAGGCGGCGCTGCGGCAGGCCGGCGACTTCCTCGCCGCCGGTACGCCGGAACGCGCCTCGGAGGTCATCGAACGCGCGCTGGAAGCGGCCCCGAACGACAGTCAGCTCCTGGATCTGCGCGCATCGGTGCGCCAGCAATCGCAACGGCAACTGGAACAGCGGATCGCCGAGCTGTTCGAGCAGGCGCAAGCACTGCGCGCGCAAGGCGAATTCGCGCGCGGTCTCGCCGCGATCGACGAGGGTTTGCGACTCGATCCCGATCATCGAAGATTAAAGACGTTGCGGGACGAAATCCTCGCCGCCCAAGAGCGGGAACGCGAACAACAGGTCGCCGACTTTCTGAAGCAGGCCAATACCCAATTTGAACAACGCGATGATGTCGCCAGCCTTGCCCTGATCGAGCAGGGCCTGGCCCTCTCGCCCGACAACGCGGAGTTGCTAGCATTGCGCGATCGCATCGATGCACGACGGCGAACAGAGGGACAACTCGCGGAAATCCTGCGGGATTGCGATCTGAAGTTCCCGCTCGCCGACCTGCCGGTCGAGAACGCCCACGCGGCCTTCGACTGCTACGCCGAGGCGTTCAAGCTGGATGCCGCCCATGCGCCGGCCCGGGAGCGGATCGGGAAAATCGCGGATCGACTTGCGAACCGGGCCGAGTCCTCCTTGAAACGCCGCCAGCTCGATGAGGCCGGCAACGCCCTAAAACAATTGCAGGCGATCGCTCCCGATCATTCCAGGCTGGAAAATTTGAACAAATCCTTTCAATCCTTGCGCAACGAGATGCTGACGGCCCAGGAGCGGGAACGCGAACAACAGGTCGCCGCCTTCCTGAAGCAGGCCAACACCCAATTTGAACAACGCGATGATGCCGCCAGCCTTGCCCTGATCGAGCAGGGCCTGGCCCTCTCGCCCGACAACGCGGCGCTCTTGGCGCTGCGCGACCGCATCGCCGCACGGCGGCAAACGGAGGAACAACTCGCTGACATCCTGCGGGACTGCGACCTGAAGTTCCCGCTCGCCGACCTGCCGGTCGAGAACGCCCACGCGGCCTTCGACTGCTACGCCGAGGCGCTCAAGTTGGATGCCAACCATGCGCCAACCCAGGAGCGCATCCTGAAACTCGGTGATCTGCTGGCGAACAAGGTCGAAACCTTATTGAAACGCTATCAAATCGATGAAGCCGAGCATGCCCTGGAGCAATTGCACGCCATGGTGCCGGATCATCCGAGGCTGGCGAACTTGACCAAGGACGTGCGGAAGGATCGCACCTGGATCCCTAAGACGCGCGTCATCGACGGCGGCTGTTTTCAGATGGGCAGCCCCGCCACGGAAACCGGGCGCGAGGACGACGAGCGCCCGCATCAGGTCTGCGTGAACACCTTCGAACTCGGGCAATTCGAGGTCTCGGTCAAGGAATTCAAACGCTTCGCCGAAGCGACCGGCTATCGCACCGATGCGCAACGGGACGTGGGCGGACTGGATGGCTGCTGGACCCTGGATCAGGACGACAAAGCCGATGCCTGGGGCTATCGGTCCTGGGCCAATTGGCAGAAGCCGAACCGATATCAAGCGACGCGCGACCAGGATCCGGTCAGCTGCGTGAGTTGGAACGACGCGCAGGCCTACCTCGGTTGGCTGAACCGGGAAACGGGCGGCGACTTTCGTCTCCCCACCGAGGCGGAATGGGAGTACGCGGCACGCGCCGGCTCCACGACCACGCGCTATTGGGGCGATGCACTCGACGATCATGCCTGCCGCTATGCGAATTCCGCCGACGCGGGCCATGGCTGGGCGGATGGCTTTCCCTGCGACGACAAGCAGGAATGGGTCGCGCCGATCGGGAGCTTCGAGCCCAACCCCTGGGGCCTGAAGGACATGCTCGGCAACCTCTGGGAGTGGACCTGCTCGGAGTACGACGCCGACTACACCGGAAGCGAACAGGTCTGCGCCGCCAGCGACTCGAACGATCCGCGCGCTCTGAGAGGCGGCGCCTGGGAGAGCGGTCCAAGCACGGTGCGTTCCGCGTATCGCAATCGCAATTTCCCCGAATCGCGCTACAGTTTCGTCGGTTTTCGGATCGCGCGGGACAGCTCGCCCAAGGCGAGACTGCCCGCGGGCAACAGCGGTTTACTGCTGGGCAAGCAGTCTGGAGGTATCCAGTAAGGCGCGGTACTGCTCGTTCCGCGTCAGCTCCAATTTGCCCAGTTGCGCGGACTTCCCGGAGTCGCCGGATTTGCCCCCGCGACTGGCTGCGCTCTGCTTGAGCTGCTTGACGGCATTGAGTTCCTTGCCGATCCGCGCGGCCTCGCTCTCGGCATCCAGACGCTGGCTGACCGCCTGACGTTGCAGGGTTGCCGGGCTCGCAGTGGCCGCTGACTGACGGGGCTTGGTGGCTGACGCCTTGCGTAGCTGCTGACGCAGTCCGGCGGCGATCTGATTGCGCACGGCGATCTCGCGCTTGAACGCCGCCTGCTGGGCCTTCAGCGTGGATTCGAAGATCAGTCGATCCTCCGTCAATCCCAGCGCCCGACGATACCAGTCCAGCGCCTGGGCCTGATCCTGCGTGACCCCCAGACCCCGCTCGTACAGCGAGCCAAGATTGGTCTGCGCCGGACCGTGATTCTGCTCCGCCGCCTTGCGATACCAACTCGCCGCGCTGGCATAGTCTGGCCCGGGCAATCCCAGACCCTTTTCGTATATCTCGCCCAGATAGGTCTGCGCGACCGGATCCCCGCCCTGCGCCTTGGGCGTCAGCGCCTGACGCGCGCTGGCGTAATCGGAGCGGTCGAAGAGGACGAATTCGCCGCCCCGGATGCCGCAATCGGTCTTGGTGGTTTTGACCGAGCGGCGCGGCGCCAGATAGGTCATGCGACTGCCAAGCTGGCGAATCTGGCCAGGCAGGAGACAATCGACCAGGACGAAATCGTCAACCCCCTGTCCGGGTGCGATCGGCAGCGGACCGGACAGGGTCTCGTCTGTCGGGGCGGTGGCGACGCAGCCAACCAGAGCCAGGAGCACGGGCAGGACGAGCCAGGCAATCGACAGGGGCAAGCGGCGGGACGGATCTCGTCTCATCTTGATTTCCCGAACCATGGTTGATGTGGATTTAGAGTATAGCAAGGCATACGTGTCCGGCATGCCGTCAGCCAGACGCCAGGTCTGTCCCGTACTCGCTCCGCACCGGCCGGCTCGGAGCGGCCCGGTTTAAACCCGCCTCATCACTGCCATTAAGTTAAGCCGTTCGTGGTGAGTTTATCGAACCATGAACGGCTTAACTTAATGGCAGTGACCCACCTCATCGATGCGCGCGAATCGCGTGTTTCAAACGCGCCAGGGCGCGCTCCATCCCAGCGGTGCGCTGTCGCCGCACCGCGATCTGGTGCGGATCGAAGCGCCAGCGCCCGTTCGGGGGAAGCAGTTGGAGTTCCGTCAGCACCCGCCGGGCGGTCTGCTCGGGATCCGCGGCCAGATCGTCGTAATCGACGATGGCCGGCTCGATCCCATACAACGCAAAATAGCTCATCAACTGCCGGTGAGCGAAGGTGATCTCCTCGACTTTTCGAGCCAGATCGGCGGGTTGCAATGCGTCCAGAAAGGTTCCCAGGACCGCCTCGGGATAGGGACCGGACCAGCAGCCCGTGCGTTCGGCGACCAGATGCGACATGGCCTGGGCCAGCAGATCGTTGCGCAGGCTCCAAACGAAACGTACCCGTGGCCAATAGTGCGGAATAACGCCGACGCGGGTCAGGAAAAAAAGCTGGCTCCAGTCCAGTTTGACCGCCAATACCCGACCGTCCGACCCGGCGCGCTGAAGATAGCCGAGATAGCCGGCCAGATCGGCGATGCCTTCGCGCTGGCAGGTCTCGCTCAGAAGATCGAAATTGAAACGTTCGTGCGCGCGTTCGACCAATCCGGTCGCGGCCAGGGTCTCGGCGAGCAGATTCGAGCCGCTGCGGTTGGCGAAGGCGATGACCAGCACGGTGTCCGGCAAGTCCTCGGGCCGGGGTGGTGCCGGTTGAGGGCGTCCGGCGGAATGCTGCGCGAAATAACGGAAGATTTCCTGTTCGTGAATGCCGGGGCTGTATTCGAGCGGAAAAAGGGCCGGATCGGTGCGTGGCGATTGCGGAGCGGTTGCGTCGGGCCGAAACATTTGCGCCAGATCAGTCGCGTCGTCGCTGACGAATTCAATCCGGCCGAGCAGCCAGTCGGTTTCGGTCAGACGGACTTCGAGCAGACGGCGGGGCGGACCATCGGCAAGCCTGATCGCGAAACCATAGGCGCCATCGCCCTTGCCGGCCAGCCGGAGATCGTCGCGGAAACGATCCGCCAGCAGGGTTTTCCAGGGTTGGCCATCGAGATGAATCGTCACCGACAGGCGTACCTCGGGGGAGTCCGGCGCGTAGAGCCAGCCGTGAAGTTCCTCCCCGCGCAGACCATCTAGATGACCTTCCAGCAGGGTTTGCGGCACGCCAAACGGAGTCAGCCGGCGTACCTCGTCGAGCAGCCGGGTTCGCTGTCGCGCCAGGCGCCGTGCGTCCAGCCAGCGCTGCGCGAGTTCCTGGTTGGAGAGGGTTTGGCTGGGAAGGTCTCGTGGCGGAACATCGCCCCAGACCTGCTGAAGCCAGGTCCGATACTGCTCCAGATGTTCCGGGATCGCCTGTTGACGCGGTCCGTATTGCTCTTTCAGACAGTGTCCGCACAAGGTCCGCGGGTAACGCTGCGCCAGGATCGACTCGCGCAGCGTCCGCCACGGCAGGCCGTTCCAGACACTGGCCGCGTCGGTCTCGGTGAGGTTTCCCAGCGCCGGACCGCTGTCGTCGGCAAAGCAGCAGGGTTTGACATTGCCGCTACGCCGGACGTAGAGCGTCTGAAAGGGTTCGAGACAATAAAAGGGCGTTGCGCCAGCGTAGTCCTCCAGCGCGAAAGCATCGCGCAGCGCGTCAGGCGTCAGCCGCATCGCATCGACTTGAACGCTGGACACATGCTCCGGCGGGGGGCGAACCGGAGTGGCATGCCGCGCGGTTTCGCCAATCAGGTTCAAGGGCACCGTCGCGGACGTATCGCCGCGCGCGCT
The DNA here is from genome assembly GCF_000227745.2 of Thiocystis violascens DSM 198. Lineage (NCBI taxonomy): Bacteria > Pseudomonadati > Pseudomonadota > Gammaproteobacteria > Chromatiales > Chromatiaceae > Thiocystis > Thiocystis violascens. The sequence goes on along the minus strand of NC_018012.1, from coordinate 4,916,476 downwards.
CCGCCAGGCGGCTTCGTCGGAGACCTCGGTCTGGCGATACTGTTCGGTCGACAGGATCAGGCCACGCGCGCTTGCCCGCGCCCGCGCCTCCTGGAGAAACGCGCCTTCCACCCAGGGCCGCAGCACCGACCGATGCCCTTGCAGTTCCCGGATATTGCCGAAGGTCTGCAACGTCTTGAGGTAAATCACGGCGACACCGGCATCCGCCATGAGATCGACGAATTCCGGCAAGCCGCGCACCTGATGATCGAAGGCGATCGAATTGATCTCGATCCGCGGATAGAGACTCTCGCTCGCCAGTTTCGCGTCGCGCAGCCGCCGCAAGCCATCCAGCACGGTCTGGAAGCGACCGCCGAGATAGATATTTTCGTAGGACTCGCGATCGCTGCCCGAAAAACTGACCGTGACGCTAAAGACCTTGCGGGCAACCAATTGCTCGCAAAGCGCCGCGTCGAGATGCATGCCATTGGTAAAAAAGTCGATGAGCACCCGATATTCCCCGATATCGTCGAGCAGATCGACAAAGCCGGGGTGGATGGTCGGTTCCCCGTAGCCATAACAATGGACTCTAATCGCACGTTTCAGGACGTCATCGAGCCGGCTTCTTAGAGTCGCGAGATCGAGAAAGCCGCGTTCCTGTTCCTTGATGGAATAGAGTCGACTGGGGTTGAGCGCGGAAAACGTGGGGCACATGGCGCATTTCAGATCGCACAGGTTGCTCACTTCCAGAAAGACTTCCATCGGCCATTCCGGCGGTTCCCGACCTTCCGCCCAGCCGCTGAGGCGCGCAATCGCCTCCAATCGTTGCGGCCACCAATCGGGGCGTGTTGTTTCGTTGACTTGCATTGTGATTTCCTTTGCTACAAGACCCCGCAAGACCGTTGCCCGCTCAGTCGGCCGGGCTCAGCGCCTCGACTTGCGCCACGCTCAGCCTCGTGGCCTGCGCGATCTGGACATCGGTCAGCATGCCGATCTGTAGAGGTCGCGAGCGGTGGCCTGGGCCGCTTCCTGTCGACCTTCCTCACGCCCCTCCTCGCGCGCCTCGCTGAGAAAGGAGACCTCATCGCGCTGTGCCCGTTCGCGCACGAAGGCCATCCGCCGAGCTTCCTCGTCGGCGCTCAACTGACGCACTCGATTCAGTGCTGCCTGGATCGGGGCATGTTCAATGCTGGACATGGTTCGTTCCTCCCGCCAATGCTCGAAAAAGGTCACCCACGCCGACCGACGCGCGCAGATGCGCGTAGTCTCCGCCCAGACCCAATTGCTGACTCAGCAGTCGGGCCGGATAGTACAGCGCTTGCGATCCCCAGGCGCCATAGCGGCACACCTGGATCTCGATATTGTAGCGATCACCCGCAGCGTTGCGCTGATCAGCACCACCAACAGGTCCGGCGCTTCGCCGAACACGCGCGTGAAGACATCGTCGTTCTTGGGGCCGAGCAAATCGGGGACATGCGGGGGGCGCTCCGGGTGGCGGGATGACACGATCCCGTGTCCCAAGTCGGTCGTCAAGGTCAACGGCGCCCCTGAACGATGTGAACCGCACAAGATTCCGGGATGATCGATCGGAGGATGGCGTGGCGAGCGGTTTTTGGCTTGTCAATAGTACGTCTTAGACGTATCCTGTTCAAATGTACACGATCATCGAAACACCGCTGTTCACGGACGATGCCCGCTCGATTTGGTCGGAGGACGAGCGCGGTGAATTCTGCGCCTAGCTGACCGAGCATCCGCGCAGCGGCGATGTCATCCCCGGTAGTGGCGGATGCCGCAAGGTCCGCTGGACACGTGCCGGAATGGGCAAGCGCGGCGGGGCGCGGGTGATCTATTTGCTGGTGATCTACGCCAAAGCGGTGCGCGGCAACATACCCGCGCCGATCCTCAAGTCTATTCGGGAGACCCTGGACGATGAACGATGAGAACGTGATGACAGGCGAGGAATTAGGCGCGAAACTCCTGACTTCGATTCGCCAGATGAAGGCCGGACAAGGGACGGTGGTCTACCCGCCTGCTCTGGCGGCCCGCCAGCGCACGGGATTATCGCAAGCGCGCTTTGCCGAACTGCTGGGGGTGTCGGTGCGAACCCTACAGGAGTGGGAGCAGGGGCGGCGGCACCCCAGCGGGGCGGCGCGAACGCTCTTCCGGGTCGCTGAGCGCCATCCCGAAGTCCTGCGCGAGTTGGGTTGACGAGAAAGACAGCGGAGCGGATACGTCAGTGATCAGACACCGAGATTGACATGTCAACGCCCCGCTGCGAAATCCTCATTCCCGTCTTCAATGGCGCCGATCAAGTCCGGCGCTGCGTGGAGAGCGTTCTCGCGCTGACGCCGCCCGACTGTGCCGTCCGCATCCTCGACGACGCCAGCACCGATCTAGGGTTGCTGAACTGGCTCGATGAGACGGAACAGACCCATGCGCAATTTTCGGTGACGCGCTCCGACGAGAATCTTGGCTTTGTCGGCAATGTCAACCGGGGGCTCCGGTCTGCAACAAGCGATGTCATCGTGCTCAATTCCGATACGGTCGTCACCGCCGGCTGGGTCGACAAACTGCTCGCCTGCGCCGCCAGCCATCCGAAGATCGCGCTGGTCTGTCCCCTCTCGAATCATGCCACGATCCTATCGGTCCCCGTCATGAACGAGGAAAATCCCATTCCGGACGGGATGAGCATTGACCGGTTCGGGGAACTCGTCGCGCGTTGTTCGGCCCGCCGCTATCCGCGCCTGCCGGTGGCGGTCGGTTTCTGCATGCTGATTCGACTCGCGGCGCTTAAACAACTCGGTTTTTTACATGCGGCCTATCATCGCGGCTACGGCGAGGAGTGCGACTATTCGCTGCGTGCCTGGGAAGCCGGCTACGAGATCGCCTGCTGCGACGACACCTTTGTGTATCACGAAGGCGAGCAAAGCTTTGGCGCGGTGACGGGGATGGAGACGGTGAAACGCCGCAACGCATCCATTCTGCTGGCGCGCTGGCCCTTCTACAATCGACTCGTTCAACGTTTCTGCCAAACGAATCCGCTGCGCGATGTCCAGGAACGGATCGCGACGGCGTTGCAGCGCGCGCGGGGCGACACGGCGCCCCATGTCTTGCAGGTCTTGCATTCGTATCGCGCGCTGGGCGGCACGGAGCTGCATTCGCGCAGTGTCGTCGAGGGAACCGCGGACGCGTTCCGGACCACGGTCCTGTTTCCGGGCGAGGTCGACAACGCCTATCGCGATCTTCAGTGTGTCGAGGATCGCGAATGGTTCCGGGTGCTGGAATATCGGCGGGCCAATATCGTCGGCACGCCGCGCCTCTTCGGCCATGTCGCCTCGCTGCGTCAGCCGGTCGTCGAGGCCAGTTTCGCGCGTCTGATGGCGGGCGGACGAGTCGCGCTGGTGCATTTTCAGCATCTGCTGGACTGGGGAACGCTGGAACTGCCGATCATCGCGAAACGGCTCGGGGCGGCGGTCGTGCTATCGCTGCATGACTATTATTTGTTTTGCCCGATCTTCGACCTGCTGCAGCCGGAAGGGATGCCTTGCGGCAAGGCGTTTGCCCGCGCGGACGCCCCCGATTGTCTGCGCTGTCTCGCCCATCACTCGGACGCCGGGGATCGCGAGGAGAACCTGCGCGACTATCTTGCCGCGCGCCGCGACAAACTCCTGGAGGTCTTTCGCCACGCCGATGTCCTGATTTCTCCGTCCGGGTATGTCAAGGCCAAGTTCGAGGCGGCCTATGGTTCCGAACTGGCGTCCAAAGTACGGGCGATACCGCATGGCATCGCGGATCTCGGCAAGGTCAGGGAGACGCCCAGGGGCGGGCGATTCCGGCTCGGCGTGTTCGCCAATCTCTCCCGCCGCAAGGGCGCCGACATGCTGCTGGACGCCCTCCAACATCTCGCAAGTCGACGCATGATCGAAATCTGGCAGTTCGGGGGCGCCGAGGAGTGTTACGCCGGATCGCTCGACGCGGCGGGCGTCCAGCGCACCGGCGTCTATCGGCTCGCCCAACTTCGCCAGCGCGCGGCCGGGGTGGATCTAGCGCTGGTGCCATCGGTCTACGAGGAAACCTATTGTCTGACGATCACGGAGCTTCAGTCGCTGGGAATTCCGGTCATCGCCTTCGCGGTCGGGGCCATCGTGGAGCGGATTCGGGAGGGAGAAAGCGGATTTCTGGTCGAGGAGGTCAGCGCGCAAGCGTTGGCGACACGCATCGACGAACTGGTTGCCGATCCGGAGCGGCTGCGTCGGGTGCGGTCGGGCTTGCGTGGCCTGGCCATCAAATCGCTCGCCGCGAATGTACGGGAATACGCCGAACTCTATACGTCCCTGCTCGCTGGCGGGCCGCTCGACGAAGTGCCGCCTGTACGCGGCATGCTTGGCGACGGCGATCCGGCAGAGACGGAGTTTGCCCAAGAACCCATCGAGATGTCGGCGGCCCTGCTGGCGGCGGTCGAGCCGGCCTGGGGGCAATTCCTCAAGACCTATGGACCGCCGCGTGATCGGCAATGGCTGGAAACCTTGGGACAGGCCGCGGCACCTTGTGTCGGTGTCGCGCCAGTCGAGAACCTCGGTCTGGATCTCGGCCTTGATCTGGTGGTGTTCGAGCGCGAGCGCCATCCCGACGCCATCGCTACGACCCTGCGTTCGGTGTCCGCCGGTCGCGCGACCGGGGTGCGCGTCCTGGTGGTCAGTGTCTGCGATCCGCCGGAACTGACGCTCGCGGAATCGGCCCAGTGCGTCTGGATCAAGCTCGAACGCACCGCGCAGCCCGCGCGCATCGTCAATCGCTGGCTGGCCCAACAAGGCGCAGCCTGGATCGGCTGGTTGACGGCGGGGGACGAACTCCATCCCTCGACGTTCGCGATTCTGCGGGGATACCTCGCCGCCAGACGGGACTGGAAGTTCATCTACACCGACGAAGATTTCGTGGCCGAGGACGGTCGCCGCTATCGGCCGCGCTTCAAGCCCGACATCAATCTGGATCTGCTGCGCTGCAAGGACTATCTCGGCGATCTCTGTCTGATTGCCCGGGAAGCCTTCCTCGACTGCGGCGGACTGGCGCCCTATGCGTCGGCGGCGCTCTACGATCTCTGTTTCAAGGTCATCGATCGGTTTGGCGAGACGGCGGTCGGACATCTTCCACATGTCCTCTATCACCGCGCCGATCGCGGCGGCCTGCTGGAACTGGACGAGGAACGCCATCCCGGCGAACTCGAAAAGGTCATTGCCGCCCATCTCGCGCGCAATCGGATGCGCGGACGGGTTTGCAAGACCCCAACGGCGGGGATCTATTGGGTGGACTATCCACACCCACGGGAACCCCTGATCAGTCTGATCGCGGTCACGCGGGGCGATGGCGTCGCGGTCGGTCAACTGATCGACAACATTCGTTCGGTGCTCGATCACTTCGAGGTCATCGTGCTGGATTTTCAGCGCAAGGGGGCGAGCGGCAGCCGAGTGAAAACCGCCGTCACCGACATTCCGATCCGCACCCTGCGGGCCGCATCGGGGGACAATGTCGCGCAGTCGCTGAATCGCGCCATCCGGCTCGCCGGATCGCAACGGATCCTGGTGAGCCACGATGGTATCCGGATTCGTCAACAGCACGGTCTGTCCGCGCTGCTGAGCCTGATCGCGCGTCCGGACGTGGCCCTGGCCGGCCCCTGCATCCTGGATGAAGCCGGTAACATCCTGCAAGGGTATCCCCTGGCGGGATTCTGGCCGCTCGGCGCGACCGGCCAGTTGCATCGCGGTCAGACGCTCGGCGAGCGCGGCTATCTGGACCGCAATCTCTGCATGCAGAACTGCGTCAGCGTCTCGGATCACCTGTTCGCGCTCTGGAAGCCCGCCTTCGAGCGGGTGGGCGGCTTCAACGACCAGGATTACCCGATAGCCTGGTACCTGCTGGACCTGGGTCTGCGGTTAACCGAGCAGGGCGACCGGATCGTCTGGACGCCGTATGCGACGGTCGTCGAAGTCGACGAAGGAAGTTTTCACCGTTATCGCCGCGTCAAGCTCCGCGATCTGAAAGTGGCCGCGGAGGTCGCGCGGCTGTATGCGCAATGGCTACCGCGCCTGGCGAACGATCCGGCCTATAACCCAAACCTGAGCCTGCGCGACGTCGGCTGCGAACCCGAAGTCCAGATCGGGCGGGCCTGGGATCCCGCGATCTGCACTGCACCGCGCATCCTGGGACTGCCGGGCGATCGGACGGGCAGCGGCCACTACCGGGCGATCGATCCGCTGCAAGCACTGCATGACCGGAAGCTGGCCTGTACCGCCCTCCTGCCGGAACACAAGTCGGCGCGCGCGCCGAACGTCGTCGAGTTGGAACGGCTCGCGCCGCACATCCTGCTCCTGCACAATGCGCTGCACGATCAACACCTGCACGCGCTCGCGCTCTATCGTCAGTACAACCACGTCCGCCTGATTTTTTCGCTCGATGACCTGATCACCGACCTGCCGAGCTGGAACCCCTTTCGGAAATCGAACTACCCGGATCTTGAACGCCGCCTAAACTCTGCCCTGGAATGCTGCGACCGTCTCCTGCTCAGCAGTCAGGCGCTCGCGGATGCCTATGCCACGCGCCACGGCGACCTGCGCGTCGTCCCCAACCGACTGGCGGGAACGCGCTGGCTCGACCTGGTCGGCGCGACGCCGTCCGCGCCGGGGCGCGGCAAACCGCGTATCGGCTGGGCGGGAGCCGCCCAACACGCCGGCGATCTGGAATGGCTGGCGTCCGTGGTCGAGGCACTGGCGGGAGAGGTCGACTGGTGTTTCCTGGGCATGTGTCCGGAGATCCTGAAAGCCTTTGCGGCGGTCGCGTTGCCGATGGTCGAATTTGCGCGCTATCCGGCGGCGCTGGCGCGACTCGGACTCGATCTCGCGATCGCGCCCCTGGCCTTGCATGACTTCAATCGTTGCAAGAGCAATATCAAACTTTTAGAGTACGGAATCCTGGGGATTCCAGTTGTTTGCACGGATATCGAACCCTACCGGAATGCCCCGGTCGAGCGCCTGACGAACCGGCCGGAGGCCTGGATCGACGCCCTGCGGGCACGCCTGAACGACCCGGATGGCGCGCGCCGGGAGGGTGCCGAACTCAAACGTTGGGTACAATCCGGCTGGATCCTGGAGGACGCGCTCGATCCATGGTCGGACGCCTTGACGTAAGACTGCGATGTCCGTCGCACATGGACGGCCAGGATGGACGACACCGAATTCTCGCGCCGCCGCCGCCGACGACCGGGGTCTGTCAGCGGAAAAGCGTCGGCGGTCACTCGAAACGATCGTTCAATTGGCGGGAGCAACAGCACGATGAAAAAAAATCAGACCGCGGCCGCCGCGGCAGCCATCCTTGGACTCGCATTCTGCGGCGATTCGACCGCGGCGGACGAACCCACCAGCCGCGGAGGCGACCTGTTCTCCGCGGTGGACAATACCGCCATCGCCAACCCAGCGGTGACGTCGACCGACGAGCAGTCAACCGCGTCGGCCAGCGGCGCGGCGCTGGAAGGCGCTGCGGCGATCACCGGGAATGCCAACACGGTCGGAGTCGCGAACACCGTTTTCAATGCCTGTATCGGCGGTCTCAATAACGGAACGGCATTTGGCGACGATTGCGCGGTCCTGGTGATCGGCGGTACCGAGGATCCGGCCAATGCCTCGGCCGCACTCGCGTCCCTCACCCCCGATCAGGTTCTCGCGACGCGGACGGTAGCCCTGGCGCAGGTCGATGCCGGTCTCGGCGTGGCCGCGATGCGGATGGGCAGCCAGCGGTTGGCAAGCGGGCTCTCCGGCTTTGCGCCGAACGGAACCATGGCCGCGGGGCTGTTATTCGGACAGGCCAGCGGCGGCGGCGCAAGCGGCGACCTGCAGTTCGGACGGGGCGGCGCCTTTTTCAATCTGAAATATCTCAACACCGAACAGGATCGCGACACCTACACCTCCGGTTACGATCTCGACGGACTGCATCTGACGCTGGGCGGCGATTATCGCGTGCGGGAGAATCTGATCCTCGGTTTGTACGGCAGCTACACCACCGAAAGCGTGGACTACCGGCAAAACAAGGGCGACATGGAGATGGATGGCTGGGGCATCGGCGCCTACGGCACCTACTATTGGGAGGGCGGCGCCTTTGTGGAAGGAACCCTGGGCTACAACCGCAACGAGTACGATCTGCGCCGCAGAATCGCCTACGGTATTGCCAGCGATACCGACGGGAAAACCATCGTCAGGCAGACCGCCACATCCAGCCCGGAGGCCGATGTCCTGTATGCCAGCCTGGGCGGCGGCTACACCATCGACAGACAGTCGTTCACGATCACGCCCTCGGCTAGTCTCAACTACACCGAGAACGCGGTCGACGCCTATCGCGAAACCATGTCGAATCCGCAGGCGGCCGGCGGCAGTCTGGCCATCGGCTATGACTCGCAGACCTATACCTCGCTGACCTCCCGTCTTGGCGTCATGGTTGCCAAGGCGATCAGTAGCGGCAGCGGCGTTTTCCTACCGCAGTTGAGTCTGGATTGGGTGCATGAGTTTCAGAACGATCAGGAAACCCTTGACGCTCGCTTTGTCAACGATCTGAGCAATACACCCCTGCTAGTGACGACCTCCCGACCAGATCACAATTATTTCGACCTGGGCCTGGGAATTTCCGGGCAGTTCGCGCAGGGGCGTTCCGCGTTCATCTCCGTGAATACGCTCCTGGGATACGAAGATGTGACCTCGTATAGCATCACGGGCGGTTTCCGGATCGAGTTCTAACCCGCCTCAAGGTCGCGAACGCGGGCGAAGCCTCATGGCGTCGCCGGCTTCGCGCCCAATGTTCGCTCGATGTCCGCCAGAATCGCCGGCCAGTGTTCGACCCAGCAGCAACGGTGATCGAAATCCGGAAAGACCTGGATCCTGGCTTGCGGATTCCGCGCCAGAAAGGCGCCGAGCGAGCTTTGCGGCACCTGTCCGTCCCGTCCGCCAACCAGATGAATCTGATCGATGCGCGCGTCCAGCGGGCGCCGGGACGCCGGATTCAGCGAGCCGCCCAGACGGCTGTAACCATGATGGTCGGTCCATGCGTCGATATCCAGATTAGCGGCGATGCTGATCACGCGGTCCACACCCGCCAGACGTTCGGCCATCAGCATGGCGAGCACCCCTCCCCCGCTGTATCCGATCAGGGTGATGCGTCGGTTCGCCTGGCGCGGCAAAAGGCGCTCGATGGCCGCCGCCATGCTCGCGGTCACCTCGGTGCCGTAACGTCCCTGCGTCCAGAACCAGGGCGAACAGCCCGACGCTGTCGAGAATCCATGGTAACAGGGCCGTCCGACATGGATCGCGGGCCGCGGATCGCGCGCCATCAGCCGGAGCGCCACGGGGTTACGCGGCGTGGGATCGGCGGCAATGCGATCACGGGTTTCCCAGGGCCGGCCATCGCCCTCCAGATAGACATGAATCCGCGACGCATCGATCGGATTGCCGCGCGCATGGATCGCATGCCGAAAGCGCGTGCCCGTTACCTCAATGCGCTCCATGCCATGCCCGGCCGCGAACGCCTCGACCGCCCGCGGATTCCAGGATGGCGTGGCGCAGCCCTGAAGCACGCAGATCAAGCCAAGGACAAACGGCAAGGCGCGGGCGCGCCGACGGCGTCCCGATGTCATGGCGACAGCGGGAAATCCGATCCGAGCGCGGTCATCCCGCCTCGTCAAGCCACCGACTGGTAATACAGATTCTGCGGGTGCCTGGCCTCGGCGAAAAATGACCAGCGCTCGGCCATCAGGCCAAGATATTGCGCGACGAAGGCGAGAATCGGCAAGGTCGGCGAGGCCGTGACATAGGCGGCGCCGATCAGCAGGATGGGAACCGGAAAGACCAGCACCAGAAAGACCAGCCGCACGGTCCCGACAGTCGATTCGCTCTGTCCATGAAAGAACTCTCGGGTATTGAAACTTCCGCCCGTGGCTCCCTGGGCCTTCTGGACGACCGCCGTATGACGGACGCCGATGGCGGTCTGCACGCTACTCTTGCGTTTGAGATGGGCATTGCGCGACAGGTGCGCCAGTCGGGAGACGAGACCGACCAGGGTCAGGATGACCGCCCAGGTACCGAAAAAGGTCACCAGCGGGTTACCGATATAGGCGGAATAGGCGGCGGCCAGCATGAAACCGGAAGCCGCCCCCAGGAAGGTGAAATTCACCACCGTCAGCGGGGTATGCCATTCCTGCAGGAATTTGACGCCAGCATAGATCATCGCCGTGCAGACGAAGAGCGCGAAGCTCGCCAGCGTCCCCAGCAGGCCAAGCAGGAGCGTGGCGTCCACCTGGAGCGATTCGCCGACCCGGAACAGCGGCTGAGTCCAGCCCATCCAGTGCGCGACACCATAGCCAAAGACCAGGGCCATGACGATGGGCAGGACGATCACCTCGCGCGACAGCCAGGAAGTACGCCACTTGGCTGCGGCCCGCCAGGCGCGCTCGGGACGCCCGAGATGAAAGAAGGATGACGCCAGCCCGGCGACGAGCAGGATCAGGGCCACCAGACTGCCGACCGCATAGAATTGATCGGCCTGGACCGGCAGAAAACGCGCGATGGCGTAAAGTTGACCGGTCACCATGGCCAGGAACAGACCTTGACCGGCACCGATCAGCGTGGTCAGAAAGATGACTGAAAAGGCGGGATGCATAGATTCGTTCCAAGTTGGTCAGTTGGTAGGGTACGCATCGCGTACCGTTTATCAGCCATATCGCATACCGCTCCTTGAAGGAGAACGGTACGCGATGCGTACCCTACGCCAAATTTACCAAGCCACGTCGTCGAGGGTTTCCTCGCCGGTGTAGGTGGTGAGGTCTTCCTTGCGCAGCGGATTATCGACCCGCGTGAGTTCGTCCTGATCGATGTGCATGACCATCTTACGGCGCGGCAGGTAATGATTGGCCGGCTTGGTGCCCCATTCGGGCATGAGCTGATAACCGCCGCGCTCGCGGATCGCGATCGAGACCTCGGCATCCGGGTCATGGACATCGCCGAACAGTCGAGCGCTGGTCGGGCAGGCGAGCACGCAGGCCGGCTTGCGGTCACGGTCGCTGAGCTTGGGATCGGTGATGCGGTCGATACAAAGCGTGCATTTTTTCATCACCTGCTGCTGCTCGTCCAACTCGCGCGCGCCATAGGGACAGGCCCAGGAGCAGTATTTGCAACCGATGCACTTGTCGTAATCGACCAGCACGACGCCGTTGTCCGGGCGCTTGTAGGAGGCGCCGGTCGGGCAGACGGGCACGCAGGGCGGCTCCTCGCAGTGCAGGCAGCTCTTGGGGAAATGGACCGTTTCGGTCTTGGGATAGACGCCGACCTCGAAGGTCTGCACCCGGTTGAAAAAGGTGCCGGTCGGGGAGCCGTCATAGGGATGCTGGTCCACCATGGGACCGGCCCAGCCGGAGGTATTCCATTCCTTGCACGAGGTCACGCAGGCATGACAGCCCACGCAGACATTCAGATCGATGACGAGTGCGAGTTGAGTCATGATTTCTTTCCGAAGACGCCAGCCACATAGGCCTGCCATTTGCCACGCGGCTTTTCCTGACCCGGCAAACGGGGCATGGGCTTGAACTGGGGCGAGGTGATTTTCTCCTCGCCGGGGGCGGCCTTGTAGACCCGCACCCGCACGTCGAACCAGGCGGCCTGTCCGGTGATCGGATCGGAGTTGGAGAGATGATCGCCCGCCGCGCTGGGCGGCAGCTCCTCGGCAATCACATGGTTGAGCAGGAAGCCCTTGCGCGACTCGTCGGCGTTTGCTCCCAGCCCCCAGGCGCCGGCGGCCTTGCCGATGGCGTTCCAGGTCCAGACGGTGCCGGGCTCGACCGCCTCGGAGAAGCGACACATGCAGCGGACCCGGCCGTGCGGCGACTCGACCCAGATCCAGTCGCCGTCGCCGAAGCCGTTCTCCAGGCCCACGCGGGGATTCAGGAACAGATAGTTGTGACTGTGGATCTGGCGCAGCCAGGCGTTCTGGCTGTCCCAACTGTGGTACATCGCCATGGGCCGCTGGGTCAGCGCGTTGAGCGGATAGCGCCGGGGATCGGTGACCTGCGTCTCCAGCGGATCATAGTAGAAGGGCAAGGGATCGAAGTAGGTCTCGACCCGCTTGCGCAGACGCTCGGGCGGCTGACGTCCGGGCCATTTGCCCTGCGCGGCGAGCCGGAACTTCTGGAGCACCTCGGAATAGAGATGCAGCGTGATCGGCTCGGCGTAACGGATCATGCCGTGCGCGCGCGCCCAGTGCAGATAGCCCTTGTTCCAATTGCGCATGTACTGATAGCTGCGCGGCAGTTCATGGTGGAAGACGCAGCCGTTCTGCGCGTACATCTCCCACTGGCGCGGATTCGGCTCGCCCTTGAGAAACTGGTCGCCGCTCTTGCCGCGCCAGCCGGCCAGGAAGCCGATCCCGGAGCCGGGCGAGGTCTCGTAGTTGACGATCAGATCCGGATAATCGCGATACTTGCGACTGCCGTCGGCATTGGTGAAGGCCGGCAGCTTGAGCCGCGAGCCAAGCTCGACCAGGACATCCTGGAATGGCTTGCACTCGCCCTTGGGCGGCAGCACCGGGATGCGCACCGCGTCCACCGGGCCATCGAACTCGGAGATCGGGCGGTCGAGCATGGAGAGCGCGTCGTGACGCTCCAGATAGCTGGTATCGGGCAGCACCAGATCGGCGAAGGCGACGGTCTCGGAGGCGAAGGTATCGCAGACCACCAGGAAGGGGATCTTGTACTCGCCGTTAGGCTGCTTATCGACCAGCATCTTGCGCACTTCGCTGGTGTTCATCGACGAGTTCCAGGCCATGTTGGCCATGAACAGCAGCAGGGTGTCGATCGGATAGGGATCGCCGCGCCAGGCATTGGTGATGACGTTGTGCATCAGGCCGTGAACCGAGAGCGGATACTCCCAGGAGAATGCCTTGTCGATACGTACCGCCTCGCCGTCCGCGTCCACGAACAGATCCTCGGGCTTCGCGGGCCAGCCGAGCGGCATGCCGTCGAGCGGGGTATTCGGCTGCACCGCCTCGGGGCCATGCGGCGGCTTGGGACAGGGCGGGATCGGACGCGGATAGGGCGCCTTGTGGCGGAACCCGCCCGGACGGTCGATGGTGCCGAGCACGGTCATCAGGATGCCGAGCGCCCGGATCGTCTGGAAACCGTTGGAATGTGCCGCCATGCCGCGCATGGCATGGAAGGCGACCGGGTTGCCGGTCACCGAGTCATGTTCGTTGTCCCAGCAGTCGGTCCAGGTGATCGGCAGCTCGATCTTCTGATCGCGCGCCGTCACGCCCATTTCGTGGGCCAGTCGGCGGATGGTCTCGGCGGGGATGCCGGTGATCGGCGCCGCCCATTCGGGGGTGTACTGCTCGACGCGCTCTTTCAGCAACTGGAACGCCGGCTTGACCGGGGTGCCATCCGGCAGGGTGTAGCTGCCCATCAGACGCGGTTCGGCGCCCGGCGTGTGAGTGCTGATCGGGCCGTTGATCTCGCGATCCCACCAGAGCTTGTTCTGCGGGTCGAAACAGCCCTCCTCCACATGCATCTCGGCGCGGTAAAACAACCCGTGGTTGTCGCGTTCCGGATCGTCCACCACCAGCTCGGCGGAATTGGTGTACTGGATCAGAAACTCACGGTCGAACAACCCCTGCTTGATGATCTCGTTGACGATGGCGAGCAGCAATGCCCCGTCGGTGCCGGGCTTGATCGGCACCCACTCGTCGGCGATGGCCGAATAGCCGGTGCGGATGGGATTGACCGAGATGAAACGCCCGCCCCGACGCTTTAAGGCGGCGATGTCGATCTTGAGCGGGTTGGAATGATGATCCTCGGCGGTGCCGATCATCACGAAGAGCTTGGCGCGCTCCAGGTCCGGCCCGCCGAACTCCCAGAAGGAACCGCCGATGGTGTAGATGAGACCGGCGGCCATGTTGACCGAGCAGAAACCGCCGTGGGCCGCGTAATTTGGGGTGCCGAACTGCTTGGCGAACATGCCGGTCAGCGCCTGCATCTGATCGCGACCGGTGAAGAGCGCGAACTTTTTCGGATCCTCCGCGCGCAGCTTGGCCAATCGCTCGGTCAGCATCCCGAAGGCTTCGTCCCAGGAGATGACCTCGAACTCGCTGGCGCCCCGCTCGGCCCCCGCCTTGCGCCGCAGCGGCTGGGTGATCCGCCCCGGCGAGTACTGCTTCATGATCCCCGAACTGCCCTTGGCGCAGATCACGCCCTTATTGAGCGGATGATTCGGGTTGCCGTCGATATAGCGGACCTCGCCGTCGCGCAGATGCACCCGGATGCCACAGCGGCAGGCACACATGTAACAGGTGGTTTCCTTGACCTCGACTCGGCCAACCAGACTGTCCGAGTAAGCAACTGGGTCCTGCATGAGGGATACCTTCGGCGGGATCGAAACGAGACAAGGCCCGCATTCTAAGCGCCAGACACTGGATGTTTCAAACCCACACAATATTAGGAATTAAGAAATCGATGCGCCCGAGACAAAAAAAAGGGCCGCGAACGGCCCCTGACGAATGCTTGATGGCGCTGAAGGACTAGGCCGCCGCGCGGTACTCGGCGGGCAACCAAGCGCTCAGACGCTCGCGCTCATTGTTGATGTCGACGGTGAAGAAATGGTTGAGCACTTCCAGCGCCTCGTTCAGATCCTCGCACGGCCATTCGTTGGTCACGGTCCTGCAGGTCCAGTCTTCGACATGAAAGCAGCAGTGGCCACCCTTCGCGGCGCCGTCGGCGTCAAAACGCAATTTGAAGCCGGTGTAGGTTTTTGGATCCCATTTATAGCGAATCGTGTTTTCGGTTTTGTCAAACATGGTTGTTCGTCTCAGTGGATTCTTTTGTGGAGTCGCCTGGTATCCCGCCCGGGAAACCGGCTGAGCTGCCAACCGAACCTAATTTTGGAGCAACCGCACAACAGGGCGTTCCTTTTTGGTCACATGCTGCATCTCTTGCGCTTTAGTTTAGATTGAAATGCAACAATCGACAACTCCGAAATCACGAAGATTTCGTGACGCAACTAACGAATCCAGTCAAATCCAAAGAAAACACAGACAAGAACAACGTCGCGAAACTCGCGCGAGTCGTTTCATTTACGCAACATTTAGCGAAGGCGCCATTGGTATCGCCCGGTCTATTCCAGGGTGGCGGAGGTGTCCGCGGCGAGTTCGCGCGGGAGCGGAAACACGACCTGCTCGCGGATGCCGTCCTGTTCCTCGATGCCGTCCGCGCCCCACTCCTGGAGTCTGGCGATGACCTGTTCCACCAGGATCGCGGGCGCCGAGGCGCCCGCGGTCAGGCCGATGCGCGGAGACTGGGCGAGCCAGTCGCGGCGAATATCCTCGGGGCCGTCGATCAGATAGGCGGTGCAGCCCTGTCGCTCGGACAATTCGCGCAACCGATTGGAGTTGGAGCTGTTGGGCGAACCCACCACCAGCAGCAGATCGCAGCGGCTGGCAAGCTCGCGCACCGCGTCCTGCCGGTTCTGGGTGGCGTAGCAGATATCGCTCTTTTTCGGCCCCTGGATGGCGGGGAAACGCGCCCGCAGGGCCTCGATGATCGCGCGGCTGTCATCCACCGAGAGCGTCGTCTGGGTGACATAGGCCAAGCGCTCGGGATCGGGGATGTCGAGTCCCGCGATCTCGTCGGCCGTTTCCACCAGACGAATGGCGCCGCCGCTACCGAGACACTGCCCCAGCGTGCCTTCGACCTCCGGGTGTCCGCGATGTCCGATCAGGATGACGGCGATGCCGTTTTTGCAATAGCGCGCGACTTCCAGATGCACCTTGGTGACCAGCGGACAGGTGGCGTCGAAGACCCGCAGCCCGCGCGCTTCCGCCTCCTGACGCACCTGTTGCGGGACGCCGTGGGCGCTGAAGACGAGGGTGGCGCCGCCGGGAACCTCCGCCAGATCCTCGATGAAGATGGCGCCACGCTGTCGCAGATCCTCGACTACGTAGCGGTTATGCACCACTTCATGACGGACATAGACGGGCGCGCCATAACGTTCGAGGACGCGATCGACGATGGCGATGGCACGGTCGACGCCGGCGCAAAAACCGCGGGGATTGGCGAGAAGGATCGTCATGGCAGCCACTGGATCAGATCAATTCCTGGGTCACGAAAAGATAACCGAGCGAAACCACGACGACCGCGATGGCGACGTAGGGAAGCAGGATGCAGATGCCTGGCAGGTCGTTGCAAACGGTACTGTATTTGCAGAGGGTACAGCTTTTCATGCTCTGTCCGTCCCATCTCTCTAAGTGGATCCCGTGCCCCTGGCGAAAGGCCGGAACATTCTGTGATTGCGATTGAGCGACTCTGACTCGGTTATCCTTGCAGGATCGCCAAGCGGCATTTTATGGACGACTTCGTTGCAAAATTCAAGCATCAATCCCCCGAACGTCGGTTTCGTCAGCCTTGGCTGCCCCAAGGCCACGGTCGACTCCGAACGCATCCTCACGCAACTGCGCGCCGAGGGCTACGGTATCCAGCCAAGTTATGAAGGCGCCGATCTGGTGATCGTCAACACCTGCGGCTTCATCGATGCCGCGGTGGAGGAATCGCTGGATGCCATCGGCGAGGCGCTGGCCGAAAACGGACGGGTGGTGGTCACCGGCTGTCTGGGCGCGCGCGCCGAACTGGTGCGTCAAGCGCATCCCCAGGTGCTGGCCATCACCGGCCCCCAGGCGCTGGACGAGGTCATGGCCGCCGTGCATGCCCAACTGCCGGCGCCGCACGATCCTTTTACCAGTCTGGTGCCGTCACAGGGCGTGAAGCTCACGCCCCGACACTATGCCTATCTCAAGATCTCCGAGGGCTGCAATCATCGTTGCAGCTTCTGCATCATCCCCAGTCTGCGCGGCGATCTGGTCAGTCGGGGCATCGGCGAGGTGCTCGACGAGGCGCACCGCCTGGTCGAGTCCGGGGTGCGCGAACTGCTGGTCATTTCGCAGGACACCAGCGCCTATGGCGTCGATCTGCGTCACCGGACGGACATCTGGAAGGGTCGGGCGCTGCGGACGCATCTCACCGAACTGGCACGCGCCTTGAGCGATCTGCCCGCCTGGATCCGGCTGCACTATGTCTATCCCTATCCGCATGTCGACGAGCTGATTCCGCTGATGGGCGAGGGTTTGATCCTGCCCTATCTGGACATGCCATTACAGCATGGCAGCGAGCGCGTGTTGCGGGCCATGCGCCGCCCCGCGGCGACCGAGAAGGTGCTGGAGCGATTGGAGCGCTGGCGCGCGCAATGCCCGGAGCTGGTGCTGCGCAGCACCTTCATCGTCGGTTTTCCCGGCGAGACCGAAG
The DNA here is from genome assembly GCF_000227745.2 of Thiocystis violascens DSM 198. Lineage (NCBI taxonomy): Bacteria > Pseudomonadati > Pseudomonadota > Gammaproteobacteria > Chromatiales > Chromatiaceae > Thiocystis > Thiocystis violascens. The sequence goes on along the minus strand of NC_018012.1, from coordinate 4,899,132 downwards.
CCGAATTCGCGGAATTGCTGGACTTTCTCCGCGCCGCCAGGCTGGACCGCGTCGGCTGTTTTGCCTACTCGCCGGTCGACGGCGCCGCCGCCAACGACCTGCCAGACCCCGTGCCTGAGCCGCTCAAACAGGAACGGCTGGAACGCTTCATGGCCGTCCAGGCGGACATCAGCCGCGAGAAGCTGGCCGCGCGCATCGGGCAGCGACTGACCGTGCTAGTGGACGAGGTCACCGAAGACGCCATCATCGCGCGCAGTTATGCCGACGCGCCCGAGATCGATGGCGAGGTCATCATTCCAGGGGAATGGGAGATCGATCTTGGCGATTTCATCGAGGTCGAGGTGACGGACGCGGGCGACCATGATCTGTGGGCGCGTCCGGTGGAGGCGCTGGATTAGGCAGCCGCCGGGGATGTTGCCCGATAGGGGATCGAACCAGGTCGGTCGAAGGGGGGAGACGGACGGGAAATCCGGGGCTCGGCGCGTGAAGCCGTTCATGGTTCGAGGGCCTCACCACGAACGGCTTCACTTAACGGCAGCGGAACGGCTTCACTTAACGGCAGCGGAACGGCTTCACTTCATGGCAGCGGGTCAGCGGGTGATCGCGTCATGCATCCCCACGTTGATCCGCCAGCCCGGTGAGTTCCCAGAGCCGATCCAACTCGGCGCGCAGGGAGGCGACTTCCGACTCCAGCGCCTCGATCCGGCTGTCTTGCGCCGCAACGCCTGCGGACGCTCCCGTTCTTGGCTCGACGTCGGCAAGATCCTCTGTCCTTGGCTGACCGCACAGTAGATGCGCGTAGCGCTCCTCGCGCTTGCCGGGCGATCTCGGCAATTCGAGGACCAGGGCATGGTCTCGGGTTGCCATGCCCCGCAGGATTGTCGAAACCTGATCCAGGTCCGCGAAATCCGCCAGACGTGCCGTGTTGGTCCGCAATTCGCCGAGCGTTTGCGGTCCGCGCAGCATCAGCGCGCACAAGAGCGCCTGTTCCTGGCGACTGAGAAAGAAGGTTCCGACCAGCTTGTGATCGAAGCGTTCGGAGCGCCCGGAGAGACTGGCGTGGATCAGACCGCGATCGCGCAACCGGTTCACGGCATGCCCGACCTCGCCCGGTGTCAGGTTCATCACGGGATGACGGGCGCTCTTCTGGTTGCAGGCACTCACCAGACTGTTCAGCGTCAGCGGATACTGCTCCGGCGTGGTGCGTTGTTTTTCCATCAGACAACCGACGATGCGCGCCTCGATCGGATTCAGGAGTGCGTCGGGCGTGGCGGAAGCGTTCTCGGCGGACATGATCGATCGGTTCTCGTGTTGAGGCCATCAAGCGCTGTTGGCCTGACGACTAAAGGGTTCGGGTCAGGTTGAGAATGGCCGTATTGCGCCACCGCGCCGGGCCGGTCTGGTGGACCGATTCGCCCCGGCTGTCGACCGCGACCGTGACCGGCATGTCCGCGACCTCGAATTCGCGGATCGCCTCCATCCCGAGATCCGCGAAGGCGATCGGTCGGGAGCTTTTGATCGCCCTGGCGACCAGATAGGCCGCGCCGCCGACGGCCATTAGATAGACGGCGCCATGGCGCTTGATCGACTCGATGGCCGCCGGGCCGCGCTCGGCCTTGCCGATCATGCCGATCAATCCGGTTGCGCCGAGCATCCGTTCGGTGAATTTGTCCATGCGGGTGGCCGTGGTGGGACCGGCGGGACCGACCACCTCGTCGCGCACCGGATCGACCGGGCCGACGTAGTAGATAAACCGATTGCGCAGGTCGACCCCGTCCGGCAGCGGCTCGCCACGGTCGAGCAGGTCGGCGATGCGCTGGTGCGCTGCGTCGCGCCCGGTCAGCAGTTTGCCGGAGAGCAGCAGCCGGTCGCCGGGCTTCCAGGTGGCGATCTCCTCGCGGGTGATGCCGTCGAGATCGATCCGGCGCGCGCCGGTCGCGGCATCCCAGACGATCTCGGGCCAATCGTCCAGACTGGGCTGCGTCAAGGTCACCGGGCCGGAGCCGTCCAGGGTGAACTCCAGATGACGGGTGGCCGCGCAATTGGGGATGATGGCCACAGGCAGCGAGGCGGCGTGGGTCGGGTAGGTCAGGATCTTGACATCCAGCACCGTGGTCAGACCGCCCAGGCCCTGGGCGCCGATGCCGAGCGCGTTGACCTTTTCGTAGAGTTCCAACCGCAATTCCTCGATGGGGTCGGAGGGGCCGCGCGCCTTGAGTTCATGGATGTCGATCGGTCCGAGCAGCGATTCCTTGGCCAGCAGCATCGCCTTCTCCGACGAGCCGCCGATACCGATGCCGAGCATGCCCGGCGGACACCAGCCGGCCCCCATGGTCGGGACCGTTTGCAGCACCCAATCGACCAGACTGTCGCTCGGGTTGAGGATCGCGAACTTGGATTTGTTCTCGGAGCCGCCGCCCTTGGCGGCCAGCCGGACTTCGACCCCGTCACCGGGCACCAGCTCGCAGTGGACCACCGCCGGCGTGTTGTCCCCGGTATTCTTGCGCGTGCCGATCGGCGGCGAGACCATGGACGCGCGCAGCAGGTTATCCGGATCCCGATAGGCCCGGCGCACGCCCTCGTCGACCATCGCCTGCACGCCGCGCGTCGCTTCCCAGCGCACCTCCATGCCGATCTTCAGGAAGACGACCACCATGCCGGTGTCCTGGCAGATCGGACGATGACCCTCCGCGCACATCCGCGAATTGACCAGGATCTGCGCCATGGCGTCGCGCGCCGCCGGGGATTCCTCGGCCGCGTAGGCGGCGGCCAGTGACTGGATGTAGTCGCGCGGGTGATAGTAGGAAATGAACTGAAGCGCGTCGGCGATACTTTGGATGAAATCGGTCTCGCGGATGGTGGTCATCGGACGTTCGGCGAAGCAGCTGGAAATCGCGAGAGTATAGCCGTGTTCCGTCATTCCGCACCCCTTCGGCCGGTTTCGGAATAACACGACACGTACCGCTGACTCAGCAGGGTCATACGAGCCATTGAGTTCGGCGCCACCGTGCCCGAGGCAATTTTTCCATCTGTTTGCCTGCTCGCGTCGATTTTCCGTGTAGCGTCAAACCCCGTAGGAGCACGCTTGCGGGCGACGGGTGGGTCACACGGAAGGCATTTTGGCGAGTCACGTCGCCCGCAAGCGGGCTCCTACGTGTAAGATGCTTCACGAAACGGGAAAGGACAGGATCACGCAAGCTTGCGAAACCGACGTCCTCATGCGCCTTGCGGCAGGATACCGCCACGCGCCGGGGCTTGTTCCGAGGCCAGGGAGGCAGGGATGCCGCGTCGCGTTTTTAGACCGTCTAGCGGTACCAAGGGAGACGAGTGCCATGCACGCGACGAGATCAACCAGCGAGGAAGCTCCGACCCACGGACCAGCGCTCTATCCGCGTCAGGTATTGCTGGTCGTCACCGGTCTGTCCCCCCAGGTCGTGACCGAAACCATCTATGCCCTCTGGAAACAGGATCCCCGCCTGGTTCCAACCGAGATCCATCTCATCACCACTGTGCAGGGAGCCGAGCACGCGCGGCTGAATCTCCTCTCGCCGGCCATCGGCTGGGTTGAACGGTTACGGCGCGAATACGCCCTGCCGGCCATCGCCTTTTCGCCCGAACACATCCATGTCATTGCCGGTCGCGACGGACGCGCGCTGGAAGACATTCGCTCTCCCGACGACAATGTTTGCGCCGCCGATTTCATTACGGATCTGGTGCGCGGCTTCACCGACGATGCGCGCTGCGCGCTGCATGTCTCCATCGCGGGAGGGCGCAAGAGCATGGGCTATTTCGTCGGCTATGCCCTGTCGCTGTTCGGGCGCGCGCAGGATCGCCTCTCTCATGTGCTGGTGTCCGCGCCCTTCGAGAGTCATCGCGAGTTTTATTATCCCTCGCTCGGAGGGTGTAGACAAAAATAATTGAGCTGCTATTTGTATACCAGTCTACAACTGAGCTGGTGTGCGCTGATGTCGAAAGCTGGTCGTCCCCCCAAGATTCACGAGGCGGAGCAAGCGGTATTGCGTCAAATTGTCACGGATCGCCCGACCTCCACGCTGTCAGAGATTGCCCGGGAACTCGCGGCACGGACGGGAATCGAGGCTCATGAAGCAACGATTCGCAAGTCCTTGCGGGAGGCGGGCGTCACGCGCCTCCGGGGCGAGAGTGGTCTCGAGGCGCAAGCGCGCGCAACGCCGCGTCGGTATGGGTATACGGATGCGCATCGTCGCCACGACCCCGACCAAAGCTACCCAAGTTGTCTGACCGATGCGGAGTGGGACTTGGTCGCCGCTCTCTTTGAGATGCCGGGCGGGCGGGGTCAACCGCCCCGCGTGTCGCGCCGGAGCATCCTGGAGGCGTGTTGCTACGTGGTGCGCACGGGGTGCGCGTGGCGGATGCTGCCGCACGATTTCGCGCCTTGGCAGAATGTCTACAAGACGTTTCGCCGTTGGAGTGCGGCTGGGAAGTTTGAGCAGATGCATGATCGACTGCGGGGGCAATGGCGCGAACGCGAGGGGCGTGAGATCGCGCCGACGGCGGCGGTGCTGGATGCGCAATCGACCCGCGGCTCGCCGCAGGGTGGACCGAGCGGCTTTGATGCGGGCAAGCAGGTCAAGGGGCGCAAGCGCAGCCTGGTGGTCGATACCTTGGGGTTCGTGTTGGCGGTGAGCGTGGTCGCGGCCAATCTTCAGGACCGCGATGCCGCCTCGGGCGCCGTCGCTGACGCGGCCGCCAAGTACCCCCAGATCAACACGCTGTTTGTCGATAGCGCCTACGCCGGTCAATTTGCCCAAACCACCGAGCAGACCCACGCGATCCGCGTGGAAGTCGTGCGCCATCCAGCCAACAAAAGCGTTGGCTCCTGGCACGTGGACGGGGCGCCTGACCGAGTGGTGATCGCCAACGCCGACGGCTTCGTTCCGCTGCCGAAGCGCTGGGTTGTCGAGCGCACCCATGCGTGGAATGAGCGTGCCCGTCGATTGATCATGCATCATGACCGTCTGCCAGCGGTCTCCGAAACCTGGGTTTGGCTGGCGGAGGCGCGCATCCTGCTGCGGCGGTTGACCACAACGGTTTGATTTTGTCTACACCCTCTCGGCGAGCGCCCAATCCACGTCAAGCAAGGCGACAAGGAGATCGCCTACGACTGCCAGACGGCCCAGGTCGATCTGGCCTGGATTCCCTTCGTGCGATTGCGCGCCGCGCAGCATCGTCCCCTGGTCGAGGGTCAGGCGCGCTTTACCGATTGCGTCAACGCGGTTCAAGAGGCGCTCGCCGAACGCGAGCTGGTCATCGACCTCACGGCCAAACGCATCCGCGCCGGTGGCACCACGATTCGCCTGCCGCGCACCGAACTGGCGTTTCTCTCCTGGTTCGCGCGACGGGCCAAGGCCGGGCTGGAGCCTCTGCCGGGGATCCCCATCCCGGAAGAAGATCCCGAGCAACGCGGTGTGGCGTATCGCGAGCCCTTCATGGCCGAGCTGGAACGCATCGATGCCCTGCTCGACGAGCACGGCAAGACCATGCGGGCGATTCGTCACCGGATCACGCCGGACTACTTCAACGCCAAGAACTCCAAACTCAACCGGACCCTGAAGGAAAAGCTCGGCGCACTGGCGGCACGGCCGTATCTGGTGTTGCAGGAGAGCGATGGCGCGGGCTATGCGCTGGCACTGGCGCCGGAGGCGATCCGGTATGGCGCCGTGGCGGCATCCCCGTGAAACGATGCGAATGCCAGCAGACAAACGCGCATCCGAGAAGATGACGCAACAATTTTTGACAGGATGGAGAATCGTCGATGAGCAAGGTTTCAACCACGCTGGTGAGCTTTTTGGGACGCGCTCGCCAGGATCCTAAAACCGGTTATCGAACGGCGCATTACCGCTTTGCCGATGGCTCCATCCAGACCACGCCTTTCTTCGGGTTGGCGCTGCGCGAGGTCATCCGCCCCGAGCGACTGGTCTTGCTCGGCACGGCAGGCAGCATGTGGGACGTGCTGATCGAACAGTTGGCCGTCGAGGGCGAGGATGAGGAGTTGCGTCTGCGGCTGATCGAAGCGGCGACGGAGAATCGCGTGGACGATGTGTTGCTTGCCGAAGTCGTGCCACTGGTTGAACGCGCGCTCGGTCTTCCCTGTGTCCTGCGACTGATCGACTATGGGCGCGACGCCGGCGGGCAGGCGCGGATTCTCGATGCCATCGCCGCCGCCGTACCGGCGGGTCGGGTCGCTCTCGATCTGACCCACGGCTTTCGTCATCTGGCCGCAGTCGGTTTGCTGTCGGCGTTGTTTCTGGAGCGGGTACGGGGGTTGAAGATCGAAGGCGTTTACTACGGCGCACTCGATATGACCGAAAACGATCAGACGCCGGTGATCCAACTCGACGGATTGCTCGCGATCGCGCACTGGATCGATGCACTCGGGCGCTTCGATCAGAACGGCGATTACAGTCTGTTTGCCCCCCTGCTGGAAGCGGACGGCGTGGCGGCGGATAAGGTCGGCTGTTTGCGTGACGCGGCGTTTTTCGAGCGGACATTGAATCTGAGCGATGCCAGACGGCGTATCCAGACCTTTTTGCCCGCGCTCGATCGCCCGCTCGCCGGGGTCTCGGGATTGTTTCAGGACGCACTGCGTCAACGGCTCGCTTGGGTGCGCGGCGGCACCCTGTCCGAACATCAACGCCGTCTGGCCGAGTTCTATCTGGAACAACGCGATTATGTCCGCGCCGCCATCCTGGGCTTTGAGGCGGTGATCACGCAGGAATGTGACCGGCGCAAATTCAACCCGCTGAATTTTCAGCAAGGACGCGAACCAGCAGAAAAAGAATTCGAAGCGGAAATGAGGGCCGGTGATATTCCGCGCGTGGTGTGCGATGCGTATTGGTTGCTCAAAGATCTGCGCAACGCGCTTGCGCATGGCAACCCGCCGAAACGGGAGGATGTACTCCAAGTGGTCGTCAACCCCGAACAATTGCCGCTCGAACTGCGCCGGGCATTGGATCGGCTGACTCAATTCGTCACAGCGTATGAATAACCACGCATTGGTCCGGAAAGACCACGATCAACCACGTCGGCAGGAGTGACGCGCGATGCCTGAAATGCTTGAAGCCACCTTCCAGATCGTCACCCCGATGTTCCTCGGCGGCGCCAATCAAACCCCCGAGGACGGTATCCGTCCGCCATCCGTCAAGGGCGCTTTGCGGTTCTGGTGGCGGGCGTTGAATTGGGGGCGCTGTTTACGGGAAGCCGGCGGCGACGAGTCAGCCGCGCTCCGGTTGTTGCATGGTCAGGAAGCGCGATTGTTTGGCATTGCCGCCAACGGTGAAAACACCGGGCAGAGTCTTTTCATGCTGCGCGTCAGCCGCCAACCCAAACTGGCGACTGAAATGCAGTGGCCACAGAACAACACCGGTAGCGGCTATCTCGGTTATGGCCTGATGGCAACGACTCAGGCACCCCATCGCCAGGGCATTCGTGAAGGTGTCGAATTCGATTTGGAACTGCGTTTTAAACCGAAAACGGATCAAGCCGACATCGATGCGATCAAGAAGACGCTGCATGTCTGGAGTCTGTTTGGCGGGTTGGGAAGCCGGGCGCGGCGCGGATTCGGCTCAATCACGCTACGCCAGCTCAACGCTCAGGACATGACTTTAGATCAAGCCGGGTTTGAGGTAGGAGTACGCAACTTGATGCGCGAAACGGAGAACATTGCCGATTTTCCGCCTTACACCGCCTTCAGCGAACACGCCCGCTTCGGTATCCTGGCCACCGACACCGACGCACGGCGGATACACAGCCAAGCCGGGTTGATCTATAAAACGCATCGCGGTCAAGCCAGTACCTTGCGCGGCGCGGACAAGATTCCGTTTGGCCTGCCCCTGCAAGGCATCGATCAAGACAGCCGCCGCGCAAGTCCTCTGTTGTTTCACGTTCATGCCCTGCGCAACGGCCAATTCGCCGCCGCAGTGCTCTATTTACCTGCGCATTTCCACCACGATCCTCGTTACCAAGCATCTGACTTGACGGCTTTCAATCGTGACGTTGCGCGGTTCGTGCCAGCGACGGTGTCCCGCCCATGACCACGCCAACGACCTTTCATTTCACCCTCGGCCCGGTCCAGGGCTTTGTCGCCCAAGCGCGACGGACCCGCGATTTCTGGGCCGGTTCCTTTCTGCTGTCGTGGCTGGCGGGCGCGGCGATGCAGGCGGTCAAGGAGCAGGGTGGGGAGATCAAGTTTCCGAAGCCCGAGGATGGCTATCTTCACTGGCTGACCGGGAAAGGTCAGGGCGAAGCACCGCGCCAAGGTTGTATTCCCAACCGGTTCAAGGCGATTCAAGCCAAGGTGCCAAGCGATTTCGATCCGCTGAAAATCGAGCAGGCGGTATGCGGTGCGTGGCTGGCGCTGGCCGAAGCGGTCTGGCAGCGCGATCTACAACCCCATGTGCCAGACCCGGAGCAAGCGCGGGCGATCTGGGAACGCCAGTGCGCGCAATTCTGGGACATTGCCTGGGCGCTCGGCAACGACGATGCCCTGCTGGATCGACGGAAGAACTGGCGCACCCAACTGCCGCCGGACGAGGCGGGCGTCAAATGTTCGATGATGGCCGGTTGGCAGGAACTCTCGGGCGCGACGCATCCCAAGGATGAGCGGCTCACGGCATTCTGGAAGCCTTTCCGGGAGCCTTTGCGCAAAGAATTCAATCGCGATTTCGACCCCGATGAAGCACTCTGCGCCATCGCCTTCATCAAGCGCCGGTTCGTGAAGGGCTTTGCCGATCTGCGGGTCTCCATGCCCGGCGGTTGGACACTGCACGGCTGGCGGGTCGATGGTCAGATGCCCTCGACGCTCGACCTCGCGGCGGCGCATTGGGTGGCGCAACTGAACAATGTGCATGAGGATGTGCTGAAGTCCTTGGCGGCTACCGTCGAGTTGCTGCTTGAGGTGTCGCCGCTCCTTGGAACATCCGACGGCGGCCTAGGCAAGCTGCGCTGCGTTCGTGACACCGGTCAGGAGTCGCTCAAGCGCCTGCATTCCAGCGCCCTCTTCGCGCATGTCCTCGACAACCGCAAACTCTGCCCGGACCGCGAGCGCGTCAAGGCGGTCAGGCAGGCGCTCAAGGCGCTAGGCCAAGCAACACCGCCGTCGCCCTTCTACGCCATTCTGAGGATGGACGGCGACAGCCTCGGTCAACTGCTGCAATCCGATCCGGAGGCCCCGCCGAAAATCTCCGAGGCGCTCAATACCTTCACCGCTGCCGTGCCTAAAATCGTCGATGACCGCAACGGCTTTCTGATCTACGCCGGTGGCGATGACGTATTGGCACTGTTGCCGCTGGAGGATGCGCTAGGCTGCGCGACGGCGATTCGTGCCAGCTATCTCGCGGCGTTCAGGCAGGCTTTTCACGGGGATGGTCGCTCGACCATCTCGGCGGCCGTGACCTTTGCCCATGTCAAGATTCCGCTCACCCGGATGCTGCGCGATTCGCACCAGTTACTCGATGACATCGCCAAGGACGCGACCGGACGCGATGCGCTGGCGGTGCGCGTAGCCAAGGCCAGCGGCGAGGCGCTGCAATGGGCGCGGCCCTGGGAAAAGGCATTCTGCCAGACGCAACCGCACCGGCTGGAAATCGAATGTCTTGCCGACGACTTCGCGAACGCCGCGAATCGCTCGGCGGATGCCACCGACCGCGCGGCGTTCAGCAGCAAGTTTTTCTACAAGATCCGCGAGCGATTCGAGTTTCTCAATCCATCGGGCGATCCATCCAGCGCCCTGTTCAACGAGCAGGATGCCCGGTCATTGCTGGCGGTCGATTATCTGGCCTCCGGCGTCAACGACGGGCGGCGCGACAAGTTGAAGATCGCGGATGCCGAGCGCTTGATTGCACCGTTATTGGAGCAGTGCCACCCGGTGACGCGCCTGAACGATGCGGGCAGTTTGACCTTCCCGCTCAGCAATTGTTTGGAACCCGACGGCGCGCTACTGGTACGTTTTCTCGCCCAAAAAGGAGTTGAAACCCAATGAGCGATTCGATTCAACACTGGCGTTTCGATCCGCTCGATACCTGGTTTTTCCGCGAAGCGCGCGGTTTCGATACCAGCGGCAGCAATGCCTTGAGCAGCCTGTTTCCGCCCCCGGCGCGCACCGTTGCCGGGGCGTTGCGGACCCTGATCGGTGAACAACAGGGCGTCGATTGGGCGCGGTTCGCGGACGCGGGCGAATACGCCGATCTCAAGCAGATCATCGGCAGCGGCGACGATCTCGGCGCGCTGCGGTTAACCGGACCCTATCCGCAGTGGAACGACGAACGTCTCTATCCCGTTCCGCTGCATCTGCTGGCCAAGGATGACGACTATCGTTTTCTCGCGCCCGGCGAGGAGGATGCGGCGGTCGTCTGCGATTTGGGTCGGGTACGGTTGCCGCGCATCGTCGAACAGCCGGACAAACCGCTCCCCGGCGCAAAACCGCAGGAAGACGGCTGGCTGACGGGCGAAAACCTGCAACGCGTTCTCAGAGGGTGTAGACAAAATCAAACCGTTGTGGTCAACCGCCGCAGCAGGATGCGCGCCTCCGCCAGCCAAACCCAGGTTTCGGAGACCGCTGGCAGACGGTCATGATGCATGATCAATCGACGGGCACGCTCATTCCACGCATGGGTGCGCTCGACAACCCAGCGCTTCGGCAGCGGAACGAAGCCGTCGGCGTTGGCGATCACCACTCGGTCAGGCGCCCCGTCCACGTGCCAGGAGCCAACGCTTTTGTTGGCTGGATGGCGCACGACTTCCACGCGGATCGCGTGGGTCTGCTCGGTGGTTTGGGCAAATTGACCGGCGTAGGCGCTATCGACAAACAGCGTGTTGATCTGGGGGTACTTGGCGGCCGCGTCAGCGACGGCGCCCGAGGCGGCATCGCGGTCCTGAAGATTGGCCGCGACCACGCTCACCGCCAACACGAACCCCAAGGTATCGACCACCAGGCTGCGCTTGCGCCCCTTGACCTGCTTGCCCGCATCAAAGCCGCTCGGTCCACCCTGCGGCGAGCCGCGGGTCGATTGCGCATCCAGCACCGCCGCCGTCGGCGCGATCTCACGCCCCTCGCGTTCGCGCCATTGCCCCCGCAGTCGATCATGCATCTGCTCAAACTTCCCAGCCGCACTCCAACGGCGAAACGTCTTGTAGACATTCTGCCAAGGCGCGAAATCGTGCGGCAGCATCCGCCACGCGCACCCCGTGCGCACCACGTAGCAACACGCCTCCAGGATGCTCCGGCGCGACACGCGGGGCGGTTGACCCCGCCCGCCCGGCATCTCAAAGAGAGCGGCGACCAAGTCCCACTCCGCATCGGTCAGACAACTTGGGTAGCTTTGGTCGGGGTCGTGGCGACGATGCGCATCCGTATACCCATACCGACGCGGCGTTGCGCGCGCTTGCGCCTCGAGACCACTCTCGCCCCGGAGGCGCGTGACGCCCGCCTCCCGCAAGGACTTGCGAATCGTTGCTTCATGAGCCTCGATTCCCGTCCGTGCCGCGAGTTCCCGGGCAATCTCTGACAGCGTGGAGGTCGGGCGATCCGTGACAATTTGACGCAATACCGCTTGCTCCGCCTCGTGAATCTTGGGGGGACGACCAGCTTTCGACATCAGCGCACACCAGCTCAGTTGTAGACTGGTATACAAATAGCAGCTCAATTATTTTTGTCTACACCCTCTTAGTCAACGTTATTTTGAGTTTGTTAAAACTCGCAAAAACACCGGCGCGGACTTGACCAATGCGTTCGCCCGCTGGGAAGAAATGCCGGATGTGCAAACCCTGTTGCGCGGCAAGGTCAAGCAAGAGAGTTTTCTGGTCCTGAACGAGGAAGAAGACGGTCTACGCCGCGATCTGGAAGCCGCGCTTGCGGTCAAGGATCGCTGGGACCGACGCGAAGCCCTGCGCCAACTGGCCGCCGCGCTCCAGCAGCGTACCGTGACCGTCTACGCCCGCCAGGGTTTTCATCCCGAAGATTACGCCGAACCGATTGGGCCATTCTGGCTGCTCAAGCCCGGTTACTACCATCCCGACAGCGGGCTTGATTTACGACTCGACGAGGAAGACCCCGCCACATGCATCCTCTAGCCCAAATCCCCCTCGCCCAGGTCGAACTGCACTGGGACCGCGCACTCTCCGGCGGGGGCGAAACGCGCACCCGGCAGTTACGCGGGGCGCTGGCCACGGCCTTTCGCGAGGATGACCTGTTTCACCAGCACGATCCGCTCACCGGCAAATCGCTCTACCGCTATCCCAAGGTGCAATACCGCTGGCACGACGGACACGGCCTGATCCTCGGCTGGGGCGACGCCGCGAGCCGGTTGCTCGGCTTGCCCTGGCTGGATCTCGCGCTGCGGCTTGGCGAGGACACGGTCTCCGTGACCGATGCCGCCCTGACCCTGACGCACGGTCAATTCGCCATTGGCGACCGCCTCGCGTATTACCGGATACAGACGCCGGTGCTGCTGTTCAACCAGGACAACTATCGACGCTATCGCACCCTCGCCGAACGCGAACGGCGCGACGAACGCGACCGACTGCTGATCGCCCATCTCCTCACCGCCCTGCGTGGACTGGATATCGAATTCAAGGGACAGTTGTACGCCGTCTTCACGCAATCCATCGGCCACACCTGTCATTACAAAGGCGAATCGCTGCTTGGACTGCGTGGCGAGTTCGTCACCAACGCCATCCTGCCCGTCGGTTTTGCCTTCGGTCATGCCGTCAGTCACGGCTATGGCGAAGTGATCGCGATGCCAGGCGCTCCCCGGAAGCAGGAGCCCGCCAAATCATCTCGGCAATCGCTCGCCAACTAACATCAACCATCGGGAGTCTCAGCGACATGGCACTCAATCCTCAACATCGCGACAACTTTGAAGACTGGCTGACCGACGAACGCGAACGCCTCGAAGAGCGCACCGAATACGTCGCCGGCGAGGTCTTCGCCATGACCGGCGCGACCGAGCCGCATAACCTGATCGTCACGAATATCGTTCGTGAACTGAGCACACAAATGAAAGGCCGCCCCTGTCGCGTCTATGCCAACGACCTGAAAGTCCACATCGCCCCGGCGGACGCCTGCTGCTACCCCGATGTCCTCGTCATCTGCGACGCGCCAGATTTTCACGATCAGCGCCGCGATGTCGTGCGCAATCCCATCCTCATCGTCGAGGTGCTGTCCAAATCGACCGAAGCCGATGATCGCGGAGATAAATTCGCGCTCTATCGCCATCTGCCAAGCCTGCAAGCCTATCTGCTGGTGACCCAACAGCGACCCCAAGTCGAGATCTATACTCGCGAGACGGACGGTCGCTGGATCATGAGCGACGTTCATGGTCGCGACGCACAGTTCAACATCGCCGCCATTGACGCCAATCTGAGCCTGGCGGAGATATACGACAAAGTCGATTAGCGCCGCCGTTCCCGCCCCCGGAAGCACTGCCATTAAGTTAAGCCGTTCGTGATGAGGCCCTCGAACCATGAGCGGCTTAACGCGCAGAGGCTTAGGATTTTCCGTCCGCCCTTCGACAAGCTCAGGGCGAACGGAAAATCCTTAACTTAATGGCAGTGACCCCCGGAAGGGGTTGAAGCGACGGCAACCCGGCTCTTTAACAATTCGATTTCAAGCAAGGCCATTTAGCCCCTCTCCCCGTTGGGGAGAGGCCTGGCCTGAGCGGAGCCGAAGGGGGTTGGGGTGAGGGGAGACGCACGAGTACCGCCAAAACACCAAAAGGAGCCATCATGGACCTGATTCTAACCACCTTCGGCACCTATCTTCACCGGCAGGGCGAGATGTTCCTGATCAAGGTGAAAGAACAAAAACAAGAAGTTTCCTCGCGCAAGGTGCGCTCGATCCTCATCACCACCGGCGCCAGTCTCTCGACCGACGCCATTCAACTGGCGATCGAAAAAAACATCGATATCGTCTTTCTCGATCAGGTCGGACACCCTTACGGGCGTGTCTGGCACGGTCGACCCGGCTCGACCACCGCGATCCGCCGCGAACAGTTGCGCCTGGCCGATACGGAAAAAGGTTTGCGTCTCGCGCAGGGCTGGTTGCTGCGAAAATTCGACAATCAGATCGAATTTCTGCGCGAAGCGCGCCAGCGCCGAACCCGTCTCTCCGCGGCCCTAACCGAAAAGCGCGACGCACTCCTGGAATTGCGCCAGTCGCTCGCAGCGGTCACCGGCGACCTGGACGAGGTACGCGGTACGATCATGGGTTACGAGGGCCGGGCGGGACGCACCTACTGGGAAGCCGTGAATCTTCTGCTCCCCGACAATTTTCAGTTCGCGGCGCGTTCGCGCAATCCCGCCAAGGACGAATTCAATTGCCTGTTGAATTACTCCTATGGCGTCCTCTATGGCACGGTCGAACGCGCTTGCATACTCGCCGGTCTCGACCCTTACGTCGGTTTTGTGCATACCGACCATTATCAGAAGAAATCGCTCGTCTTCGACCTGATCGAGTGTTACCGCATCTGGGCCGATGAAACGGTCGTGGGACTGTTTGCCGCCCGCAAAGTCAAGCCGGACATGTTCGATCCATTACAAAACGGTCTCATCCTTAACAAACCTGGCAAAGCGGTCTTGATGGAACGCTTTGGCGAGTATCTCGACGAAAGCATTCGCTACCGCAATCGCAACATCAAACGGCGCGAGACCGTGCAACTGGACTGTCACCGCCTGGCCAATGAATGGATTGGGAGACCGGCCGATGAAGATGACATGTTTAGCCCCTCGCCCCAGCGGGGAGAGGGGTTGGGGTGAGGGGAGAAGGTCTAAAACCACATGAAAACAACCGAAACGCTAGTATGGATCATCTATGACATCGTCGAAGACAAACCGCGCACCAAAATCGCCAAGCGGTGCAAGGAAGCCGGACTCTACCGCGTGCAGAAATCGGTTTTTCTGGGAACCCTCGAACGCAACCGGCTGGATGAATTGCGACTTCAAATCGAGGAACTCGCCGATGCAGAGGTCGATTCGGTCTATCTCTTCCCGATGTGCGAGGGCGATTTCAAAAAAGTCATTCTTCTCGGACAGGCATTCGACAAAAAACTGGTCACCGATGAAGTGCGGGCGTTATTTTTATGAGCGAACCAACCGGCAATTGGTCATTGGACACCGAGCGCACCCCGATGATCACGCCATCGGAGGTGCTGGAGCATGTGTATTGCCCGCGCTTCACCTGGTTCATGAACGTGCAGAACATCCCGCAACATGAAGAAACGCGCTTCAAGGTCCAGAAGGGCCGCGAGGTGCATCGGCGACGGGCCACTGAAAATCGCGAATATCTGCGCCGCAAGATTGGCGCGGTCAAGCGCGAAATCGAAGTGTATCTGGCATCGCCAGCCTTGCGATTACGCGGCATCGTCGACGAGGTGCTGTGGTTGAAAGATGGCAGCCTAGCGCCTCTCGACTACAAATATACCGAATCGCGGGAAACCGTCTTCAAAACGCACGAAACGCAGATCGTCCTCTACGCGATGCTGATTCAGGAGATCTATCGACAGCCGGTCACACGCGGCTATCTGGCGTATATCCGGGATGGCAGTCAGCTCATCGAAGTCGCCGTCACCGAAGAGGCCATGACCCAGGGCAATCGCATCAACGCATTAGCGCATACTGTTAGACAATCCGTACTGCGGCCCCAATGATTTGAGTCTTTAGAATCTTGGGGAGATCTCGCCGATGTGCGACTTGAGTGTGGAGCGATCGATTGCGCACCATTTTGCCCCGCTGGACGAGCCGCGCAGCGCGATCCAACGACGGCACCTCTTAAGTGAGATGATCGTGATCACCATCGCGGCGTCCTTCAGTGGCGCCGACGGTTGGGTGGGTGTCGAGACGTTCGGACAGGCCAAGGAGGCGTGGCTGCGCACGTTTCTGAAACTGCCCGCGGGCATTCCGTCGCACGACACCTTCGGGCGGGTGTTTGCGCTCATCGATCCCGCACAGTTTGCCGCCTGCTTTCGCCAATGGAGCGCGTCGGTGGCCGAACTGATCCCCGAAGAGATCATTGCCGTCGATGGCAAGACCCTGCGCCGCTCCCACAGCCGCGGCAAGGGCTTGGCGGCGTTGCACCTGGTCAGTGCCTGGGCGACGGCCAATCGGGTGGTGCTCGGACAGGTCGCCACCGACGCCAAATCCAATGAGATCACGGCCATTCCACGTCTGCTGGAGTGGCTGAAGCTGGAGGGCTGCATCGTCACCATCGACGCCATGGGCTGCCAGACCAAGATTGCCGCGCAGATCATCCACCAGGGAGGGGACTATGTGCTCGCGCTCAAAGGCAACCAGGAAACGCTGGCCGCCGAGGTCGAGGAGGCGTTCATCGACGCCGACGCCAGAGGCTACGCCGGTGTCGATTCGGCATTCCTCGAAACCGTCGAGCGAGGGCATGGTCGTCTCGAAACCCGTCGCTACCAAACCTTGGGCGATCTTTCCGGCGTGCCGCACAGCGCCTCGTGGGAGGCAATGAACATGATCGGCATGGTTGAATCGCGCCGTGAGGTCGCCGGCAAGGTCTCGGTCGAGACCCGCTATTTCATTGGCAGCATCGGCACCAGCGCCGCGCGCTTTGCCCACGCAGTACGCGGTCACTGGGGCATCGAAAACGGGTTGCATTGGAATCTCGATATCGCCTTTCGTGAGGATGAGTGCCGTGTCCGCGATCCGGTGGCGCGCGAGAATCTTGCCGTCCTGCGTCACCTCGCCCTCTCGCGCCTCAAGAATGACGGCACCAAGCTCGGCATCCAGAACAAACGCTTGAAAGCCGGTTGGGACGAGTCCTACCTGTCGAAATTGCTCTTCGAGTCGCCTCAGAGGAAGGGCGACGCTGATACATCGGTACCCGCTAATGTTAGCAGCGCTTGATGCGATTGCCCTGGGCCATGACCCGAACGCGCTCGCTCATCGGGCAGATCTTCGATATTATCCGGACGGGACGCCTACCGGCACGGACCTCCTCGCGGCTTCGGTGCGAGGACTGCTGCTACAAAAATATTTGCGTCTAGCGTTGACTTTGCAATATCCATTTGATTCCGATTGCGAAAAATCGCATTTTTCGATGTAGAACAGGCTCGAAAGAGGCCCTTTCGCGCAGCAACACGGGGTAGAATGCCTAAAAAAGACCCAGTAAATTTTTTGTATATCGCTAATTTAGAAAGATTTATTGGCAAAATGCGGCTGCAGCACCCAATCCAATACAACAAGGATTGAAACGCTCCTGTCTGATGCGTCCAAGGCGTCAAGCGCATGCTGCAGCACCCAATCCAATACAACAAGGATTGAAACGCGAGGATTTCATACAGATCCTCGACCACTTGGGGGGCTGCAGCACCCAATCCAATACAACAAGGATTGAAACGTGTTGAAATCAAAGCGCATCTGTTCCTCGGGGAGGACGCTGCAGCACCCAATCCAATACAACAAGGATTGAAACGCGAAGGATGGCGGTTTCGGTCTGGCGTTCGGTGCTGCTGCAGCACCCAATCCAATACAACAAGGATTGAAACTTGGTAGGTGCCGAGGTGGACGCGGTCGGCGAGGTGCTGCAGCACCCAATCCAATACAACAAGGATTGAAACTGCTGATATCTCTGCTCAATACGGGTCTGTCATGGGGCTGCAGCACCCAATCCAATACAACAAGGATTGAAACACGTGCATCTCGTTCTCCTGTCTGGTCTCGGTTCGGCGCTGCAGCACCCAATCCAATACAACAAGGATTGAAACCTTCGGTGATGGCGCCTGGGTTCCGACCGCGTGGGAAAGCTGCAGCACCCAATCCAATACAACAAGGATTGAAACGCGATCAGAAGCGGAATCTTCATGGTCCCAGCGGAGGGCTGCAGCACCCAATCCAATACAACAAGGATTGAAACGTCGCGCGTCAACCGCTACGCCGAACGCTCAGACCAGCTGCAGCACCCAATCCAATACAACAAGGATTGAAACCATGGGGAGTGTCCTTCTTGAAAATGCCCGGGCGAGGCTGCAGCACCCAATCCAATACAACAAGGATTGAAACCGTGCCATGTCAGATCCTCCTGAGCGGTGGCGGGTGGCTGCAGCACCAGGGCAATCGCATCAACGCATTAGCGCATACTGTTAGACAATCCGTACTGCGGCCCCAATGATTTGAGTCTTTAGAATCTTGGGGAGATCTCGCCGATGTGCGACTTGAGTGTGGAGCGATCGATTGCGCACCATTTTGCCCCGCTGGACGAGCCGCGCAGCGCGATCCAACGACGGCACCTCTTAAGTGAGATGATCGTGATCACCATCGCGGCGTCCTTCAGTGGCGCCGACGGTTGGGTGGGTGTCGAGACGTTCGGACAGGCCAAGGAGGCGTGGCTGCGCACGTTTCTGAAACTGCCCGCGGGCATTCCGTCGCACGACACCTTCGGGCGGGTGTTTGCGCTCATCGATCCCGCACAGTTTGCCGCCTGCTTTCGCCAATGGAGCGCGTCGGTGGCCGAACTGATCCCCGAAGAGATCATTGCCGTCGATGGCAAGACCCTGCGCCGCTCCCACAGCCGCGGCAAGGGCTTGGCGGCGTTGCACCTGGTCAGTGCCTGGGCGACGGCCAATCGGGTGGTGCTCGGACAGGTCGCCACCGACGCCAAATCCAATGAGATCACGGCCATTCCACGTCTGCTGGAGTGGCTGAAGCTGGAGGGCTGCATCGTCACCATCGACGCCATGGGCTGCCAGACCAAGATTGCCGCGCAGATCATCCACCAGGGAGGGGACTATGTGCTCGCGCTCAAAGGCAACCAGGAAACGCTGGCCGCCGAGGTCGAGGAGGCGTTCATCGACGCCGACGCCAGAGGCTACGCCGGTGTCGATTCGGCATTCCTCGAAACCGTCGAGCGAGGGCATGGTCGTCTCGAAACCCGTCGCTACCAAACCTTGGGCGATCTTTCCGGCGTGCCGCACAGCGCCTCGTGGGAGGCAATGAACATGATCGGCATGGTTGAATCGCGCCGTGAGGTCGCCGGCAAGGTCTCGGTCGAGACCCGCTATTTCATTGGCAGCATCGGCACCAGCGCCGCGCGCTTTGCCCACGCAGTACGCGGTCACTGGGGCATCGAAAACGGGTTGCATTGGAATCTCGATATCGCCTTTCGTGAGGATGAGTGCCGTGTCCGCGATCCGGTGGCGCGCGAGAATCTTGCCGTCCTGCGTCACCTCGCCCTCTCGCGCCTCAAGAATGACGGCACCAAGCTCGGCATCCAGAACAAACGCTTGAAAGCCGGTTGGGACGAGTCCTACCTGTCGAAATTGCTCTTCGAGTCGCCTCAGAGGAAGGGCGACGCTGATACATCGGTACCCGCTAATGTTAGCAGCGCTTGATGCGATTGCCCTGGCTGCAGCACCCAATCCAATACAACAAGGATTGAAACTCGAAGCCAAGGCAGGAGTATCCATAAGGCGCTTCGGCTGCAGCACCCAATCCAATACAACAAGGATTGAAACAACACGAAGATTTCCGTGCTCTCCGAACGAAGGACGGGCTGCAGCACCCAATCCAATACAACAAGGATTGAAACGCGCACTGACCGGCAACATCGCCAAGGTCACCGCAGGCTGCAGCACCCAATCCAATACAACAAGGATTGAAACTGCTCGCGCCCCAAACGCATCGCCTCGTGGTACGCCGTTGCAGCACCCAGTCCAATACAACAAGGATTAAAATTTCAACTGCGCCGAAAGCGCGCGCGGATTGATGATATCCAGACATGGCCTTCGCGTAAGGGGCGGGTTTGAAACCCGCCCCTACGTCCGGTTATGACATTCGGTGTCTCGATCCAACCATCATCCAGCCGGGCGATACCCTCATCGGCTCGCTGCCGGTCAACCTCTCCGCCGAGATTCGCGAGCGCGGCGGGCGTTATCCGCACCTCTCGCTCGATCTACCGGCACCGCTACGCGGGCAGGAACTGAGCGCCGCGCAAACGCGCGATCACGGGCATGGGTCGAGGAATTTCGCGTCTGGCGGGGCGACGTCTAGCCGACTGACCGCGACGCAAGCTTGCGGGTCCGGACAAACAAGGTGCGGAGGCGTTTCATAAGCGCCATCGATTCACCTTTCAACATCCTGCAGGCTCCATGCGATGCGTTCCAACCCTCTCGCCCTCACTCTCGTCGTCGCTTTCATGCTCACCACGGGTTGCGCGACGGTGACCCGCGGCACCAACGACACCCTGGTCATCAAAAGGCGCGACTAACATCCTCACCACCGCAGACGGGCGCGACGGTGACCCGCGGCACCAACGACACCCTGGTCATCGAAACCGATCCACCCGGCGCCGACGTGAAACTCTCCAACGGGATGGTCGGCAAGACACCGGCAACCTTCAAGCTGCCCCGGAAAGACTCCCTGGTCGTCGACCTCCACAAGGTGGGTTACGAGGCGGTGAAGGTGAACGTCCGGCCGCAAATCTCTGGCGCCGGCGGTGCCGGCATGGCGGGGAACGTCTTGCTCGGCGGAATCATCGGCGTCGCCGTGGATGCGGGCACAGGGGCGATGAACGATCTCAAGCCCAATCCCATCCACGTGCGGCTCTCCCGTTTGGACGACGATCTCGGCGAGGCGTCGGTTGACGGTGTCGAGCAACGCATGGCTACCCTCAAGACCATGCGCCAGTCGGGCCTGTTGACGGAAGCCGAGTATCGCCGCAAGCGGACGGCGCTCCTGAGTCGTCTATAACGCCTTGAGAGACGCAAGCAACAAGCTCATCGCTCGCGTTTACGATCCTTCAATTTCGGCGCGGGACGCCATTTGTCAAGCAGATGGCCGAGACTCAGGATGGGATGGGGCCACGGCATGCGCGGTCCGGCGTCACGCATGATCACGCGTACCCGCTCGCGCTGCAACGGCGCATAGCAATGGACCTCGCACAGGTTGCAGGCCGGCTTTTCCTCCTGGAAAAGACAGGTGTCGAGCCGGCGCTGGGCATAGTCGAGCAAGCCGGCACAGTCGGCGCAGAGGCCGCCAGCGGTGGCGTGATGGTCGCGACAGTAGATCGCCATCATGGCGGCGATGGTTTTTTTCTCGCGGATGATGCGACGTCCGGCTGACATAAGCGGTCCTTTGGGGTTGAGCGTCAGGTTGAGGCCGCACATCCGGCAACCGACCGACGGTGCGACGAGGAAATTCACGCTTGGAGGCTCTCACCGACGCCTGGGCGTTGCCTTGAGATCGGTCAAAAAGGCGTCTTCCGCGTCAGATCCCAGATGCTTCCAAAGGCATTCTCCAGGCCATTGCCATGGGAGGGGATGTTCAGGCATCAACCCCCGTAGGAGCCCGCTTGCGGGCGACGGGCCACTGCCATTCAGTTAAGCCGTTCGTGGTTCGAGGGCCTCACCACGAACGGCTTAACTGAATGGCAGTGGGGCAACACTTCATGGCAGTGGGGCAACACTTCATGGCAGTGGGCAACACTTCATGGCAGTGGGGCAACGGGTGGGCGCAGGGAAGGCATCCTGGCGGGTCGCGTCGCCCGCAAGCGGGCTCCTACGGATAGAGCGTCGCCCGCAAGCGGGCTCCTACGGGTTGGGTCTTTCACGGAAATCGCCTCGGGGCCGAGCTGCGTCAGCGCATCATTACGCCCGCGCTGTCTCCAGGCGCCGCCCCAGCATCCGATCCGCTACCCGCAGTGCGTTGGCGTAGATGGTCCAGGTGTAGGGCACGCTGCCGCCGGTGGGCATGAAACTGCCGTCGGTGACGTAGAGGTTCTCGACCTCGTGGGCACGGCAGTCCGGATCGAGCACCGAGGTGGCGGGGTCGGTGCCGAAGCGGCAGCCGCCGGCCATGAGATTCGCTGGCGGCGCGCCGCTGACGCTGGAACTGACGCGCACCGCGCCCAGTTCGCGCAGCACTCGTTCGCCCCGCGTGGCCAGATAGCGTCCGACCTCCAGGTCGTGCGGGTGATGGCCGATGCGGATGCGCGCGACCGGCTGACCCCAGCGGTCCTTGAACTGGGGATCGAGGGTGACGCGGCAGTCGTCGGTCGGGAGCCAGTCGCCAAAGACTTCGAAACGCAGGGTGCGGTCGGTGCGGAACCACTGCTCCAGGCGCCGTTTCAGCGGCGCGCCCCACAACAGTTCGCCGTCGCGCCACTTGGCGCGGTTGGCCTTGCCGGTGGGATTGGGATGGGCGAGCAGGAATTCGACGATCCCGCCCTTGTGCCGGCCGGGCGCGAAGTCCGGATCCTCGATCAGATACCAATCGTCGAGCGCGCGATTGACGAAGGGCCCCATGACCTTGAGCTGGGCGGCCCGCTCAGGCGTCAGGCGCGCGTATTCCAGATCGCCCGAACCGGACCCGCCAGCGGAGAACAGCAGGTTGCGCCCGACCTGACCCTGGTTGTTGGCTAATCCATTGGGGAAGCGCGGACCGGGCGAGTTGAGCAGCAGCCGGCTGGTCTCGACCGCCTGACAGGCGACGACGAAGCGCTTGGCGGTCACCCGCTGGAGGCGGCCGTCGGCGTCGACATACTCGGCCGCGGTGACCCGGCCGCGTGGGTCGCTCAACAGACGGTGCACCTTGGCCTTGGGGCGGATCTGGCAGCGGCCGGTGGCGAACGCCGGGTCGAGCAGGGCCGCGCGGGCGCCGCCTTTGGCGCCGCTGGCGCAGCCGAAGCTGCCGCAGTAGCCCGAATACTCGCAGGCACGCCGTCCCAGATCCGGGCGCGAGAGGATGGCACGCGGCACCCGCAGGGAATGAACGCCGAGCGTCGCGCAGGCGTCGTCGATCCAGGCGGAGACCGGATGCTCGGCGGTGGGCGGATAGGGGAAGTCCGGGCTAGATCGCGGCTCTTGACCCGGATGCGGGGTGATCGTCCCGGAGACCCCGATCAGGCGCTCGACGAGGTCATAGTAAGGCTCTAGGTCGGCGTAGCCGATGGGCCAGTCGACCCGGTTGGCGCCGGCGATCGGGCCAAGCTCGGACAACTGGCGAAAATCCACCGGCTTGAGCCGATGGAAGAAGCCGCTCATCAGGTTGCTGGAGCCGCCGACCAGGTTGCCGTTCCAGAAGTCCCAGCCGGATTCGGAGGTCGGCGTGGCGGTCCAGCCGCCCTCCCCGTCCGGCTCCTCGATGACGTGCTGTTCGTGACGCAACTCCGGGGTGTAGACGCTGCGCCGGCAGCAGGCCAGTTCGTCTTTGTAGAAGTGCTCGTCGCGCAGCCAGGGGCCTTTCTCCAGCACGATGACGCTCTGGCCCGCCGTGGCCAGGGTGTAGGCGACCGGCGCGCCACCGGCGCCGCTGCCGATGATGCAGACATCGCAATCGGTGGTCATGGGGCGATACTCACGGTTCGATTTTCAGAGAGGTCGGTAGAGCCGGCTTCCAGTCGGAGCGGCGACTCGTTCGGCTACCCGGCGAGCGATAGCGCGCCGGACGTTTGGCCGCCCAACCGCCACGGGAAATCCTTAACTTAATGGCAGTGGCCCTCATGATGCGTTCGACAACCGCCAGGCCGGAACGACTCGGTTACGCCCGGTCTCCTTCGCGCGGTACAGCGCCGCGTCAGCCGCGGCAACGATCTCCCTGGGCCCTGGATAGCGGCTATCGTTGATGGCGACACCGACGCTCGCCGTGAGTGCGTGCCCAGGAAAACGCTCCTGGAGCATCTGTCCCCGACGCTCGATTTCTTTCCTGATCCGCTCCGCATACACGAGCGCGGTCTGCTCGCTGGCGTCCAACAGGACAAACAGAAACTCCTCGCCACCGTAGCGCCCGAGAAAATCGCCGGGCCGGGTCAGACTACGCATGGTATCGGCCACGATGCGCAAGACGTCGTCGCCCGCTTGGTGGCCAAAACTGTCGTTGAATACTTTGAAGCGATCGATATCCAAGAGTCCCACGGCAAAACGCCGCCCCGATTCGGCTGCCTGGCGGAAAGATTGGTTCAGAAAGCGCTCCATGGCGCTCCGGTTGTGGAGTCGGGTCAGTGGGTCGATCTCGGCCTTGGCTCGCTCCTGCGCGAAGATTCGGCTGCGCTCCAGGGCAATGCCAAGCTCGCTGGCGACTCGCATCACTTCCGCCAGTGGACCGATCCCCACGGGGGCTTCATCGCGTCCGTTGGACAGACACAGCACGCCCAGCAGCCGCCCATGATTCATCACCGGCACCACGGCCGCCTCGGATGCCTCCAGGCTGGCGAGGATCTCTGCGTTCTCGGGGGACTCCCTGATCAGGGTCGGTCGGTGTTCCCGCAGACAGCGCACCAGATCGCCGGATAGGGTCAGGATGGCCAGTTCCAGCGGCGGGCGGGGATTGGAGGACATTGGCGCCGGCAGGGCATGGGTCGCCACCAAGCTGCGGCGCTTGGGCTCGATCTGCATCATGAGCAGGCGCCGGATCCCGAATTCCCGCTGGAGCGCCTCCAGGGTTCGGGGAATGAATTCGTCCGGGTCCAGACTGTGGTGGGGCGCGGTGTAGCTCGCGCGGGATCCCGCTGGCATCGGCGCTCGATGTCCGGAATCGGCCCGGCTCAGACCGATCACGGTCGACACCAGATTTGCCCTGAGCTGCTGGGACGACGGGAACTGAAGGCCATAAAAGGCGCCGATCTCGGAGATTTCCTTGTCGGCCCGTTCCAGAATGTCCGGGAGATCGATCCGCTCCAGGGGCACCAGCGTCACGACGTCCGGCGATAACGCTGGGCTGCCGCGGGTGTTTGTCGAGCCGATTCCCTGGGTCCAGGCGATGAAGTCGGCCAGGACGACGATCGCGACCTCTTGCGCCTGCAGGGGCGTGAGTCCGGCATCGGAGAAGGAACTGTGGTGCAGTCTCTGCACCCGGCAGATCAATTCCGGCAATTGCCAGCGTTCGCCGATGACCGCGCCGACCGTGTCATGCGAGACGCCGAAATAGGTCTGCTCATCCTCTCTGACGGGATTGCCGCTATTGCTGGACGCGGCGAGAAAATCGCTATAACGGACGCGTCCATGGGACTCCAGAATCATCTTCCCCAGGTCGTGCAGCAGCCCGGCGGCATAGAGCGAATCGGGGTCGGGATGCTCCAGCCGCTCCGCCATGTCGCGACTCAGAATCGCGACCAGCAGGCTGTGCTGCCAGAAGTAGAGACGGTCGAAGACACCCTTGTCGCCGCGCTGGATCAAACCCTCGTAGAAGAGCAGGTGCAGCGCCGCCTGGCGAACGGCGGACAGGCCCAGCAAGGTGACCGCGCGGTGGATGGAACGAATGTGGCGGGGAAAGCCGTAGAAAGCGGAATTGACGATGCGCAGAACCTTGGCGGCCAAGGCGGGTTCGGTCTCGATCACATGCGAAATGGCACCCACTCCCGCGTCTTCGTCGCGGGTGAGTTGCAGCAACTTAACGGCCGCGGCCGGCGCCGGGAGCAGTTCGCTCACCTCCCCGCGTAATGCGGCTCGCACGGCCTGCGCGTTTCTGTCCGGATCGTCCACTCCTTCTCTCCCTCACGCCGTCCCGCGCCGATGTTGTCGCCCGAAGGGGTTCCGCATTCATCATTTTAGGTGAAGAGACCGTGCGACGAATCACATTTTGGCGTGAAGGGATGGCGCGAGCGCGGCTGGACAGGCTTCGCGCAAGGGACAGTCCGGACAGATCGGGCGGGCGCGGCACGCCTGCTTGGCGTGCTGGACGATCAGCGCGTGATATTCCTTGAACAGCGGCACGTCAGGACCGAGGGTCTGCTCGAAGCCCGCCCGGATCTGCTCGTAGGCTTCGTCGCCGGCGATCGCGCCGAGCCGCGCGAAAATCCGGCGGGTATAGGCATCGACGACGAACACCGGCCGCTCGAAGGCATAGAGCAGCATGTCGTCGGCGGTCTCAGGGCCGATGCCGTTCACCTTCAGCAGCGCGCGTCGCAAGGTCTCCGTGTCGAGCGCGCCCCATCCCTCAAGACCTCCCGCCGCCAGATACTCGACGCAAAAAGCGCTCAGGCGACGCGCCTTGAGGTTAAAGTAACCCGCCGGACGCAAGGCTTCGGCCAACTCCGCCGGATCCAGCGCCAGGATCGCCGCGGGTTCGAGCGCACTCGACGCACTCAGACGCGCCAGAGCCCGTTCGACATTGCTCCAGGCCGTGTTCTGGGTCAGCACGGCGCCAATCATGACCTCGAAGGGGCTCTCGGCGGGCCACCAATGCTGATGCCCGTAGGCCGCGAACAAGGCCGCATGGACCCACCGCAACCGTCCTTCGTCGAATTCCAGATGATTGACTTGTCTGCGCAAGGGTGCGGACCTATCGGTTAAACTCTCTCTATCGACACGGCGCGCGGACTGCAAAGTCGCCATCGCGATGACCTGGTTCGCCTCGCCCCCGATCGCCACCCGCGCGCCCCGAGGATTTTGTCCCATGACATGCAAGCCCGTCGCCGTCCGCCTGAACCTGCTCGCGCTTCTCGCCATCCTGACCTGCATGCCAGCCGAGGCGGTCGACGTGGTCTTGACGCTGGACCGGTCGCTTAGCATGAAGGCCAACGATCCGAACCGGGACAGCACCAAGGGGGCGGAACTCTTCGGCGAACTCCTCGGCGCCGAGGATCGTCTGGCGCTGACGACATTCGCGCAAGAGAGCGAACGTCTGCTGGCGCTGACGCCACTGTCCGGCACCGGAACGCGCGAACGGGTTTCCTCCCTGATCAAGCAAGTAAGGATGGATGGCATACGGACCAATTTCGAGGCCGCGCTGCGCACCGCCTATCGGCTCTATCCGGACCAACCCCCGGATCCGGCGAACGAGCGGGTGCTGGTGCTGTTTTCCGATGGACAGCTCAACCTCGGAAACGAGGATGCCAACCAGACCTCGCGCGCCGCCGTCATCAAGGAAATCATCCCAAAATTTCAGGCGGCCGGCATCCGGATCCTGGGGGTCGCCTTTTCTCCCGAGGCCGACCTCGCGTTTCTCCGCCGCCTTGCCGACGCCACGGGCGGCCAGGCATTTCGCGCGGACAAGCCCGCGGATATTTACGACGCCTTCGTCCGGCTGTTCGAGCAGACCGATCAACCCTTGACGGCGCCCGTGATCGACGGCGAGGTCAAGGTCGACGCCAATGTCCGCGAATTGAAATTGCTCGTGAAGCGCGACACGGGCGATGGGCCGATGCAGCTCACCGATCCCAGCGGCCGGACGTTCGGCGTGGACGAACAAACGCCAGGGGTGGATTGGAAAAGCACGCCGTATTTTGACCGCATCTCGATTCAACAGCCAGAGGCTGGATCCTGGAAAGTCACCTCGGATAACGCGGACAAGAAGGCATATATCGAGAGCGATCTCGATTTGCACGCCACGCTTCCGGTGTTGGCGAGCCTGGACGAGACGGTGACCGTCGTCGCCAAATTGCTGTATCGCGGCGTGGCGGTCGATCCAAGCCTCATGAAAAACACGCGCTTCACGGCCACCTCGCTCGACGCGTCCGGGGTCATTCAGCAGCAACTCGAATTGCAGCCAGGCGCGAGCGATCCGACCGCCCGGAATTATCGTGGCACGTTCGCCTTCAGCACGCCGGGCCTGTTCCAGGTGCGCGTCAGCGCCGAGGGGGTGGATTTTCAGCGCCAAAAGACCTACTTCCTGACCATCCTGGGGACCGAACAACCGGAGTCAGCCAATGCCCAAGCAGGAGCCGGCTCGCCGGACAACGCCACGGACGCGGACTCGCCGGATTCCGATCCATCCAACCAGCGCGCCGCATTCTTCATGCTCTTGTTGGGGAATCTCGGCCTTTTAGCCCTCGCCGGCGTTGGTGTCGGCGTCTGGTGGTGGCGCCGACGCGGCCGAATCGAACCGGACGAGGTCGACCCGGATGACTGACGCCGCCCCACCATTCCAACCAGACCAGCGCATGACCAACGGGGACAACCTCCCATCATGACTCCGGCTCACTATGTTTGGATCTATGGCCTGGCCGAGGCACTGGCCCTGAGTCTGGTCTTGACCGCGCTGTTTGGAATTCAGTGGTGGCGCCTGCGCCGGGATCGTCAAAAATTGGAGCAAACCCGTCGGGCGATCGCCGGCATGCTCAAACAAGAGATCGGCAGGATCACAAGCAAACCGACCGCAAGACCGGAATTACGCAAGAGCCGGGCAGACTGCCTGGCCGCACTAGCGAAGCCATTTAAAACACGGCAACTGGCTGACGAAGAGGCTTGGAGAGCGGTCATGGAAAACGTCGGACAGTGCTTCGACCACTTGATGCGGACCACTCAAGAGGTGTCCGAGCCAGGCCATCCGTCGGTACTCGACGCAAGCGATGACACGGACGGATTGTCGACCGCGGAACTGGATTCGGGGATCGATTCACTGCTGACCGGATATCAAGCGGGCAAGTCCGCGATCGAAACCAATCGGGAGGCAACCGCCGAGCTGAAACGCAACTACCAACAATTGCAGCTTGCCAACCGGAATCTCCGGCATAAACTCCAACTGGACAAAAACAGCGATCTGTGGCAACTGTTCGAGACTTACGAACGCAACAACGCCGTGTTCATGAAAACGCTCTCGGTGAAGGAGCGCAGTTACAACCTTCTTGTCAAGGAATTCGAGGCGCTGCGGGAAAGCCTTCAACATCTCCAGGCGATCATCGGCAACTATCGAAAATCAGTGCATAAATTACTGCTCGAACGAAGCGGTCTCGCCGAGGAGAACAAACAGCTTCGCGAACAGCATGAGGTCACGGACCGGCTCGTGACCCGCTTGAATCGCAATTACGACACCTTGCGCAACGAATACACAAAATTGTTTGAAACGATCCGATAACGGCCTGCGACCGACTGAAGACATCAGGTTCGATCAACGACATCCGCGCTATCGCTTTCCCAATATTGACGGTGTTTTTCCAGTGCATCCGCAAGCGCTTTCGGGGTCATTTTACCCTGCCTGACCAGCACTTCGCCAAGCGGGATATTCTGTCGAGCGAGTACCGTCATTGCCGCCGTGCATGCGTCGAGCGCCAGAATCCCCAGCGCATCGACGGCCTCGCAGAAGGTCGCCATGTGCTTCCATTGATAGGCGCGCGCACGGGTGACATCCTCAATGGTCAGGGTTCCCTGCTCGATGAGCCGAAACAAAGGGTAGGCATTCAGCTCTTTTTGGACCCTCGCGGCTTGCGCGATATCCGCCTCGCTCAGGATGTCGTTCAGAACCAGAAATCGGCCGAAAAGAACCGGAACATCCAGGAAGGCCATCGCGTCGTCATTCATCATTCGCCTTCCGACACCGTGGCGCCTTTCGACACGATCACGACCCCCTCACGGGAGACGGTGAAACGCTCGCGGTCGCGTTTCGCATCGAAACCGATCCGCTCTCCGGCCGGAATCTCGATGTCTTTCTCGACGATGCAGTGGCGCAGATGAGCGCCCTCCCCTACCACCACGCCATCGAACAGGATCGACGCCTCCACGATGGCGCCGTCGTTCACGCGCACCCGCGGAAAGAGGATCGAGTGATTGACCCCGCCTCCGCTGATCACGGTGCCGGCGGCCAGCATGGAATTGACGAAGACGCCCTCGTTGCCCGTCACCGCGCCGGGAACGGTGCGGGCCGGCGGATATTGTCCCTGATAGGTATTGATGGTCCAGTCCGGCTGATAGAGATCGAGCGGCGGTTGCGCGAGCAGGAGCGCCATGTTGGCCTGATAATAGTCATCGATGGAGGCCAGATCGCTCCAATAACGATCCGGCGTCACGCGCCCGCGCGTTTGGCCGAAGCGATAGGCGCAGACACGATGATCCTGCGTCAAGGGGGCAATCAGGTCGAGCGCAAGGTCATTGTCCGAAATGGCGCCGCGTTCGATCCGAGCCAACCGTTCAAGCAGAAATGGCTTGTCGAACAGATAGACGCCCATGGTTTCGAGATGCTCGTCGCCCTCCGTCCCCCTTTCGTCGGGACGCCGATCAACCATGACAGGCTCGGTCAATCCCAGAATGCGTTCCTCGTCATTGATCGTGACCCGCGCCTGGGTTGCCGATCCCGGATCCGCAGTCGCGCGCACCGCGACCGTGATCTGAGCATCGGATTCGCGATGCGCCCGCGCCAGTTCGGCGTAGTCCATGCGGTAAACCGCGCCGCCGTCGAGCACCAGCACCTGACTGGCCCGATTGCGTTCGATCAGATAGCGATTCTGGCGAATCGCATCGACCGGACCGGCATACCATTCCTGGCTCTCGCGCATCTGCGGCGGCACCGGGGTGATGAATTCGCGCAGTTCGGGATTGAAGATCGACCAACCGTCGCGCAGATGCTTATGCAGCGAATGGCTCTTGTATTGGGTCAGAACCAGAACCTGGCGCAGTCCCGAATGCAGACAATTGGCCAGACTGAAATCGATGACCCGATACTTGCCGCCGAACGGCACCGCGGCCTTGGTGCGGTGGATCGTCAGCGGATCGGGACCGGCGCCGCGATCGATGGCAAGCACGAGGATCAGGGTATCGGCGGACATGGCGCTTCTTCGGATAAATGGAGACCGGTCGTCACAGCCGCGCAGTCTAGCGGGAACGCGGGTCGAAAAGCCAATCCCCGTGGTCGTCGCCAGCCATTTTCATTCTGACGTAGGAGCCCGCTTGCGGGCGACATGATCTGCAAAAGCCTTTTGGGGCTGCCAACCCCCATCGCCCGCAAGCGGGCTCCTACGATGGCGGATGACGCCAAGATGACACGCCCTAGGACACCGCCACCTCGGCGGGCAGTGCGGCGATCCGAACCTCATCCGCCGTGAAATCCCCGCTCGGAACACCATTCACCCGTGCCTCCCGCACCGGACCCGAAACGGGCGGGGCGAGTCGGATGCCGCCCGGCGGGAGTCGCAGGTCGCCGCCGAGACGGACCGCGATCCGCCCCTCGGCCGTGCGCCATAGCGCCAGATCGAGCTTGCCGTACCAGGTTGGCAGACCCTTGACCGAAACCTCTCCAGCGTCCAGCCACGCGGACGGAATCCCCGCGCCGACGACCAGCGACTGGTCGGATTCGCGCTCGTAGGCGAACATGTCCCGAAAGGCCAGGCAGTATTCCGAGCCGATCCAGGCGTGCGGCAGATCGCCATGATGTCCGGGCGCGCGGGAATCGTGCCAGGCGATTTCGGGCCATTGATTCCAGACGGGCGGGCGACGTTCGGCCAGGAAAAAGCGCGCCAGTTCATGGGCGTCGTCCCGGCGGCCCAGTCGGACCAGCGCGCCGACGATGCGGATCTCGTAGGGGGTGTAATTGGTCCAGGGCACCGGATGCTCGCCGTGCATGGCCCGGAAGCGTTCCATGAAAAGGTCGAAACTGCGGTGCAGGGCGACGGCGGGCAGGTGGTGCGTCTCGTCGATCAGGGTCAGGGCATTGGCGGTCGCCGTGGGGTCCGGGTCGGCCCACTCCACCGAACCGGGCAGGAAGTCGATCCCGCGCGTGTCCATGGTGCGGAGGATGGAGTCGTGGAGCGTGGCGCGGAAGTCGTCGCGCAGTCGGGCGAGCCGATCCGCCTCGACGCCCTCCCTCATCAGCGTCGCCAGTTCCACGGCGTCCTTGAGACCCCGCAGCGCCCAGAAGTCGTCCCAGTAGGAATGCACCGGATGGGCCAGATAACCTTCGTGGCTTACCGATTCGGTCAAGAGTCCATAACAGGCGCGCCGGTCTCCCGAGCGATAGTCGTCGGTGAGTCGCTGGGCGCGCAGGTGCTCCAGATACCCGACGGCCTTGCGGACCGCGGGCCAGAGGTCTTCCACCAGTCGGCGATCCCCGGTGAAGCGGTAATAATCCGCCACCGCGAAGATGAGCTGACCGTGGCTGTCGTGCTCGGGCAGCCAGTCGGCGCCGTCTTTGTCGACGCAGCAGGGAACATTTCCGTCCGGTGCCTGATAGGGGGCGTACCAGCGGATGAACGCCTCGGCCTCTTGATGTCGTCCCAAACGCAGCAGCGCGGCGGCCATCCCTGCCCCATCGCGAATCCAGGAGCGGGTGTAACGGCGCGGGCCGGGTTGGAACGCCGGACCGTCACGGTTGATCAGGATGTGTGCCAGCGAGCCTTTGCAGGTGTCCAAATACTCCTGCACCAGGGCCGGCAGCTTGAATTCGACCGCGCCCACCACACGCGACCACTGCTCCAGCGCCAGCGCGAATTGATCCGGACCCGTCACGCCAGCCGGCAGCGAGTCACGCGGATCGGATGTGGCGAGCGGCCCCTGCATCGGCTCCAGCGGCGCGGCGAGATAGACCTCGCCGACCGCGCCGGGCTCCAGCGCCACGTCGAATCCCAGGGCGCCCGAGGCGTAGCCGAAGGGGTCGCTGACCGCCGTCGCGACAGGGAGCCCGCCGGCTGCGAGAGCGTCGCCGATCGTCCCCTCGTCGAAAGCCGCCGCGCCGAAGGCGGTCGGCGCGGTCAGCGGAACCAACGCCAGTCTGCCGTTGACCCAGACCGCGCCGTCGCGCTCGGCGATCTCCTGGATCGGACTGACCCCGCCGATGTCGCGCCAGCCCTGCCAGGACGGCGAGACCTGGAATGGACGCAGCACGGCATGAATGGCGATCGCATGGCGTCGGGTTCCGCGGTTCTCCACCCGGTAACGCAGATAGATCCAGATCCGACCCGGCGCGCCCGTCGCGCAGGCGGTCACGGTCAATCCGAGGTCGATCCCGGACACGGACGAGGCATCGCCCCAGGTCCAGATGGATTCGGGAATCGGCAGAGGGGGTCGGGCCAGTCCCTGACGGAGCGCACAATCGGCCCAGGTCACCAGCGCGCCGTCGACGACCAGACAGGGCTCGATGGAGAAGCCCGCGCGGAGAATCTCGATCATGCCCTCCTCGTTGAAGAGCGCGGGCACCGCGCCGTCGGGCACGTCCACCGGCGTCCAGTAGCTCTGTTCCCGAGAGAGCCAGCGGGGATAGCGTCCGCGCGGCGCATCCGCCGCCAGACGGTGGAAGAAGTCGTTGACCGAACGCGCGAACGACTCGGGCTGGACCGCGATGGAGACCAGTCCGGGAACCCGGTCGTCCTCGCCTTCATCGAGCGCGAGCCGCAGGAAACGCGAGCAACCGCCCGGCAGATAGACAGGGTTTTGCGCGCCCGCCGCCCGTGGCGCCGCATAGAGAGCGCGCCAGGACGCGCCGTCATCGCTGGCCATCACCTGGAAACATCGCGCCTGGATCGAATCCCAGTGCAGAATGAGCCCCCCATAGTCCCGTTCCTCCCGGAAATCGAGATCCACCCAGGCGGGCAGCCGGTCGGCGCGCCAGCAGGTGTCGGGGCAGCCGTCCAGGACGCAGGCGGCGGCATGATCGGGCTGGGCGCCCGAGGCATGGATCAGCGGCATTTCCGCCGGGGTGCGATCCTCCAGGCGAAGATCGGCGATCCAGAGACGACCCGCGCCGCCAGGACCGGCGGCCACCACGATCTCGATCGCGCCCACCTCGCGGGCCACGCCGCCTCCGGCCGGTCCCCAGCCGAAGTCGATGGCGCTGCCAGGGATGCGCAGGGTGCGCCAATCCGTCTCGAACGCGAAAGATTCGTCGCGAAACCGCCAGACATTGGCGCCGCTCGGGTCCACCAGCTTGAACTCGAAGGCATTCGCCGGCGCCGAGGCGCGTACCTCCAGCACGAAGGCGTAACTCTCCGGCAGGATCAGCGGCAAGCCTCTGCGCGCGACCACGAAGCCGCCTCCGGCCCCGAAATCGAACTCCAGACACATGGCCTGGCCGCTCGGGGCCACATCAGGCAAAAGTTCCAGCCGGGCCTGCCCGGAGGCGACAGGAGACCAGTCGGAAAGATCGGCGAAATCGTCCAGCGTCAGGATTTGCATACAGGGATACCGGTCAAGAATGGCGCGCGTTCCGGGCAGTAAGATGTCAGCCCAGGGAGCAAAGGATGACACGCGACAAGGCGTGTGTATAAGCTATACTGCGTCAGTTTCAAAGTCACTCGAAACCACCCGGCCCACCCGATAGCGGCCATCCCTTCTTCATCATTCCTCGACTCCCGCGATGCGTACCGTCTGGTCTCTATTGAATAAACTCGGAGTGCCCATGACTCCCGCGATCTGGAATCGTTTTCTCCGGATGTTGCGGGATCTCGGTCGCTCCGAGGTTGGCGGCAGGGCTCGCCTGCTGTTCGCGGCGTTGATTCTCTTTCTATTTGCGATCAACGGGCTGAACGTCCTGAACAGCTACGTCAATCGAGACTTCATGACCTCGATCGAAAACCAGAACATGGACGGATTCGTGTTTTATGCCCTGGTCTACGTCTTCGTCATCGGGGTGTCCACGGTCGTCGCCGTGATCTATCGTTACGCGGAAGAGAGTCTGGGTCTACTGTGGCGCAAATGGCTGACCCGACACGCCATCGACCGTTATCTGGATGATCGCACCTATTTTCGGCTCCACGCCACCGGCGAGTTGACGAATCCGGATCAGCGCATCTCGGAGGACATCCGGGCACTCACCGCCACCACGCTCTCCTTCACCCTGATGTTTCTGAATGCCACCTTTACCGTGGTGGCCTTTTCCGGGGTGCTGTGGAGTATCAGCCCACTGCTGTTCGTGGTAGCCGTCGCCTATTCCATCCTTGGTTCGCTGCTCGCCATTTATCTGGGCAAGCCCCTGGTCAAGCTCAATTACGACCAACTCGACCGCGAGGCCAATTTCCGTTCGCGCCTGGTGCATGTGCGGGAGAACGCCGAATCCGTCGCGCTGCTGCGCCGGGAGGGGCGGCTCAAGGCCCGTCTGCGCGACCGGCTGGACGACCTGACCGCGAATTTCCAGCGCATCATCCTCATCAACCGCAATCTGGGTTTTTTCACCACCAGTTATAACTATCTGATCCAGATCATCCCCGCCCTGATCGTCGCCCCGCTCTTCATCAAGGGCCACGCGGACTTCGGCGTCATCACCCAATCGGCGGTGGCTTTCACGCACCTGCTCGGCGCCTTTTCGCTGATCATCACCCAGTTTCAGTCGATCTCGGCCTACACGGCGGTGGTGGCGAGGCTCAATGCGCTGCGTGACGCCATGAGTCAGGAGCGGCCCGGCCAGTCTCCGTCACTCGAATTCAGCGATGCCTGCGGCAGCGTCGCCTTCGAGCGACTCACGCTGTACGAGCCCCGCGACGGGCGGATCCTGGTCAAGGATCTGAGTCTGTCGATCCCTGCCGGGGTCTGTCTGCTGGTCCGTTCCACCAGCGAATCGGCGGAAAAGGCGCTCTTCCGGGCGACCGCCGACCTCTGGTACCGGGGGGAGGGGCGCATCCTGCACCCTGGACATGACGAGATCTTCTTCCTGCCCGAGCGGCCCTATCTGCCGCCGGGAACGCTGCGGGAGGTACTGCTGCGCACCGGGCAGGAAAAAGGCATGCCGGATTGGAAGATCCGCGTCAGCCTCAAGACCCTGAATCTGGACCATGCGCTGCTGAAGGCCGGCGGACTCGACGTGGAGCAGAACTGGGCGGATCTCCTGTCGCTGGGCGAGCAGCAGCGTCTGGCGTTCGCGCGGGTGCTGCTCGCCGCGCCGCGCTTCGTCTTCCTGGATCACCCCAGCCGCTCGCTCAGCGAATGTGCGGTCGGCGAGTTGCTCAATCTCCTGCGTCATCAGGATATTACCTATCTGACCCTGGGAGACGCGGCGGACGATCCCCGTTTCTATGATCGGCTCCTGGAGATCGCGGAAGGCGGCACCTGGCAGTTGAGCCCACCCGGCGGGTCGAAGACGCTCGGCAACGGCGCCGATGCGCCGCCCGATATCGCCGCGCCTGTCATTCCAGATGCCCCACCCAAGCCCAATGGAGATCCGGTATGACATCCGAGGCGGCTTTTCCGGCGAACTTTCTCTGGGGCGCTGCCACCTCCGCCTATCAGATCGAAGGCCAACCGCTGGCGGATGGCGCCGGCCCCAGTATCTGGCACCGCTTTGCCCACACCCCTGGGCGCGTGGCCAACGGAGACACCGGCGATCTGGCCTGCGATCATTACCGGCGTTTCGAGGAAGACGTGGCGCTGATGGCGGATCTTGGCTTGGGCGCCTATCGCTTCAGCGTCGCTTGGGGCCGGGTGCTCCCCGAGGGCCGGGGGAGCGTCAACGCCAAGGGGCTCGATTTCTACCGGCGTCTGGTCGATGCCCTGCTGGAGCGCGGCATCGCGCCCATGATCACGCTCTATCACTGGGATCTGCCAGCCGCCCTGCACGATCGCGGGGGCTGGCTCAATCCCGACAGTCCCGCCTGGTTCGCCGACTACGCGCAGGTGCTGTTCCGCGCGCTGGACGATCGGGTGCCGCTATGGGTGACCATCAACGAGCCCTGGGTAGTGACGGTTCCGGGCTATCTGGATGGCGAACTGGCGCCGGGTCATCGCGATCCGTTCGAGGCGCCACGGGTCGCCCATCATCTGCTGCTGGCGCATGCCGAGGCGGTCGCCGCCTATCGGTCGCTGGGCGGCCGCCACCGGATCGGTCTGGCGGTCAATCTGGAGCCCCAACATCCCGCCTCGCCAACGCCCGAGAACCAAGCCGCCGCGCGCCGACGCGACGCCTTCATCAACCGCTGGTTTCTCGATCCGCTCTACCTGGGCCGCTACCCGGCGGAACTCGCGACCATCTTCGGAGCCGCCTGGCCTGAATTCGCCGACGCCGACCTAGCGCGCATCCGCTCCACGTCCGACTCCGTTCTGGGCGGATCGCTCGGAACAGGCTGCGCCACGGACTTCATCGGCGTGAACTATTATTCGCGGGGGCTGGTACGGGCCGATCCCAACACCCAGCCGCTTGGCGCCATCCGAATCAGTCCCGAGAACGCCCCCCGCACCACCATGGGCTGGGAGGTCTATCCGCCGGGACTCACCGAAACCCTGCTATGGATCAAAGAGCACTACGGCAATCCGCCGACCTATATTACGGAGAATGGGGCGGCCTTCGACGACCCGCCGCCAGCGGACGGACTGGTTCCGGATCCCGAGCGGGTGGACTATCTGCGCGCGCACCTTCGCGCCGCGCATGCGGCACTTGAACAGGGAGCGGATCTGCGCGGCTATTTCGTCTGGTCGCTGTTTGACAACTTTGAATGGGCACAAGGCTACTCCCAGCGTTTCGGGCTGATCCGGGTCGATCCTCCGAACCAGGCACGCATCCTCAAGGCGAGCGCTCGTTTTTACCAAAATGTCATTCGCGCCAATGGCGTATGAGCCAGCAACGCATCCAGGATCCGATTTCTCTTCGTAAAACGCTGAAAAAAGCGATCGAATTCAATCGAGACGATGCGCTTTCAGACTCGATCTTGTTGGCGAGCATGCGGTAGAGAAGCGTAGCCGACTTGCGAGCGGTGGCGGTGCTGGCCTTCGGTGCGCCTAAGCGCGCTTTTTGCCGCCGGCGGTCGCTCAGAGCGGCAGGCGCGGATAGAGGGTCGCGACGCTCGGGCGCGGGTAGCCGGGGGTATGCTCCAGCCAG
The DNA here is from genome assembly GCF_000227745.2 of Thiocystis violascens DSM 198. Classification (NCBI taxonomy): domain Bacteria; kingdom Pseudomonadati; phylum Pseudomonadota; class Gammaproteobacteria; order Chromatiales; family Chromatiaceae; genus Thiocystis; species Thiocystis violascens. Next base: position 4,861,704 of record NC_018012.1, on the reverse strand, counting down.
CGCCAGCCAATGCCGTCGGGATTGCCGCCGTAGGCCGGGTCCGTCAGCAGGGCTTCCATCAGATAGAGCAGCAGGGTCGAGAGCCAGTTCTCGCCCTGCGGGCTGGCGGCGACCTGGCGCAGCAACGACTCGCGCGCCGCTTCGTCCAGATCGAGAAATCGGCGGTTGGCGCGCTGCTGGCTGAGGTCATCGAGCCAGGCGGTACCGGCGAGAATGAAGCGCCGCTCCTCGGTATCCACCTTGGAATCGGCGAGGACGAAGCGCAGATAGGTCAGCGCCTGGATCTCGCGCGCGCCAGGGCTGTCGAGCTCGGAGGGGAAGAGGTGTTGCTGCACGGCGTCCAGCAGCGCCCAGCGGTGCTCGGAGTCCTGCTCGGCATCAGCGGCCGCGGCGCGGGCCGCCGTGGGGCCGAAGAGCGCGGCGGCCGAGACGCCCGCCAACCGGACCAGAAAGGCGCGGCGGCTCAAGAGCGCGCGATGCCAATCGAGCAACTGAAGGGGGATTGGCATGCCGGCCTCGGGCCGGGTCGGTCGTTCTCGGCGCATGGGCGTGGCTCCCGCTGGCGGAGGCTTGTTCACTGCGATGACTGAAGGATGGGATTGGATCCCGGACGCATCCCGCGATGCGCCCCGGATAAGCTCCGTGCCCTGGCGCGGGACCGCGCCCGGACACGAAGCGGTCAAGCGCCTCGGTTATTTCTTGCCACCGCACTTGCCTTCGCCGCATTTCCCTTCGGCCGCCTTGTCGCCCTCGCCCTCGCCCTCGCCCTCGCCGCACTTGCCTTCGGCACTTTTCCCTTCCCCACATTTTCCCTCGGCGTCCTTACCCTCGCCGCACTTGCCCTCGGCATCGGACTCGGCGAGTTGGACGTAGCCGCGATCCAGTGCCTGTACCGCGAACGGATTGTCCGCCGCCTGGGCCAGACCGAAGGTCGCCAGACTGCCCACCAGGGCCGCGCCCGCCAGCGTCGTATAAATCAGGGTCTTGTTGCTCATAGCATGACTCCAGATCGATCGTCAGTTGGTTGGATAGATGGAAAGACATCGGCCGATCATTGGTGAAACCTACGCAGGGCTCGCCCTCGGTTAAGGTATCTCAAGAGGAAGCCTGATGCTTTCAGTGCAAGCAAGCCCCGCAGCCTTGAATGCGCGGATTCTACCGAGCGGCTCGAACGCTCGGTAGCAGAAAAGTCCGACAGGCTGCTAGCCTTGTTTCCGGTCGAAGCGGTCGGCTGTCATCACCTTGGTCCAGGCGGCGACGAAGTCGCGGACGAATTCCTCGTCACCATCCGCGGAGGCATAGACCTCGGCGACGGCACGCAGTTCGGCGTTCGATCCGAAGATCAGATCCACCGGCGTCGCTGTCCACTTCAGCTCGCCCGAGGCGCGGTCGCGGCCCTCGTAGATCCCCTCCGCGTCCGCCGATTTCGACCACTTGGTCGACAGATCGAGCAGATGGACGAAGAAGTCGTTGCTCAGCGTCCCGGGACGATCCGTGAGCACGCCATGCTTGACGCCGCCAGCGTTGGCGCCCAGGGCGCGCAGGCCGCCGACCAGCGCGGTCATCTCGGGAACGGTCAGTCCCAGCAGGTCCGCGCGATCGACGAGCATCTCTGCCGGCGACAGGCGGTTGCCGCTCCCGAAGTAGTTACGGAAGCCATCCGCCGTCGGCTCGAGGACGGCGAAGGAGGCGACATCGGTCTGCTCCTGGGTCGCATCCCCGCGGCCGGGGTTGAAAGGCACCTCCACCAGATAGCCGCCTGCTTTCGCCGCCTGCTCGATGGCGGCCGCGCCGCCAAGGACGATCAGGTCGGCGAGGGAGACCTGCTTGCCGCCGGGCGTCGAGCCGTTGAAATCCTTCTGGATGCCTTCCAGTGTCGCCAGCACCTTCGCCAGCTCCGGCGGGTCATTGACCGGCCAATCCTTCTGCGGGTTCAGGCGGATACGCGCACCGTTGGCACCACCGCGCATGTCCGAGTCGCGATAGGTGGCGGCCGATGCCCATGCGGTCCGCACCAGCGCGGCCGCGGAGAGGCCAGAGTCGAGGATCTTCTGCTTGAGCACGGCGATATCCGTCGCGTTGGCCGGCTCGTCATCGACCTCCGGAACCGGATCCTGCCAAATCGACATCTCGTCTGGCACCTCGGCGCCCAGGTACCGCGCACGCGGTCCCATATCGCGGTGCGTCAGCTTGAACCACGCCTTGGCGAAGGCGAGCTCGAATGCTTCGGGGTTTTCCAGGAAGCGCTTGGAAATCTCGCGGTAGGCCGGATCGAACTTCAGCGCCAGATCTGTCGTGAACATCATCGGGGCATGCCGCTTGCCCTCGACATGGGCATCGGGGACCGTGTCGGCGCCAGCTCCACCCTTGGGTTGCCACTGAATGGCGCCGGCGGGGCTGCGGGTCTGTTCCCAGTCGAAGTTAAACAGGTTCGTCAGATACAGCATCGTGAACTGCGTCGGCGCCTGGGTCCAGGCGCCTTCCAGGCCGCTCCCGATGGTGTCCTCGGCATTGCCTTTGCCGCATTGATTGGCCCAGCCGAGACCCTGCTGCTCGATGGGAGCCGCCGCCGGTTCCGCGCCCACGCACTCGGACGGTTTGCCCGCGCCATGGGTTTTGCCGAAGGTGTGGCCGCCGGCGATCAGGGCGACGGTCTCTTCATCGTTCATGGCCATGCGGCCGAAGGCCACGCGGATCTGCTCGGCGGCCGCAAGCGGGTCCGGGTTCCCGGCGGGGCCTTCCGGATTCACATAGATGAGGCCCATCTGCGTGGCCGCGAGTGGGTTCTCCAGCTTCCCTTGTTCGTCGTAGCGCTCCCGCCCCAGCATGTCGGCTTCCGGACCCCAGTTGACCATCTCTGGCTCCCAGTCGTCCGCTCGGCCGCCGGCGAAGCCAAAGGTCTTGAAACCCATATCCTCCATAGCGACGGTACCGGCCAGGACCATCAAGTCGCCCCAGGAGATGTTGCGGCCGTACTTCTGCTTGATCGGCCAGAGCAGGCGCCGCGCCTTGTCGAGGTTGACATTGTCGGGCCAACTATTGAGCGGATCGAAGCGCTGCTGGCCGCCACCGGCGCCGCCGCGCCCGTCCGAGACGCGGTAGGTGCCGGCGCTGTGCCAGGCCATGCGGATGAACAGGGGGCCATAGTGGCCGAAGTCGGCCGGCCACCAGTCCTGGGAGGTGGTCATCAGCGCCTTGAGATCCGTCTTCAGGGCCTCGAAATCAAGGCTGGCGAAGGCTGTTGCGTAATCGAAGCGCTCGCCGTAAGGGTTGGACGCCGGATCGTGGTCGCGCAGCGGCTGGAGATTGAGCTGATCAGGCCACCAGAATTGGTTGGGCCTCGGCTTGCCGGACGCCATGGCCGAGGCTTGGATATCGGCTATCGGCGCAGTGGTACTCGCCTGAGTCACGGCCGTGTCTGCCGGGCTGCCGGCATCGGCACGACTGGGCTTCCGAACCCAGTCGAACGAGGGCAGAGAGAGACCGAGCCCCAGGGGAGCCTCGCTGAGGGGCAGGTTAGGCTCGGTCTCGGCTTGGGCGACAGGAACTGCGGGAGCGGTGAGAAGCGCGGACATGATGGCGGCGGGGATGGTTGCTCGGCGCATTGTTTTGTCTCCTCGTCATTGGTGAATCGAATGATCTCTCGCGAAGCCCGCGTTTTTCCCGGCTTGACCGTGCTCCAGAGCCGGTCCGCGGTAGGCACATGGAGCACATATTCCGCGCTCTAGTACCTTGATGAAGAATGAACCGATCGGAAGAACGACTCCAATCGGAACGGAAGATCGACACGACAGGGAAATTCAATGGATGGACGAAGGGAGAAGCTATCTTCCGGAATAGAAAACCGTTTAGGGGCGATTTAAATCGCCCCTAGAACACTCGAAATTGGGATACTCATTCCCGGATATCGCCTAAGGACCAAAGCATGGGGAAATATCCAGCATGAGCGAGCCATCGCACCAAACGAATCGACCCGAGCCGCTCGATACAGACCTGATCGACGCGGGCCTCTGGCCCTCCGCCGACTATCGCCGCCAGGTCGAGCGTCTGCGCGCCGCCGTTGGCGAGACCCTCTATCTGGTCGAACTGGTCGAGAGCGCCATTCAACTCGGCGTGCAGCTCACCGGCCAGCCCTTCGAGTTGCTTGGGGTCATCGACTTCCCGCGCCCCGACCCGACGCGCGGGCTGGCCCCGCACCTGCTGCTGCTCGACGACGGACGCGGGGTGAACCTAGGGCGGATCGCCCGCGTCAGCCGCCGCCCCTTTGCACCCGCGTCGGCGGATCTGCTGTATCTGGACCAGGCCGCCCATCAACATCTGCTGTTCGCCGAGCGGCGTCTGTCGCGCGATTTTCTGACCGCGCGCAGCCGGGCTGCGCTGGGCGAGTGTCTGGGCTATGCACCGCCCGAGTTGGCCCGGCTCCTCGCCGGTCCGCCGGACGACAAGACGGATCTGGGGAGAGGGATATAGCTAAGGGTTGGAATTTCTGGTCGCGGCGCACATCGTTCGCACCGTTGCCGTGACTCCCACACTTGAGGGCGTTCTGGTCGGGTACGACCTTGCAAGCGAGCGAGAAGCGCAGTTGAACTGCCGTGTCACGACACGTCACGCGGGATTGCCAAAGGATGGGAATGAAGCGGATCAAGCGTTTGATTTGATTGGCGCGCCCGACAGGATTCGAACCTGTGACCCCAGCCTTCGGAGGGCTGTACTCTATCCATCTGAGCTACGGGCGCAGACCAAGTATTATGGATGTCGGACGCGCTTCCGTCAAAGGCAATTTTGCCGGCTCAAACAGTGTTCGGCATGGCTTGGCATTCGCCGTCTCCTGAAGTAACTCGTGGCGATGCCCTCGAACCGCGAATAATGGGATGGTCAGCCACGCTCCTCCAACGCGCCCAGACACAGTCTGAACCTCACTGCCTGAACAACGAAAAGACCGGCCGTCCGTTGAGCGGCTGAAGCGGACGCGCATTCGCGCCCACCGCCTGGGCGATCCGCTGAATCTGCCAGGGACTGACTTCGAGCGCTTCCTTCATGACAAACCACAGCACGGGCTCGGTACAGGGCGGGGTGACCAGCGATCCGACATAGCGAAAATAACTGTGATCGGTCGGTAACAGAAAAATTGGATTGATCCCGACCTGGCGGTGTCTCACCTGTTCCCCGCCACGCATCGGCAGATATTCAAGGATGCGCGACAGGATGCGGTTTTCGCGCTCGCCCGCGCGAACCGGCACCGCGACAATGACGTACCCCCCCTGACGATCACGATGCACCAGATGGATTTCGGCCTCGGCCGTGACGCCATTGAAACCGTGTTCTCCCGGTACATGAAAATTGAACTCCTCCAGATCGTAGGCATCGCCGCGCACCAGCAGGGCGCTTCCGGGAGGCGAAAGAACATGCACGCCATGCCCGTTATTGACGGCCTCAAGGCGTTGGGAGCGGTACTGGAAACTCAGCGGGGTAAAGGCGGCCGGCTGCGTTTGCGCCAGATCGACCGGAGATTGCGACAGCCCCTTGACGCAGGTCTCGTTCGCCGCGTCCAGATCGCCCCAGTGCGCCGGACCCGACTCGCCCGCATAGCTCCAACGCGGGCCGGAAGCGTCCGAGGCGGCGGCAATGCTCGATCCGCTACCTGCGGCAGCGATCAGCGTGACCAGGAAAACGAAGGCGCGGCGCGGCGCTCGGATACAACCGTCAAGCAGGATCGTATCGACCATGTTCTCAAGCCCCGCGCTTCTTGATGCGATCGATCGAAACCACCTGGACGCTCTGGGGCTCGTCGGCATAATAGGGACGCTCGCCGCCGCGTCCCTGCTCGTCGGCCAGTTCCTTTTCGCGCGCCGCGATCAAACCCAGGCACTTCCGCACGTCCTGGATGGTGGCGTCCGACAGCGGATGACGCATTCCAGGCGGCGGTGTCACATCCTTCACGATCGCCGACAGGGTCCAGCGCATGGCGATCAGGATTTCCTGTTCTTTCGTCAGGTCGGTCATGGTGTCTCCAATTGCGGTAGTGGTTTGGGGCGATTCTTATTCTTGAACGAGCAGGGCCGCAAGTCCGGCCTCGTCGAGCACCGGGATGCCGAGCGCCCGCGCTTTGTCGAGCTTCGAGCCAGCGGCCTCGCCCGCCAGCAGATAATCGGTTTTGCTGGAGAGGCTGCCCGAGACCCTGGCGCCGAATCCTTGCAACTGCTCCTTGATCGCATCGCGCGGGCGACTCAGCGTGCCCGTGATGACGAAGGTCTTTCCGGTCAGCGGCGATGCGCCTGCGGCGCTCGGTTGGGGTGCGGTCTCCGGCCAGCGAATTCCAGCCGCCAGCAGTCGCGCGATGGCCTCGCGATTGTGCGCCTGGGCAAAAAAACCGGCGAGATGGGCCGCGACCACGGGGCCGACGCCTTCGACCAGACGGGCGCTGTTCCAATAGAGATCCTCCAGCCCGGCCAGACGCAGCGCCTGAAGACTCCCGAAGCGCTCCGCCAGCAGGGACGCGCGCGCCGGCGTCAGACCGCGAATCCCGAGTCCGGTCAGCCAGTCCGCCAGGTTGCCGTCTGTCTCCTGCTCTGGGTGCTCGACCAGAAAACGGTGCAGCGCGGTTGCGGTCTCGATGCCGATCCCCTTGATCCCGCGCTCCCGGACAAAATCGGATTCGCGCGCCTGCATCAGAGACGCCATCCCGTCGAAGCGCGCGGCCAAGGCCTGCGCGGTGGTCTCGCCGACCTCCCGAATCCCGAGCGCGAAGATGAAGCGGGCGAAGCTGGTCTCCTTGCTCCGCTCCAGCGCCGCGAGCAGGTTCGCGGCCGATTTTTCGCCCATGCGTTCGAGTCTGGCGAGCTGTTCCGGTGTCAGGCGATAGAGATCGGCGGGCTCGCGCACCCAATCCAGATCCACCAGTTGCTCGATCAGCTTCTCGCCCAAACCCTCGATATCCATCGCGCGGCGCGAGGCGAAATGCCGGATCGCCTCCTTGCGCTGGGCGGGGCAATAAAGTCCGCCGGTACAGCGGGCCACCGCCTCGCCCTCCGGACGGATCACATCGGAGCCGCAAACGGGGCACTGGCTCGGCAATTCGACCGCGCGGACATCCGGCGGACGGCGCTCGGGGACGACCCGCACGACCTCCGGGATCACCTCGCCGGCGCGGCGCACGATGACGGTATCGCCGATGCGCACATCCTTGCGAATCACCTCGTCCATGTTGTGCAGGGTGGCGTTCGCGACGGTCACGCCTCCGACCTGCACGGGCCGCAGTCGCGCGACCGGCGTCACCGCGCCGGTCCGTCCGACCTGAAACTCCACCGCCTCGACCTGGGTGAGTTCCTCCTGGGCCGGAAATTTGCGGGCGACCGCCCAGCGCGGATGATGCGCGGTCGCCCCGAGACGCACCTGATCCGCCAGTCGATCGACCTTGAACACCACGCCATCGATGTCGTAATCCAGCGCGTCGCGGCGCTCGCCAAGCGCATCGAAGTAGGCACGGCAGCCGTCCAGCCCCCGCACCTGTTGCAGTTCTTTTGAGATCGGCACGCCCCAGGCAGCCAGGCGTTGCAGCATGACGAACTGACTCTCGCCGGCTGACGCCGAAAGTTCACCCCAGCCATAACAGCAGAAGGCCAGCGGCCGCCCGGCGGTGATCCGCGCGTCGAGCTGGCGCAGGCTCCCGGCCGCCGCGTTGCGCGGGTTGGCGAAGGGTGTCCGACCCTTGCGCCGCATCTCCGCGTTCAGCCGCGCGAACCCGGCGCGGGTCATATAGATCTCCCCGCGAACCTCCAGGATCGCCGGCCAATCCTCCCCGAGCAGACGCAGCGGAATCGTCTGAATGGTGCGCGCGTTCTGCGTCACGTCCTCGCCGGTCGTCCCATCGCCCCGCGTGGCGGCCTGGATCAGAATGCCCTGTTCGTAACGCAGGTTCACGGCCAGACCGTCAAGCTTGGGCTCGGCGAGGTAGAGAATCGGAGCGTCGTCTTGAAAGGACTTGGCAAGGCGCTGATGGAATTCCAGCAGTTCCGCGTCGCTCATCGCGTTATCGAGCGAGATCATGGGGATGCGATGACGGACGGCGAGAAACTCGGGGCGGGGCTGGCCGCCGACTCGCTGAGTCGGCGAATCGGGCGTCACAAGCGCCGGATACTCGGCCTCCAGCGCCTGAAGTTCGCGGATCAGGCGGTCATATTCGGCATCCGGGATCTCCGGATCGTCGAGTACGTAATAGCGATGATTGTGATAGCGGATTCGTGCGCGCAGGGACTCGGCGCGCCGATGCGCATCATCGGGCATGCTCACCGCCGACCGGTCCTTGACCAATGCAGCTGATGGTTGAGCACCGCCTTGCGCATCTCGTCCTGCTTCTTCACCGTCAGCGAACGCCGGGTGTCGTCGAGGACATCGCCATTGAGTGAAATGGCCAGCTTGCGCGCCGTGGCGATCATCTCGTCAAGGATGGTCATGTCTTCCGGGTTGCCCTCCAGTTGCGCGAACAACATGAGACCGGGAGTCGAAAAATCCTCCATGTCGTCGAAGGGGAAGGTTCCCGGCTTGACCATGTTCGCCATACTGAAATAGACCCGGGTCTCGTCGTCGAACTCGTCGAGACAATGAAAGATGTCCATCTCGCCCGGATGCAGTCCGCACGACTCGGCCATGTCCATCAGTGCCGGCCCCGGAAACGGCTGTCCGCGCGCACTGACGCTGACCTGAATCAACAGCGGTTCGAGCTTGGACCCGGACGCGACAGGCCTGGACTCGGGGCGAGGCGCATCCTCGCTCTTGACGTCATCGCCATCCCATTGGTTTTCGGAGCGCGACACCGATCTTGCGTGGACAGTGGCCCGGTCTTCATCCAGTGCGCCAAGCGTTGGCTCCTGCTTGCCTTTATGTACACCATAAGGCGAATCGACATCCTCTTCGGCATCGAAATCCTCCTCGTATCCCTCTTCTTCCGCGTCCGCTTCTTTCTCGCGGTGGCGTTCCCACAGATAGAGAAGCAGAATCATCAAGGCGCCGACGACAATCAGGATCAGGCGGATGGTATTGGGGTCCATGCGAATTCTGGTTGTAGAAATAATGTGAAATGTGTTCGTCGAGTATATCAACGTGCGTCGAGGCTGTATTGTCCCGCAATGACGCCCATTCAGGAAACCGCCGCCAGCCGAACCGCCTCGTCCACGTCCACCGAGACCAGACGCGAGACGCCCGGCTCGTGCATGGTGACCCCCAGCAGATGGTCGGCAATCTCCATCGTCACCTTGTTATGGCTGATGAAGATGAACTGAACCCGCTCCGACATCGAACGGACCAGCTCGCAAAAACGCACCACGTTGGCGTCGTCCAGCGGCGCGTCCACCTCGTCGAGCATGCAAAAAGGCGCCGGATTGAGCTGAAAAATGGCGAACACCAGGGCGACCGCGGTCAGCGCCTTCTCGCCGCCGGAGAGCAGATGAATGGTCGAGTTGCGCTTGCCCGGCGGCCGCGCCATGACACTGACCCCGGTCTCCAGCAAATCCTCGTCAGTGAGTGTCAGATAGGCTTGTCCGCCGCCGAACAGACGCGGGAAAATCTCCCGGAATCCCTGATCGACCCGGTCATAGGTTTCCTTGAAGCGGTGGCGCGTCTCCCGGTCGATCTTGCGAATAGCCTGCTCCAGCGTCTCCAATGAGCGCGTGATGTCCTCGTGTTGAGCATCCAGATACGTCTTGCGCTGCGACTGTTCCTTGAATTCGTCGATCGCGGCCAGGTTGATGGCACCCAGGCGCTGGATGCGCGCGCCGACCTTGGACAGTTCCTCCTGCCACACCGCCTCGCCGTCCTCGGCCGCGCTCGCGGCGCGCGCCGCGTCGTCCATGGACGCCAGCACCGCCGCCGGAACGGTATCCGACTCGGCAAGCTGTTCCTCCAGGGTCCGCCGCCGCACCAGACGCTCCTGACGTTCGAGCCGCAGGGCATCCAGGCCGCGCTGATTCGCATGAACCCCCTGCTCCACCCGCAGGCGTTCCTGTTCCAGCCCGCGCACCTCGGCATCGAGCGACTCGCGCCGGTTGCGGGCATCGCCGAGCGCCTGTTCGACCTCGACCCGCAACGCCAGATGTTCGTCGAGCCGTTCGCGTTGTTCGAGCAGCGGCTCGACGTCTTCCTCCAGCGCATCCTGCAACGCGTCGCGCCGCTCGCTCAGTTGGGTCTGCTGCTCATCTGCGCGCGTCAGGCTCTGCTGGGTCGCCGCCCGCGCGGCCCGGTTGGATTCGACACTGACCCGCAGACCCTGGCTCCGCTCGCGGCAGGCGCGCTCGCGCTCGCGCCCCTGGGCGACCGTCGAGCGCAGACGGTCGCGCTCTTGCACCATGAAGTCACGCCGCTCGGCCAGCGCATCCATCTCGGCCAGGTGTTCGTGAAGACGCTCTCGGGTCTCTTCCATCTCGGCGATGGCGTCGGCGGTCTGTTGATCGAGTTCGAGCCGTTCGTCGGCCAGCGCCCGCAGACGTTCCTGCTGATGCTCGCGACGGGTGCGCGCGCTACTGAGTTCGGCCCGCAGACTGGATAACTCGCGCTCCAGCACCGTGCGTTGCTGATCCATGGCCAGACGCGACTGTTCCGCCTCGGCCCGCGCCGCGCGCAACTGCTCCGCGTCCGCCAACAGGGCCGATTCATCCGCCAGCAGATCCGCGATCTCGCTTCGCAGCGATTTGACGGCATCCGCCCGCGCCAGCACACCGCCACCGTCCTCGGTCGCCGGCGCGCCCAACCAGTTGCGACCGACCTGCACGCCCTCGCGAGTGATCAGACGTTCGCCTGGCCCCAGAGTCTCGCGCGCATCGAGCGCGTCCGCGAGTCCCTCGGCAACCCGCACGCCTCCCAGCAGACTCGCCAGCGACCAGGGCGCACGCACTCTGGACACCAGCGTGTCGAGCGCATCGTCCGACCGCGCACCTTCCTCTGTGCCAAGCTCCCTCGCCCCTTCCTCCTTGCCCCTTGCCCCTTGCCCCTTGCCCCCTTCCCCAAGGGCAGGCGTTGTATCCAACAGCACCAACCCCGGCAGCAGCGGCTCGGCCACCGTGCCATGCCGATCCAGCCCGGTCGTTCCCACCGCCCGCAGCGCGTCGCCCAGCAAGGTTTCCACCGCCGTTTCCCAGCCGGCGTCAACTTCAAGATGATCGACCAGACGGGGCGCCTCCGCGAGCCCCTGACGCGCGAGCCACGCGGCGCGCTCGCCATCCCGGTCGGCGAGCGCCGCCTCCTGCAAGGCGCTCAGCGAGGCCAGGCGTCCCCGCGACTCCTGAAGCCCCGTGCGCAGCCGGTCGAGTTCGTCGGCCAATTCACGCAGCGCCGACTCCCGACGTTCCAGATCCTCGGCGCAACCCTGTTGATGCGACTCGACCTCGCCGATCTGCTCTTCAAGCCCGAGTTCCCGTTCGGTCAGCTCTTCGATCCGCGTCGCGACATCGCCCGCGTCCAGACGCGCGGCCTCCTCCTCGATGCGGCGCAGACGCTCCCGATCACGCCCGACACGCTGTTCCAGCGCATTCATGCGCGCCCGCTCGACCTGCGCCTGCTGGGCGGGACGGGCCGACGCCTGATTGAAAGCGTCCCACTCGGACTCCCAGACCTTGAGTTGATCCTCGGCGGTCATCAAAACCCCGACGGCCTCGCCCAGCGCCTGTTCGGCCGCCTGCCATTCGGGCTCGTCGCGCGCCAACTCGCCCGCGATCTCGGTCAGGCGTGTCTGATCGCGCTCCAGATGGCGTTCGGCCTCGTACAACTCCTGTTCCAGCCGGACCAATTCGGCCTCGCGCCGGCCGCGCGCCTCCGCGGCGAACTGGATCGCCTGCTCGGCCCGCGCGATTTCCGCTCCCACGGCATAGAAACGCCCCTGCACCTCGTTGAAGCTGTCCGAAGCGGCGTTCTGATCCTCGCGCCGCGCCTCGATATCCGCCTCCAAGCGACGCTGTCGCGCGATCCCGGACTCGGTGGCGTTTTCCGCCTCGGCCAGCAGACGCTCCTGGCGCTCAATCTCCACGTCCAGCGCACGCCAGCGCAGCGCCTTCAACTCCAGATCCAGACGCCGCTCGTCGGCCCGAAGCTGGGTGTATTTCTCCGCGGTGGCGGCCTGACGCTCCAGATGCTGAAGTTGCTTGCCCACCTCCTCGCGCAGATCGTCGAGTCGGTCCAGATTCTCGCGGGTGTGACGGATGCGGGTTTCGGTCTCGCGCCGCCGCTCCTTGTACTTGGAAATCCCCGCCGCTTCCTCCAGAAAGAGCCGCAGATCCTCCGGGCGCGACTCGATGATCCGCGTGATCATCCCCTGTTCGATGATGGCGTAGGAGCGCGGCCCCAGACCGGTGCCGAGAAACAGATCCTGAATGTCGCGCCGACGGCAGCGCGAGCCGTTGAGAAAATAGCCGGACTGACCGTCGCGCGAGACCTGGCGCTTGACCGCGATCTGATTGAAGGCCGCGTACTCGCCGCCGACCCCGCCGTCGCTGTTGTCGAACACCAATTCGATGCTGGCCACGCCCACCGGCTTGCGCCCGGTACTGCCGTTGAAGATGACATCGGCCATCGACTCGCCGCGCAGCATCTTGGCCGAGCTTTCGCCCATCACCCAGCGCACGGCATCGATTACATTGGACTTGCCGCAGCCGTTCGGCCCGACGACGCCCACCAGATTGCTTGGGAACGAGACCGTCGTGGGATCGACGAACGACTTGAATCCGGCCAGCCTGATCTTTTCGAGTCTCATGTCTCAATACTGACGCGCGGTTCTGCCGCTACGCGCGAATCTGCGCGTAGATGTCGAGATACTGTTGACCGGGTAGGCTCCAGGAAAAATCGGCGCGCATGCCGTTGACCCGCAATTGCCGAAAATATTCCGGGAAGCCCCGCCACAGACCGATCGCGCGGCTCAGGGCGCTCTCCAGTCCGGCCTCGGTGAGGTCGTCGAAGAGATAGCCATTGCGCACCTCGAAGGGTTTGTCCGAATAATTGGCATCGAACACCGTGTCCGCCAGCCCCCCGACGCGCCGGACCACGGGCACCACGCCATACTTCATGGCGATCATCTGGGTCAGCCCACAGGGCTCGTAGAGACTTGGAATCAGGATCAGATCCGCGCCGGCATAGATGAGGTGGGCAAGCGCCTCGTCATAACCCAGTTCAAGATGACAATCCGGGTTGGGCTCGGTCTCATGCTTCAGACGCGCAAACCGCTCGGCGATGACGGGATCGAGCGCCGTGCCCAGAAGCACCACCTGACTGTCGTGCGCGAGCGCGTAACGAATGCCGTGCTCCATCAGATGAACCCCCTTCTGGCGGTCCAGTCGGCTGACGATCGCGAGGATGGGCTTTTCCGCGTCCCGCAGGCCCAGGCGTGCGCGCAGCGCCTGCCGATTGGCGGCCTTGCTCGGAAGACTGTCCGATCCGAAGTTGACCGGGATGAGTGGATCGACCTCGGGGCTCCAGATCGAGGGGTCGATGCCATTCAGCACGCCGCCAAACTTGTGCGTGTGCGTTTTCAGCAGTGACTGTAATCCCATCCCCTGATCGGTCTCCTGAATCTCCCAGGCATAGCGCGGCGAGACGGTATTGACGAAATTCGAGAACACGATGCCGCCCTTCAACAGATTCGCGACCCGCGTATCCTGGGGATCGAGCAACCGATCCGGCGCCATCAGACGCCGTGGGTCAAGCCCGACCTGACGCAGGATGGATTCGCCGACCTGTCCCTGGTAACCGAGGTTGTGCAGGGTATAACAGACCCGGGTGCTCGTGAGTCCAAGCGCCTGATAAATCTCATATAGCAGGACTGGAATCAGCCCGGTCTGCCAATCGTTGCAATGCAGAATATCCGGCCGCCGCCCGGATTGGAGCAGAAACTCCAGCACCGCGCGCGCGAAAAAGGCGAAGCGTTCCGGGTCGTCCGATTCGCCATAGATCCGGCCCCGCTGGAAAAAACCGTGCGGCGACCGAGGGTCGATGAACAGGCAGTTGACGCCCTCCATCGCGCCGCCGAGCACCCGACAGGTCAGCCACTGGTCGTGGAAAGGCACCCGCAGCTCCCGATAGACCTCGCGCAGGCCGGTGACGGAGTCCAGTCGCGACACGTCGTAATACGGCAGAAAAACGTCCACCGTTGCTCCGCGGCCGACCAGTGCGCGAGACAAACCCTGAACGAAATCGCCAAGGCCCCCTGCTTTTGCGATGGGCGCGCACTCGGCGCTCACCATGGCGATCTGCATACGTCAAATCCCCTTCACGAAGGTGGTGTGTGTGTTCAATCATCGCGCGGATCGCTCAACCCCGGCGGCGGATGGAGTGTCAACGCCTGTTTCAACAGGGTTGGATCATCGACTCTGACCAGGAACTGGAAGCGCCCGCCGGGACCGACACGATAGCGCTGACCGAAAAGGTCGATCTCGGTATTAGGCGCGGCCCAGCCGTGGATACGCAGTTCGGCCTCGATCAGAGGCGCGGCGCACGAGGGCGCCGAGCGACCGTAGACCAAGGTCGGGATGGCGGAGACGCCGATGCCCGCCGGCTCGGTCGCTGCCCGCGCGATTGGCGCGCCATCATCGGCCGGCGCCAATGACCTGTTATTAAGAATCTCCCGCGCCAACCGGGTGGCGAGTGCCGCGTGTTGCGCGGAATCGACGTGCGCGGATCCGCTCGGGGCTCCGGGACCGCCTCGGTTGGATTCGGATCGATCCAGCAGCGCGATCCGCGCTTCAGGAATTCGCCCATCGATCGGATCGGGGAATGGAAACGTCTGCGCGAGTTCGGTTCGCGGAGGGTCCAGAGTCGGGTCCGATACGTGTCGATCTCCCTCCCCGTCCCGGCGAGGCGGGAAATTGAGCCCAAGACTGGCCGCATGTTCAAGTCGATTCGAGCGCGCGAGAAGCAGCCAGCCGCCCTCCCCGTTGACGAGACCAAGTTCCGCCTCGAAGCGCGATGCATCCTGCCCCACCCTGAATCCGGCATCGCCCCTGCCGCGCTGTTCGGCCAGACGGAGCGAAATCTCGTCGACGTACTCGGAACCGCCATCATCGCCCACGCGTCGCAACCGTAGAACCGGAAACGGCGCCCCACCCGCGAGCGGAAAATCATGGCTTGCAACGACATAATCGTTGGCTTGCAGACTCCAGTTCGCCCGAACCTCGCCAGGCGCGCCCTCGTAAAGATCCAGCCGGGTCGTCTGGCTCGCCAGCGGGAAAACGGGGTCAAGGGCGACTGAAGGCGGCGCCAGATCGGGCGCGTCCGGGGCCGGACTGCGTTCGGACAAGGCCGCCAATGGATCGTGCGCGTCCTTGGGAAACCTGTTCATACAGGCATCCGCGATTGCCGGAATACGATCCGTATCGATGGCGATTGTGATGTCCCCCGGCTGAGAAACGCAGTGGCACCCCAGAACGAACTCAAAGGTTGGAGCCGCTACCCGGCTCGGCAAGGTCATCGGATGCCGCCGCGCGCGCGTCGGCCGCCAAGATTCCCTCCGCTGCCGTCGCGGAGGCGTCGACAAACCTCCTCGACGTAGCGGCGGCGCTTGCATGCAAACGTTCCTCGACCTCGCGTAATGCCAGCTCCGCCGACGCGGTACGTGCATAGAGATGGGGAATCCAGGCATCGCTCCAAAACAGAAAACAACTGGTTTCGGCCTCCAGAATCAAACGCCGCGCGCGGAACATCGCCTCGCTGGCCAACTGAAAAACCTCGGGCTGGCGACGGCACAAATCCCAGTAGCGCGCACTGAGTCGCGTGACCTCGGCGACGGCCTGACGCTGACGCTCGCTGCCCGACCATTGAGAGAGATCCTCGCCCGAGGTCGAGCCGACGTTCCATGCTCCGGTCTGGATCCGCGCCAGCGGCAGCGGCCGCGCCTGGGCGAGATACTCGGTCAAGCAGACAGGCTTGATCGGATAGTCGCCGGCGCGACACTGTTCCATGTAGGGGGCGAAAAAATGACCGAAGAAACCGGAATCCTCATGGGTCTGACGAAACCAACTGCCATTTTCCCCATCCGACCAGGTGGTCATCAGCCGGCGATCCCCAGGACGCGGCGAACCGGCGACACGCCAGGAGACTTCATCCTGGAACCATTTCAGGTTGAGACCGTTCGACTGCGCATTGGACACATCCCGATCACGCGGCACAATGCTGATACACACGCCGTCATGACAGGCCACATAGGGCCGGAAGATGTCGCTGATGCCATCCTCGGGACGCACATGCACCCCATCGACGACAACATATTCGTAACCGGCCTGAACCAGGGCGGGGATCATCTCCATGGTGAAGGCCATCTCGGGCGGCCAGAAACCGCGGGGCGCGCGTCCGAAGACCCGTTCCATGATCGCGCGCCCACGCTCAAGCTGTTCGAGCCAGTCCGCGCGCGGAATCAGTGGGAAGATCGGATGATAATAACCCATGCCGATCGGCTCGATATTCACGGCCTCCCGATACCGATCGAGCATCGCCGGAAGATCGACGAGATGACGATAGCGGTCGACGATGTCGGGATCGAGCAACTGCTCCAGAAGGACGCCGGAAAACCCAATATGCAACCGCGCCACGTCGCGATATTCCAGGGCGAAGCGCACGGCCCGCTCATAACAGCGAACGATTTCCTCCGCTTCCCAGGGATTGACCTCGATCAGCAGGCGCAGATTGCCCGGGGGCTGGTGCAGGTGAAGCCCGAGTGCGTGGTGGATGATGGTTCCAGTCATGGCTCCTCAACAAGCAGACGCCGCGCCGCCGATTCAGCACAGCCGGAGGCTTCGCGAGAGATCGAAACCAGTAAGCCGGACATTGCGCTTACCCCCACGCAGACAGAGTCGCCAGCCAGCTTCGCCAACATAAAACAAAGGGCATGAGACGGTCAAAGGCTTAATGCAAACCTCAGGCGATCGGCCCCTGGCCTTCGGGTGCCGTCGGGATCGCTCCCGCGTCTCGATGCACTTTCGCGGTTGGCAGAACCGCCCCCGATGGCTTAAGATCCATGACAATTATCAATATGAAGCGCGCCGGACGCCCCCTGCATGGGGTCGCATAGGCGGTCGCCGCCATGGAATTTAGAGAGACCGTGAAAGAGCCAAAACGTGTTCCGCGTCGCTTTTCGCTGCTTGCCTTGGTACTCGTGTTCCTCGCGGGCATTGCCTTCGTGGGCACGGCCAACTATGCCATTACCGCCACCAACACCCTGGAATTCTGCACCTCATGCCATACGATGCAGACCAATTACCAGGAATATCAGGAAACGCTTCACTTCAAGAATCCCTCGGGCGTCCAAGCCACCTGCGCCGATTGTCATGTCCCCAAGGAAATCGGCCCCAAGCTGATCACCAAGATCGTCGCCGCCAAGGATGTTTACCACGAGATCATGGGCACCATCGACACTCCCGAGAAATTCGAGGCGCGCCGCTGGCACATGGCCAACAATGTCTGGAAGAAAATGAAGGCCAGCGATTCGCGCGAGTGCCGCACCTGTCACGATTTCGCGAACATGGATCTGTCCGAGCAGAGCCGCTCGGCGCGCAGCCGGCATGCCGCTGCGGAAGACAAAGGCGAAACCTGCATCGACTGTCACAAGGGCGTCGTCCATCACGAACCGGACGAGCCGGACGGGTCGGATCATGCAGAGACGGCCCAGGCGACGGTTGACCCATCCTGAACGCGCGACGCCGCCAAGGTTCCGAGTCCATCATGAAAAGATCGCACACCCTCAGCGCTGGCGTCGCACTCCTGCTTTTGGTCCTCTTCCTGCCCGGCCCGCTGGCCTGGGCCGAGGAGACGGATTCCGGCACCGCCCTGCGACTGGCGGCCATGATCGGCGATCTCGACGCCGTGGTCGAGCAGCTCGACCGGGGCATCCCGGTCGATGCCCCGAGCGCCTTCGGCAAAACGGCGCTGATGCTGGCCGTGGAGACCAACGACCTTGCCACCGTCGCGCTCCTGCTCACGCGCGGCGCCAATGTCAACGCGCGCACCGTGGCCGGCTGCACGCCACTGACCTTTGCCGCCGAATCCGGGCACATCGGCATCTCCGCCCTGCTTCTGGAACGCGGCGCGCATGTCCATGATCGGACCCGCGCGGGCTGGGACGCGCTGATGATCGCCTCGCGTTACGGGATCGCCGACATGGTCGAGCAATTGCTCTTCCGCGACGCCGACCCCAAGGCATCGGACCGGGAGGGACGGACCGCACTGATGCTGGCCGCGCGCAACGGCCATGCCGGACTGGTCAGTCTGCTGGTCGACGCGGGCGCGGAACCGGAATCCCGCGACCGGGAAGGCGCCACGGCCCTGCTCATCGCCGCGGAACATGGCCATCTCGACATGGCGCGGGCGCTGCTTGAGCACGGGGCTGATGTCAACGCCCGCGATACGCTCGGCGCCAGCGCGCTGATCATCGCGAGCGGACAAGGGCACGCGGCGCTGGCCGAATATCTGATCGAACAAGGCGCCGACCCGAACCTTCAGGATCGGGACGGAACCTCGGCGTTGATGGCGGCGGTGAACGGCGGCCACCATGCGCTGATCCCGCTTCTGACCAACGCCGGCGCCAGATCGGATCTGAAGGACAACCAAGGCTACACGGCGCTGGATCTTGCGAACCGAAAGAATGATCGGGACGCCATCGATTTGCTCGCGCGGGTATCCGAATAATCGCAACGATGGCAAGGCAAGACCCAAGCGCCGAAACGGCGCTTGCATGAACCATAAGAATGCCGTGGCCATGATCGCCACGCACCCATCCATCCGCACCACCCGGATGGCTCCAGCTCCACCGATTGACCCTATCATAACCAGAGGAAAGGAGGAGGAATCAAAACCATGGCTAGAAAAATCCTGCAAACGACCCTGTTGACCGGCGCGCTCGCCCTTGGTGCCTCGTCGGGCGCCTGGGCCGAGGCCACCGGCGCGATGCTCGCGAATAGTTGCGCCGGTTGCCATGGCACCCATGGCAACAGCGTCGGTCCCGCCTCGCCGAGCATCGCCGCCATGGATCCGGTGGTCTTCGTCGAGACGATGGAAGAGTTCAAGAACGGCGAGACCTATTCGACCATCATGGGCCGCATCGCCAAGGGCTACTCGACGGGCGAGTTCGAAAAAATGGCCGAGTATTTCCACGCGCAGACCTACCAGCCGGCCAAGCAGTCGTTCGACACCGCGCTTGCGGACAAGGGCGCCAAACTCCACGACAAATATTGCGAGAAGTGTCACGCCGAGGGCGGCAAGCCGCTGGTCGACGAAGAGGACTACAACATCCTGGCCGGTCAGTGGCTGCCCTATCTTCAATACGCCATGGAAGATTTCCGCGCGGATCGCCGCGAGATGGAAAAGAAGATGCGGACCAAGCTCAACGAACTGCTCAAGGCCGAGGGCGAGGACGGCATCGCCGCCGTCAATGCCTTCTATGCCAGCCAACAATAACGACCCCGGAGGAGAACAAAGGCATGAAACTCAGCAGACGCGATTTCGTCAAGGTCTCCGGGGCCGCGACCGCGGTCGGACTCTTCGGCTTCCCCTATCTCGCGCTTGGCGCCACCCAGAAGGTAGTCGTCATCGGCGGCGGAACGGGCGGGGCCACGGCAGCCAAATACCTCAAACTGGCCGATTCCAGCATCGATGTCACCCTCATCGAACCCAACGAGGTCTATTACACCTGCTATCTCAGCAACGAGGTGATCGGCGGCGAGCGGAAACTGGAATCGCTCCGGCAGACCTACGACGGGCTCAAGGCGCATGGCGTAAAGGTGGTCCATGACAGCGCCACCGGCATCGACCCCGACAAGAAGACGGTGAAAACCGCTGGCGGCACCGAGTACAGCTATGATCGCTGCATCGTCGCCCCCGGCATCGAACTCCTCTACGAGAAGATCGATGGCTATAGCGAGGCGGCGGCCGAGACCCTGCCCCACGCCTGGAAGGCCGGCGAGCAGACCCGCATCCTGCGCAAGCAGTTGGAAGACATGAAGGATGGCGGCACCGTGATCATCGCCGCCCCGCCGGCGCCCTTCCGCTGCCCGCCTGGACCCTATGAGCGCGCCAGCCAGATCGCCCACTACCTGAAGGCTCACAAGCCGAAATCGAAGGTCATCATCCTCGACAACAGCCAGAAGTTTTCCAAGCAGGCCCAGTTCACCAAGGGTTGGGAGACGCTTTATGGCTTCGGGACCGACAACGCCCTGATCGAATGGCGTCCGGGGCCGGACGCGGCGGTGGTCAAGGTGGACGCCGGCCAGATGCTCGCCGAAACGAACTTCGGCGACGAGATCAAGGCGGATGTGATCAACGTCATCCCGCCGCAGCGCGCAGGTTCGATCGCCCAGACCGCCGGGCTTGCCAACGAGAGCGGCTGGTGCCCGGTCGATGTCAAGACCTTTGAGTCCAAGCTGCACAAGGGGATTCATGTCATCGGCGACGCCTGTATCGCCACCGAGATGCCCAAATCCGGCTATTCCGCCAACAGCCAGGGCAAGGTCGCGGCGGCGGCCGTGGTCGCACTGCTCAAGGGCGAGGAGCCCGGAACGCCGTCCTATCTCAATACCTGTTACTCGATCATCGGTCCCGCCTACGGCATCTCGGTCGCGGGCGTCTACCGACTCAGCGAGGATGGCGCGACCATCGCCAGCGTCCCGGACTCCGGCGGCGTGACGCCGGTCGATGCCCCGGACTGGGCCCTGGCGCGCGAGGTCGAGTACGCCTACAGTTGGTACAACAACATCGTGCACGATATTTTCGGATAAACACAAAATCCGGTTGAGCACGAGATTGACAGGCCCGTTCGGGTCATCGCTTCAAAGGGGCCGCAAGGCCCCTTTTTTCTGCCTTGATTCTGTGTTCTTCTCCCACCAAGCACCTTGAATCCCGAGGAAAGAACAACATGCCAGAGGAAATCGTCGGTCATTGCTGGAATTGCGGACAGGGCCTGACCAAGCTGGATTATGGCCGGGAGTCGACCTGCCTGAACTGCGACAAACCGACCCACTGCTGCCGCAACTGCCGCCACTATGCGCCGGGGCGACCGAACGAATGCATGGAGCCGCTGGTGGAGCGCGTGGTGGAGAAAACGCGCGCGAATTTCTGCGAATTTTTCGAGCCGGCCATGCGCGCGGGCGGCCCGGCGGCCAGCGCCACGGATCCGGAACGACTGCGCGGCGCGGCCGAGGATCTTTTCAAATAGGCGGCTAAACTCCGTGAAACCACTCCTTCTCGCGTCGCTGCTGTGTCTCGCCATCGGAAGCGGCGCCTGTGCACGGGACGACGACATGAGCGATGCGCGCAACCGGTTGATCGAGCAGATCGAAAACGAGGTTCGGATGACCGCGCGCGAGTTGGGCGTCAACGGGCTCGATCCCCGGGTCGCCGACGCCCTGCGCCGGGTACCGCGCGAGCGTTTCGTCCCCGAGTCGGAACGCCATCTCGCCTATCGCAACCATCCGCTCCCCATCGGCGACGGACAGACCATCTCCCAGCCCTATATCGTCGCCATCATGAGCCAACTGCTGGCGGTCGGCCCGGGCGATCGGGTGTTCGAGCTGGGGACCGGTTCCGGTTATCAGGCCGCCGTCCTGGCCGCCCTGGGCGTCGAGGTCTACTCGGTGGAAATTGTGCCGGAACTGGCCGCGCGGGCCGCCGCGACACTCGCGGCGCTTGGCGAGGACAAGGTCCGGGTGCGCGCGGGCGACGGCTGGCTTGGCTGGCCCGAGGCGGCCCCCTTCGATGGCATCATCGTCACCGCCGCCGCGCCCTCGTTACCGCGCCACCTGATCGATCAACTCAAACCGGACGGTCGGCTAGTGATTCCGATGGGCGGCGTCGACACGATTCAACAGTTGGCGCTGTTCGAGAAGGACGCGGACGGACGCTTGCAACGTCGCAACCTGATCGATGTCCGCTTCGTCCCGGTGACGGGATCCATGGCCCCTTGATCGTCGCGCACGCGCTGTCCGTCGACCTTGTCAGAAACCTTTGGGAGCAGGCACGGGCCAGCCATCATCGGCGCGTCCTACTCCTCGCCGGCGCGGCCGACTGGACGGCGTCTGGCGCGCGTCTGGCCGTCGCTGCCCTGCCCGAACTCTCGCCGGTCTGGCTCACGCAGCGCCCGCTCGCCGACAGCATCCGGCCCATCCGCGACGCCATCCAGTTGCTCGGTCAGGATCTGGAGTTGCTGATCTACGACGCCCATGGCGGATTCGACCCGGACGGCTTCGGCGCGGCCACCGGCGCCATTCGCGGGGGCGGTCTCCTGATTCTTCTGACGCCGCCGCTCGCCGATTGGCCGAACCGGAGCGATCCGGAGGCCGAACGCATCGCCGTCTGGCCCCATTCGGCGGACTCGCTGACCGGGCGCTTTCTCGCGCGACTGGTCCGCGTACTGATGGCCGATCCGACGATCGTCGCCATCCAGCAGCAGGACTTGTTGCTTTCGCTTCCCGATTGGACGGCGTCACAACCAGCAGGGTGCGCAACGCCTGGCCTGAACGAAGCCGAAGGGCGAAGCGTGACCAGCGTGACGGTCCCCTCGCCCAAGGACGAGCGTCGGCGCGTGGAAGATGGGCACGGCCCATGGCCTTTGCCCATCCTACGATCGGTCGAACCAGCGCGAGCCGAGACGCCCGAGCGCATCCGCCCAGGCGTCCTTCGGCCGCGCGCGGAGCCTGTCACCCTCGATCAACAACAGGCGGTCGACGCCATCCTTAAAACCTCGCATGGACGCGCCCGCCGACCACTGGTCCTAACCGCCCATCGCGGACGCGGCAAAAGCGCGGCGCTTGGACTGGCGGCCGGACACCTGTTACATGCCGGCGAGTGCCGAATCCTAGTGACCGCCCCCAGACGCGCCTCGGTCGATCCCGTCTTTCGGCATGCCGAGGCCGTCCTGCGCGAGACGGAACATCCAGAGGTCGCGGCGGCCATCGGCAAGCTGTCGTTCCAGTCGCCCGCCGAACTCATCGCCGCTGGTCCGGACGCCGATCTGCTGCTGGTCGACGAGGCGGCGGGCATCCCGGCACCCCTGCTCGAAACCCTGCTCGCCCGCTATCCGCGCGTCGTCTTCGCGACCACGGTGCATGGCTACGAAGGCACTGGCCGGGGGTTCGAGATTCGCTTTCGCGCCACCCTGGACCGCCTGACCCCAAACTGGCGCGCGCTCAGGCTCGACACCCCGATCCGCTGGGCGCCCGCCGATCCGCTGGAGACGCTCACTTTCCGCGCGCTCCTGCTCGACGCCGCCCCGGCGCCAGACGACCAACTGACCGCCGCCAGTCCCGCCACCTGCCGCTGCGAGCGACTCGATCCCGAGGCGCTCGCCCAAGACGAGCCGACCTTGCGCGAACTCTTCGGCCTGCTGGTTCTCGCCCACTACCAGACCCGCCCCATGGATCTGCGGATGCTGCTTGACGGAGCGAACGTGCGGATCTATGTGCTGCGTCACGGCGAGCGGATCGCCGCGACCCTGCTCGCCGCCGAGGAAGGCGGTTTCGCGGACCCCGCGCTGCGCGAGTCGATCTATTTGGGACAGCGCCGACCGCGCGGCCATCTGCTGCCGCAAACGCTCTCCGCGCACGCCGGTCTGCTGGAGGCGCCCGCTTTCCGCTATCTGCGCGTGATCCGGATCGCCGTCCATCCGGCACTCATTGGGCGCGGCCTGGGACGCCGGCTGCTGCGCGCGCTCTTTCGCGACGGACGGGCGGACGGCATCGACCTGGCGGGCGCCAGTTTCGGGGCCACGCCCGAACTGCTGCGCTTTTGGGACCGCTGCGGCTACCGACCGGTCCAGATCGGCACCAGCCGCAATGCCGCCAGCGGCGAACAGGCGGTCGTCGTGCTGCGGCGTCTGAACGTCCACGGCTGGCGGTTCGCCGCGCTGGCTCGGCAGCGTCTGGCCTCCCGTCTGCCGGTCCTGCTGGCCGGACCGCTGCGGGCACTCTCCCCCGACGTTGCCGTGGCGCTGCTCGCGTCGTTACCCGCTGGAACAGAGTCGCCGACGCAAGCGCGCGAGAGTCGACACGAACTGGCGGGCTTTGTCAGCGGCCATCGCACCCTCGATGCCACCCTGCCACTGCTCGCGCACATGACGCGACACCAGCTCCGAACCAGCCTGGATGCCGGCTCGATCACCCCGCGCGAAGCGGCCCTTTTAGTCGCGACCGCCTGCCAACTGCGCCCGATGGCGGAACTGATCTCGATCTTCCTGTTCCCGGGGCACAGCGGACTCCTGTCGGACTTGCGCCGAATCGCCGGCCAATTGCGAAACCCTGACAAAGCCGAGACCGCGAACGACGACAACGGCCACGCCTTGGGTTAGGTTCGCACCTCTTCCACGCCATCGGAACGAAAGGATGCTTTTTTTCCTGCGCGCCAAACCTCGCCCGGCGCAAAATACATTCCTTTCGACTGACTCCAGCCGCGCGGCAGCCCAGCATCCATTGTCGAGGAGACCTCTGTGCAACCCATCGAACGTATCAAGGAATTCGGCGGTTGGCTCAACCGCTACCGACATGCCTCAACCGCCTGCGGCTGCGAGATGACCTTCTCGGTCTATCTGCCGCCCCAGGCCGAGACCGGCCGGGTGCCGGCGGTGTACTGGCTGTCCGGATTCGCCTGTACCGACGACAGCGCGCGGACGAGGATCGGCGCGCAACGCGACGCGGCGGAACTCGGTCTCGCCCTGGTGATGCCAGACACCAGCCCGCGGGGCGCGGAGGTTCCGGATCTCCCCGACCGTGACGACCTGGGTCAGGGCGCCGGTTTCTACGTCAATGCCACGCAGTCGCCCTGGGAAACGCACTACCGGATGTACGACTATGTCACCCGCGAACTCCCCGCCCTGGTGGAACAGGAGTTGCCGTTGATGACCGGCATGCGTTCCATCGCGGGGCATTCGATGGGAGGACACGGCGCTTTAATCTGCGCCCTCGGGAATCCGGGCATGTTCTGGTCCGTCTCCGCCTTCGCGCCCATCTGCAATCCCAGCCTGTCCGGCTGGGGTCGACAATGCTTTTCCGCCTATCTTGGCGACAACCGCGAAAACTGGAAAGACTACGATGCAACCTGTCTCATCGAGAGCGGCGCATCCGCGCCGCCATTGCTGATCGACCAGGGCACCGATGACGAATTCCTCGCCGACCAGTTGCATCCCGAGAACCTGAAGGCCGCCTGCGAACGACACGGCATTCCCTGCAACCTGCGGATGCGGGAGGGCTACGATCACAGCGACCGCTTCGTCGCCACCTTTATCGGCGAGCATCTGGCGTATCACGCCAAGGCGCTGGGGCTGATGCGGGACGGATGATGGCCAATCGCTGAAACCGACGACCGAGTCGCCCGCAAGCGGGCTCCTACGGGACGCGTAGGAGCCCGCTTGCGGGCGACGCCGATACAGGGGAAAGTTGTTGATGGACGGCTCCTAAGCCGCAGCGTCGCGCCGAGCCGCCGGCAGTCGCACGCTGACCGCCAGACCACCCTCGCGCGCCGCGTCGAAAGCCAGCGCACCCCCATAGGCATCGACGACATCCTGCACGATCGCCAGCCCCAGCCCGGTGCCTTCCCGACGCTGGTCCAGGCGCAGACCGCGCTCGCCGAGGCGCGGGCGTTGGTGGGCCGGAACGCCAGGGCCGTCGTCGCTGACACAAATCTCGATCCATGCGTTCGCGGTCTGCCCGGCGCGCGGTCCAGAGGACACGCGCAGCCAGACGCCCGCGCGTGCCCATTTGGCGGCGTTCTCCAGAAGATTGCCGAGCAATTCCAGCAGGTCGTCCGACATCAGCGCCACATTGGCCGTGGTTGGCGCCTCGATCCGCCAGTCGAGCCGCGCGCCGTCGGGCGTGCGCTGCAGCGTGCGCAGCAGCCGCTGGAGCGTCTCCACCACATCGACCCGCGCCTGACGATCCGCGGCGCCGGAGCGCAAGCGGGCGCGGATCAACTCGCGGTCGACCCGTCGACGCATGGCCTGCGCCAGTTGTTCCAGGTCGTCCGCCAGGCTCGGGTTGCCGCTGTCGCGCAAGCGCTGGGCGTCGGCGGCTAGCGCGCTGAGCGGGGTCTTGAGACCGTGCGCCAGATCGGCGGTCCAGGCGCGGGCGCGCTCGACCGCCTGGGCGCGGGCGTCGAGCAGGGCATTGACCTCGCTGACGAGTGGCATGACCTCGTCGGGATAGGCGTCGGCAAGCCGCCGGTCCTGGCCCGAACGAATGGCACCGACGCCGCGCCGAACCGCCTCCAGGGGCGCCAACCCGGTCTGAATCTGGACCAGGGTCGCCAGCGCGAGAACCAGCGCGATCAGCCCCAGATAGGGTCGCATATCGGCGGCGAAGGCGGTGCGCGCGGCGGTCAGCCCGGCACGATTCTGGCCGACGGCCAGTCGCAGCATCAGCGGTTGACCGGCGGCTTGCAGTCGGATGCGGCGCTCGCGCACCAGCAGCCCTTGCCCGCCCGGACCCGGCAGCGTATGGGCATGAACCCCGCCGGGTTCCAGCGGATCGGGCGGAAGTTCGATGACATGGTCCCAGAGCGAGCGCGAGCGCAGGCGTCCGGGTTGGCCAGCGCTGTCGATCTGCCAGTAAAAGCCGCTCAGGGGTTGCGCGAACCGCGGGTCGAGCGGTTCGCGGCTCAGACCGATGGCCCCGTCGGACGCGACCGCGATGGCGGCGGCAAGCTGGTTGAGTTGGGTCGTCAGTTCGTCGCCGATCCGTCGCTCGACGTGGCGCTCGAACAGGGTCGCGAGCCCCAGGCCGGCGACCAGCAGGGCAAGCGATATCGATGCCGTCGCGCCGATCCAGAGCCGGACGCGGAGCGAGCGGCGCGTCATGCGCGCACGCGAGGAATGGCGGATGACAGGCAAGTCTGGATGCTCATGACCGGTCCGGCTCGACCAGATACCCGAACCCGCGCCGGGTCTCGATCAGCTCCGCGCCGAGCTTGCGCCGCACCCGCCCGACCAGCACCTCCACGGCATTGGAGTCGCGCTCGAAATCCTGGGCGTAGAGCTGTTCGGTCAGTTCGAGCTGGGAGACGACCCTCCCGGCGTGCTGCATCAGATAGCTAACCAGCCGGTATTCCTGGGGCGAGAGATGGATCGGGGTGCCATCCACGCTGACCGCCATGCGGCGGGTGTCGAGCGTGATTCGCCCATGGACGAGCAGGGCGCTCGCCTGACCGGCGGCACGGCGGATCAGCGCCCGCAGTCGTGCGATCAGTTCTTCCATGCGAAAGGGCTTGGGCAGATAGTCGTCGGCGCCGGCATCGATGCCCTCGACCCGCTCGCTCCAGTCGCCGCGTGCGGTCAGGATCAGCACCGGCAGACGCTGACCGGCCGCGCGCCATTTGCGCAGCACCGACAGGCCATCCAGGCCGGGCAGCCCGAGATCGAGGATCGCGGCGGCGTAGTTCTCGGTGTCGCCCCGGAACCAGGCGTCCTCGCCGTCGTTCGTTTGATCGACGACGAACCCCGCCGCATTTAGCGCGGCGTTCACGCCCTCGGCGACCCGCTCGTCGTCTTCCACCAGCAGGATGCGCATCAGTCTTCCTCGACCTCCAGAATACGGCCCGTCGCGGCGTCGACCAGCACCTCCAGCAAATGGCCATCGGCGACGATGATCTTGATCTCGTAGACCCAGCGTTTCGCCCCACGCCATTGCTCGCGCTCGAATTCGACATCGACCACTTCGCCCGGCACCTCGGTGGCGACCCGCGCCAGGATCTCGGCGAGCGGGCGCACCTCGCCGCGGATCACGGCCTGATGGGCATGCTCGTGATCATGCTGGCGGGAACCCTTGTCGGCGAAGCGATCCGCCCACGCGGGGACGCAGAGCAGGAGGCCCAGCATGACGACGGGCAGGCGGCAGTGGATGGGTTTTAGAGACATGCCGCGCATGATCGCCGATCATGGCTGACCGTTCGCTGACAGTGACGCACAGCGTTCGGTCAGCCGCGCCCCGTTAGTCTGCTCCCAAGGTCGCGACCAATCGCGACCGACTGACCAACACAGTCAATCAGGGGAGCAAACCGATGACAACGCACACCGCCATCCCGACCGGGACCGATTCGCTCGGGACCGCCACACCCGAAGCCCAGACGCCAGTCCGCGTCTGGGATCCGTTGGTACGGATCTTCCACTGGTCGCTCGCGGCCGGTTTCGCGACCGCCTTTATCGTCGAGGACGACCTGCTCGACGTCCATGTCTGGGCTGGCTATCTGGTGCTGACGCTCATCGCCGTGCGTCTGGTCTGGGGTGTCATCGGCACCCGGCATGCACGGTTTAGCGATTTCGTGCGCGGACCGGGGCAGATTCTGACCTATCTCAAGGATGCCCTGCGGTTTCGCGCACCCCGTTATCTCGGCCACAACCCAGCCGGCGGGGCGATGGTGATCGCCCTGCTGCTGTCGGTCGCGGCCACCGGAGTGACTGGCATAGCGCTCTATGGCGCGCAGGAGTTCTCGGGACCGCTGGCCGGGCTGATGAGCGAACTGCCGGCCGCCTCGGGCGAAGCGCTGGAAGAGGTCCACGAAGTCCTGGCCAACTTCACGCTCGTCCTGATCGTCCTGCATGTTGTTGGCGTGGCCTTCTCCAGCCTGTCGCATGGCGAAAACCTGATCGGCTCCATGATCAGCGGATTCAAGCGGAGATAAGACGTAATGAAATCAAGCATCGCACTGGTTCTGATCACCACAGGGGCGCTGACACTCCCAACCACCCTGCTCGCCGCCGATGCGGCGGCCGGCAAGGCGGGTTGGACCAGGGAATATCCGGCGTCGGATGGCTCGGCGGCGCGCAGTTGCGCGACCTGTCACGGACGCGATCTGACCCAGCCAGGCCGTCAGGCCAACACCGGCAAGGTCATCGAGCCGCTGGCCCCTTCGGTGAATCCGAAGCGGCTCACGGATCCCGCAAAGATCGAGAAATGGCTGCTGCGCAACTGCAAATGGACGCTCGGGCGCGAATGCACGGCGACCGAAAAGGCCGATTTCATCGCCTATATCAAAACTCAATGATCCCGGAGACCTGACCTATGAACCATCCCAAGCGAATCCTTGTGATCCTGGCCGCCGGCCTGCTCGGCCTGGGTGCCGTCGGCGTCGCTTTCAGCGATGACGACGATGACGATGATCGGCATGGCAAGCGTGGCGAACGCGGCGGTTGGGTGACATCCGGCGCCGACGTAGCCCCGGTGACCAATGCGACCTACGGCCAGGAATGCGGCGCCTGCCACCTGGCCTATCAGCCGGGCCTGCTCCCGGCGGATGCCTGGACGCGGGTGATGGATCCGGCGGCACTCGGCAACCATTACGGCGATGACGCCTCGCTGACGGACGATCTCCGCCAGGAGATCGGCGCCTATCTGATCGCCAATGCCGCGGATCAGGCCGAACAGACACGCGCTCGCGCCTTTGCCGTCGCGTCGGGCGCCAATGGCTCCCGCCAGGGCGCTGTCCTGCCGCGCATCACCGAAACCCGCTATTTCGTGCGTCAGCATGACGAAATCCCGGCGCAACTGGTCACCGGCAATCCCGAGGTCGGCAGTTTCAGCCAGTGCAACACCTGCCATCGAGGGGCGGCGGACGGCGTCTACAACGAGCATCAGGTCAGCATCCCCGGCCACGGCCGCTGGGAGGATTGATGCGACCTTGGACGACGGGCACGCCGCGCCTTGCCCATCCGACGCACTCATCGAACAGGACCGACACCATGAGCACCACGACGTTTACACTCCTGATCGGCACCTTGATTCTGGGCCAGATCGTCGGTTTCGTGGCCTGGGGGCTGTCTCGCCAACGCGCCAGATACCGCGCGCTGGAACGGCAAGGGGCCGAGTTTGGCGCATTGGATCCAATGGGCCGCACGGCCGCCGACCAGCCCCTCGACACCTCGTCCACACCGGCCTTGACCGGAGCGCCAGGGCCGGCCTGGTCGGGCGAGCGGGATTTCGTGGTCCAGCGCCGGGTGATCGAAGACGGTAATGCCAGCGTCTGTTCCTTCTATCTGGTCCCCGCCGACGGCGCGCCGCTCCCGCTCTACCGACCGGGCCAATACCTGACCTTCAAGTTGGACGTGCCGGATCCCGCGGGCCATGCGACGAAACAGGTCGTGCGTTGCTACTCGCTGTCGGATCGCCCGCGCGCCGACATGTACCGGGTATCGATCAAACGGGTTCCGGCCCCGCCCGGCAAGCCCGATGCCCCACCAGGGATCGCCTCAAACCACTTCCACGACCGCATCCAGGAAGGCTCGCGCCTCTCGGTCCGGGCACCCTCGGGGCATTTTCACCTGAACGAGGACGGGGAACTGCCGATCGTGCTGATCGCCGGCGGCATCGGCATCACGCCGCTGCTCAGTATTCTGAACACGCTGGCCCATTGGGCCGATCCGCGCGAGGTCTGGCTCTTCTATGGGGTGCGCAACCGGGGCGAGCACATCATGAAGGAACACCTGGAAAGCCTGTGCGATTCGCATCCGGAGTTTCGTCTCCAGGTCTGCTACGCGGAGCCTTCCGAGGAAGATATCCCCGGCGTCGACTACCAGCACCAGGGCTGGCTCGATATCCAGCTACTCCAGCGAACACTCCATTTCGGGCGTTATGAGTTCTACGTCTGTGGCCCCCCGCCCATGATGGAGATGTTGGTGCCCGCGCTGGAGGCATCAGGCGTCGCGCCCGAGGACATCCATTACGAATCCTTCGGTCCTGCCTCCTTGACCAAGCGTCGGGCGCCAGCGCCCACGGCGGTCAGCGCTCCGGTGGCGGTGCGTTTCAGCCAATCGGGCAAGACTGTCCAATGGGATCCCGCCGCTGAATCGCTGCTCGAACTGGCCGAAGACCAGGGCATCCGGGTCGACTCGGGTTGCCGCGCCGGCAGTTGCGGGAGTTGTCAGACCGCCATCGAATCCGGCGAAGTCAGCTATCAGCAGACACCGGACGCGGACGTGAAACCCGGCCATTGCCTGCTCTGTATCACGACACCGGCCACCGACCTGACGCTGGCTCTGTAGGAACCACCATGAAACGTTCGATCGTTCGCAAGGAAGTCATTCCCTTCCTGGCACTGTTCGGGTCGCTGCTGATCGCGACCGCCATCGCCGATGCCCTGCTGCATCTTCTGGATCTGGTCTGGGTTGGGCGCTATCTGGGCATCCCCGGCACCATCCTGATCCTGCTGTCGTTCTTCTATTCGATGCGCAAACGCAAGTTGATCCGGTTCGGCGAGCCGAAGCGGCTGTTGCGCCTGCATGAGACCCTGACCTGGCTCGGGGCGCTGATGATCCTGGTGCACTCAGGCATCCATGTCTACACCCTGCTGCCATGGCTGGCACTGATCGCGATGCTGGTCACGCTGGCGAGCGGAATGACGGGGCAGTACCTGCTGGACCGCTCGCGGCGTGACTTGAGCACGAAACGCACGGCCTATGAAGCCGATGGCGCGAGCGCTCGGACGGTCGATCAGGAGGTCTTCTGGGACGCGGTGACGGTGGATCTGATGAAGCAATGGCGGAGCGTGCATTTCCCGATCACGCTCGCCTTCGGGGTGCTCGGACTGGCGCACATCCTCGGCATCTTTCTGTTCTGGCAGTGGAAATAATGAAGACGAAACTCATCTTCCTGGTCGTCGGGGCAAATCTGGTTCTGCTGGTGCTGCTCGCCATCCTCTACCCACGCTTGATGGTCGAACCTGGCGCGCTGATCGAGGCGCACCAGGCGCTGGAGACCGATTGCTTCGCCTGTCATACCCCGTTCATCGGGAGTCGGCCGGCGAAGTGCGTACAATGTCACAAGCCCGCCGAGATCGGCCTGGTCACCACCCAGGGACTGTCAATCGCCCACGAGCGGAAACTGACGCCCTTCCATCAGGATCTGATCGAGCAGGACTGTGTCGCCTGTCATAGCGATCACAAGGGCGTGCAATCCTTCCGGCCCATCGGCCAGTTCTCGCATGAGCTGTTGCAAGTCGATCTGCGCGGCGAGTGCAACGGCTGTCACCGCAATCCTGGGGATAGCCTGCACCGGGAACTGGTCGCCAATTGCAGTGAGTGCCATTCGCCGCAGGCCTGGACGCCGGCCACCCTCGACCATGAGCAGTTTTTCCGCTTCGATGAGGATCACCGGACCGCCTGCGCCACCTGTCATGTGGAACAGGACTACAGTCGCTATACCTGCTATGGCTGTCACGAGCACTCGCGCTCGAACATCCGCGAGGAGCATGTCAAGGAGGGAATCTATGATTATGAGAACTGCGTCGAGTGCCACCGTAGCGGCGATGACGTGGAGGGCGAAGGCGACGGGCACGAGAGACGGAATGCAGACATCGGTACCTTGAGGAGCCAAACCCGCCAGGATCTATGGGAGCGCAGCCGTGGCGAACATGATCGACATGACGAACATAAAGGGCGTGAGGATGACGATTGAGCCGCGTATCAACCATGTCCGCATGACCCGAGTGGTTTTCGCGCTGGATCGGCCTTATCTGAAGCAACACGCATCGCTGTCGTCAGCGGTTTCGCTGAATTCACGATTTCTCCATGTTTCTTGACCTTTTTCGAATGACAATCAAGGTAGCGGCAGGGGGGCGTGTTAAACGCCCCCGCTAGCCAAGTTTCCGGCGCACCGAACGTGGCGCCGACCGCCTTTCAACCGATCAACGGAGAGCAACGATGAACCACATGACCCGAACTCTCGCCCTGAGCGTCGCGATTGCCGCTGCCTGCGGCGCCCTGCCCGCGCTTGCTCAACCCACGAACGCGCCCCCGCGCGGCCCCATGCCGTTTGCCGCCTTCGACCGGGATGGCAACGGGATGGTCACCGAACAGGAATTCAATACAGTCCATGCCGAGCGGATGGCGGCGCGGGCCGCCACCGGCGCGCCGATGCGCGGGGCGGCCAACGCGCCGACCTTCGCGGACTTCGATCTGAATGGCGACGGTCGGTTAGTATCCGACGAATTCGCCGCCGCGCAACAAGCGCTCATGCAAGGTCGGCCCGGCATGGGGATGGGGCCGGGCGCCGGCAGGGGGATGGGGCCGGGCGCTGGAATGGGACCCGGCATGGGGATGGGCCGTGGCATGGGAAGAAACATGCCGACCTTCGCTGAATTCGATTTGAACCAGAACGGAACCCTCACCGAGAAGGAGTTTTACGAGGCGCGGGCCAACCGGATCAAGGAGCGGTCGCAGCAGGGGTATCCGATGCGCAATCTGGCCAACGCGCCTGACTTCAAGGTCATCGATCTCAACGGCGACGGTCTGGTCGACCAACGGGAATTTGACCTGGCGCAGGCCCAGCATCGTCAACAGATGATGCAGCCGCCGCTGCCGCCGCAGCGCTGAGGGAGGGAGAATTCAGCCGTGAGATACGCGTCTTGAATTCCGAGGCAGACCCGAAGCCGGTTTCGGTCGGAACCTCCGCCGAAACCGGCAGACTCCTGCGGCTCGCCACCTATGCCTCGGTGGCCACGGCCGGTCTGCTGATCCTGGCCAAGCTCGTGGCCTGGCTGCTGACCGGCTCGGTCAGCGTCCTCGCCTCGCTGGTGGATTCGACGATGGATGCCGCCGCCTCGCTGGTGAATCTGCTGGCGGTGCATTGGTCGCTGCTGCCGCCGGATGCCGAACACCGCTTCGGTCATGGCAAGGCGCAGGCGCTCGCGGCCCTGGTTCAGGCGACCTTCATCGCCGGCTCGGCGGGGTTCCTCGCCCTGGAGGCGATCGACCGCCTGTTCCATCCGCAGCCGGTCGTCGAGATCGGGATCGG
Organism: Thiocystis violascens DSM 198; assembly: GCF_000227745.2. NCBI lineage: Bacteria > Pseudomonadati > Pseudomonadota > Gammaproteobacteria > Chromatiales > Chromatiaceae > Thiocystis > Thiocystis violascens. The sequence continues at coordinate 4,827,982 of NC_018012.1, read as the reverse complement.
CGTGGCGGTCATCGGCTTCGCCATCCTCCTCACCCTGGCGCTGCTCGCGTTCCAGCATCATGTCATCCGACGCACCGGCTCGCCCGCCATCCGCGCGGATGCGCTGCACTATGCCACGGACCTGGCCACCAATTCGGCAACCCTGCTGGCGCTTGGTCTGGCGAGCCTCGGCTGGTCCGGCTTCGATCCGCTGTTCGGTCTCGCGATCGGTGCTTACATCCTTTACAGCGCCGCGCATATCGGTCGCGAGGCGATCCAGATGCTGATGGATCACGAACTCCCGGAAGAGCAGCGCGAGCACATCCGCACGCTGGCCTTGCGTGTGCCCATGGTGCGCGGCCTGCATGGTCTGCGTACCCGCCAATCCGGCCAGTCGCTGATCATCCAACTGCATCTCGAACTCGACGACCAGTTGCCCCTGCTGCACGCGCATCGCATTGCCGATGACGTGGAGGCCCGGATCCGCACCGTCTATCCGGATTCCGACATCATCATCCATCAGGATCCGGCGAGTCTGGGTCGTGAAGACTCGGAGCCCTGAGCATCTTCAAGATCGTCGCCCTCTCATGCGCATCCTGATCGTCGAAGACGACCGACTCCTTGGCGCGGGCTTGCAGACCGGGCTCGCTCAGGATGGCTATCTGGCGGACTGGGTGCACAGCGCCGATCCGGCCGAGCATGCGCTACGGGTCGAGCACTTCGATGTCATGGTGCTCGATCTCGGGCTGCCGGGGCGCGATGGACTCACCCTGTTGCGCGATCTGCGCCGCCAGGGGATCGATCTGCCGATTCTGATCCTCACGGCCCGCGATGCGATCGCGGATAAAGTGGCCGGACTGGACGCCGGCGCCGACGACTATCTGGTCAAACCCTTCGATCTCGATGAACTGAGCGCGCGGATCCGCGCGCTCGCGCGCCGCCGGGAGGGGCATGCGACACCGCTGTTGCAGGCCGGCGCGCTGGCGCTGGATACCAATCGGCGCACCGTGACGCTCGGCGAACAACCGCTGTCGCTCTCGCCCAAGGAGTATGCCCTGCTCGAAAAGCTGGTCGCCAACGCCGACCAGGTGGTGCCGCGCGCGCGGCTGGCGGCGGCGACCTACGGCTGGCGCGACGAGATCGAGAGCAACGCCATGGAGGTGCATATCCATAACCTACGTCAGAAGCTCGGCAAACACCGGATCCTCACGGTGCGCGGCGTCGGCTATCAATTCGTCTCGGAACCCTCGCCATGAGATCGATCCGCCGCCGCCTGCTGTTGTCGCTCAGCCTTGTCTGGACCGTCATCTGGATCGCGGTGGCCATGATCGCCTGGAACCGTTCGGGGCATGAGGTCGGTGAATTGATGGATGCGCAGTTGGCCCAGACCGCGCATTTCCTGCGCCAGATCACGCTCGCCGGCGATCTGCCCAGCATCGCCGGCGCGCCCCAAACCCTGTCGCCCATCGGCCATCCGTATGAATCCATGATCAGTTTCCAGCTCTGGCGGGAAGACGTCCTGATCGGCAGCTTCGGCGCGGCGCCGCTGGAACCCCTGGCACGGCAGTCTGGATTCTCGGATCAGACCATCGGGCCGACCCAATGGCGCGTCTTCGGGTTCCCGACGGGACGTTCCGGCGAGGTGATCTATGTGGCGCAGAATGACGGAATCCGGCGGGAACTCATCGAGTATCTGACGCTCCATGCGCTGCAACCCATCCTCTGGTCGCTGCCGCTCACCGTGTTCCTGATCTGGCTGGCGGTCACGGACGGCCTGCTTCCCCTGAGCCGGCTCGCGCGCGCCATCGGACATCGTTCGGCCGAGCAACTGGCCCCCATCGATGCGCGCCGCGTGCCGGGCGAGATCCGACCGCTGATCCATGCGCTCAACGGCCTGATGGCCCGGCTCGAACAGGCGTTGGACACGGAACGGCATTTTGCCGCCGATGCCTCGCACGAACTGCGCACCCCCTTCGCCATCATCCGCACTCACGCCCAGATCGCCCAGCGCAGCCGCGACCCCGAGGAGCGCGCGGATGCACTCGATAAGCTCATTCGCGGGGTCGATCGGGCGACCCATCTGATTACGCAGTTACTCACCCTGTCCCGCCTGCAGCACGGCGGACTCGACGCCGGGCAAGGCGCCTGTTCCTTGGTCCAGACGGCGAAACAGGTCGTGGCGGACAAACAGGGCGCGGCGCTTGCCAGGTCCATCGAACTTGGCTGCAAGACCCCGGAAGGAGAGCCCGGTCTGGTCGGCGTCTCGCCTGGGGCCTTGAGCATTCTGGTCGGCAATCTGCTGGACAACGCGATCAAGTACACCCCGGCAGGCGGGCGCGTCGCAGTGACGGTCAGCACGCGCCGGGAACAGGTTCTGCTCCGGGTGGAAGACTCTGGCCGGGGCATCCCCGCCGAAGACCGGACGCGGGTCTTCGATCGTTTCTATCGCCCGCCCGGTCAGGCCGAGCCCGGTGCCGGGCTCGGTCTGGCCATCGTGCGGCGGATCTGCGAGCTGCACGGTCTCGGGATCGAATTGCTCGACGCGGAGGATGGGCGGGGCCTGCTGGTTGAGGTCGATTTTTTTCGCAAGCCTGTCCTGAGCGGAGTCGAAGGGCCTGCCGCGGACGCTGTTACTCGTCGCGGCCGGGAGCGTTCCCGCCAGATCAACGGACGGTAAGGTGATTTCCGGGAAAGACTTTACCGATTTCCGTTCGTCCTGAGCTGGTCGAAGGACGAACGGAAATCGTGCTCCGAAGCAGACATTGCATCCGTTCATGGTTCGACCCTTCGGCTGCGCTCAGGACTCACCACGAACGGATGCAATGTCATCGCGAACGTGGGTATGAACTTTTCCGGAAATCACCTAAAACCATCGTTCCGGCGTTCCGGCGTTCCGGCGTCGCCCGTCGTCGCGCCATCCTCCCGCGCCTGTTCCAATTCGGAAACGTCTACTCGTTTGGCGAGACGGCTACTGTCGATTTCAGAGATCATGTCTGGCGCGCGCCTATGCCTATGACAAAGGCACGCCCGAGGATCATGGGCGCTCGCTGGCTTGGTTCAAATAGGCTAGAGCGGTGTCCTCGTCTGTTTCGATGGCGATCTCAACGGCGCGTTTGGCGGCTTCAAGAAGTTGGGTGGCGCGTTGCTTGGCTTGGCGAGCGGACTGGACCGCCTTTGTGATCGTTTCCTGGGTTGATGCTTGAATATTCGGGATCGGCAGAGCGAGCAAGTCTGACTCGGAAATCGCCGGGTACATGGTGGCGCTGGTATGCAAATCCATCAACTCGCATACAAGAGGCAGGCGCAGATAGGTCAACAGCACCTCGGATCTGATCAGATGAGGCCGTAAGACGACAAACCCCGATGAGCAAACGTAACCATCCTGTTCGGGGGCAATCACGGCGGAAAGCCGTCGTATGGGGCGAACTGTCGAGGTAATGACATCGTCTGAGCGGACGTGCTGCGTTGCCCGTGTGGGTGCCTCCTGCTGAAACATCGCTTCTGCTTGCGCCGTTCCATCGGTTTCAAGTCCGCCGATTTCAATGTAGTGGCAGCGGTCCGTCCCCGTTGGAGTGAAGCGTTCATGGCGCGCGGGTGCAACATCGTTCAAGGCCAGGCCATCGCGACCCAAAAGTGCAAGCAGGTTTGCGACGCGCGGTGCGAAATACTCAGCATCCATCCGCCCCGCCTCAAAGGCATCGCGACTGCTGCGAACATAGGTCAGCGCTTCGGGTGGTTTCCATGTGCTCAGGCCTAAAGCGACGAGGAGCGAAGAGTCGGCATCAGCGAGCGATTGCCGGCTGTCCTCCAGCACCATATAGGCCATATCAATCACTTGCGCTACATTTTCTCGCAATTCATTACGCAAGAGAGGTATCGGTAAATCACGAACTTTCGCGAGTGACAACCCTTGTTGAACCATGCCTGTCGAATTCCGCAAGATCCAGTCTTGGCCAAAACTCGAATTCAGGTATGCAAGCACGTACTTTGCGCAAAAACCGGCGCTCTGATTTATCGCGATTCTGGCAACATCCTGGTCTATATTTGCCGGTAGAGTACGCGCTGTAACAAATGCGCAAGCACCTACAGTTCCTCTTGTGGACAGAATTAGATCGCCGGTTTCCAAGGAAGACCGTTGATTTGATGAATGTGTATTCAGCGAAATCGTGTCGGCTTCATCGCGCGCTGCAAACCAGTTTTTCGCACATTTTGCAGTCAACATTGCAATATTTGATGCAGGGTCGACCTCATGATAGCCGTGCGGCCCATCCGTTATGAATGCCAAAGAGCCGAGAGGCGCGGATTTGAAGTGCCTACGACAGGCATCCTCAAATAGGTAGCGTTTTTGGAAATATTGGGCATCGATGCGAAGCTCATTATTCAGTTCACTTCGTTGCATCTCAGTCGCCTCCAGCCCCTCCAACAACCGCGCATACCGCGCCGGGTCAAAGGGGCTCAGCGAAAAAAACTCAAGCCCTCCTTCCTCCCGAATTCGATGAAGGCATCGGCGATCCCGTCCTCGGTCAATCCGTCATGGTTGAAGAGATCGTGCCGGACGATCAGATGCCCGTGGGCATCTAGCAGCGGGCCGCCGTCGGGCGCCTGACGATAGATCTTGTCGCCCGAATTGTCCTTGCTCGGCTCGCGCATGGTGGCGAAGAAGATTGGGTAATCGTCCGTCCTCGGGCACAGCGGCCCCGCCGCCGGGTCGTCGTTCCACCTCTGGATGAAGAGCACGCTGGTCTTGGTGCCGGTGTGGGGCTTGAAGACGTTGCCGTGCAAGCCGACCACGGCCAGGATACGGCCATGCTCGGCGAGGTACTCGCGCAGATCCTTGTCCGAGGCATTGTTGAAGCGGCCTTGCGGCAGCACCACGGCCATGCGTCAGCCCGGTTTAAGGAAGCTCAGGTTGCGCTCGATGAAGAGGATGTCGCGCCCGACCGTATTCTGATGTTTGACCTTGACCTTGCGATAGGTGCCGTCGGCGACCTTGTAGATCACCTCATGGCTGGCGTGCAGCGCCTCGGGGAAGGTTGGCGTGGCATCGACGATGTTTCGATCCTGGGGGTCGACCTTGGCGATCTTGGTCAGGCTGACCGAGCGGGCCAGGTCGTACTTGGCCAGGATGCGCGTTTCCTTGATGTCGCCCGCGAAGGGCGGATTGGCCATCAGGATGTCGAAACCGAAATCGCGGTTGCTGGTCTTGTCGAGCCGCAGCTTACGCAGACGCTTCCAGCCCTCGCCGTAGACATCCAGCCAGGTTTCGTCGCCGGTTTTTTCGTCCCAACGTTCATAGTCCAGGGTGTTGAGATGCAGGACGTTGGTCTGACCGTCGCCAGCGATCAGGTTCAAGGTGCGGCCCACGCGCACCGCCTTCTCGTCGAAGTCGATGGCGAAGACCTTGTCGCGCACATAGTCCTCGCAGCGCGCGGGCTTCTTGTCCGTCGTGAACAGGTGGCTCTTGGTCAACCCAGCCTCGCGCATGATGGCTTCCCAGACATGGAAGATGGCATGCACCGGAAAGCCGCAACTCCCCGCCGCCGTGTCGATCAGCGTTTCGTCCGCCTGCGGATTGAGCATCTTCACGCACAGGTCGATGACATAGCGCGGGGTGAAATACTGGCCCTTCTCGCCCTTGCTGGATTTGTTGATGAGGTATTCGAATGCCTCGTCGACCACTTCCAGGTTGGAGTTGAAGAGCTTGACCTTTTCCAGCGAGGCGACGCAGACCGCCAGGTGGCTCGGCGTCAGATCGAGCCGCGCGCCTTCGGAAAAAACGCCTTCCCATTTCGTTCTGGCCTTGTCGAACAAATCCTGAATCTTGGCCTTTAGCTCGGTTTCGGTATCGCCGTAGTTCTTGAAGACGAGATGGCGTTTGCGGTCGCGCCCGCCTTCCCACTCATCGTAGAGTTTGGTGAAGATGAGCTTGAACAATTCCTCGAACACGTCCACGCCGGCATTGGCCAGCACCTCATCCTCCATTTCGAGGATCAGATCCTTGAGCGACTTTCGTTCATTGACGAGCTTGTCGAGCTTGATCAAGTCGTCGATGGTCCAGCGTTCGGACAGGATATCCGACAGCTTTTCATGGACCGATGGAATCGCGGGGATATCCTCGAAGTAATTAGGATCCTTGCGGTGGTAGTAGGAAATCTGATCGCCATTGGTCCAGACGCCCATCGGCGCGCCCGTGGCGTTGCAGTAGCTCTTGAGTTGCTCCTTGCCGTCCTTGAGTTTGGGCTTCTTGAGTTCGAAAAGGATATAGGGCGTGGCGATCTTGTCCTTGTCGAAGAGACAGATGTCGGCCCGCTTTTTTTCGCGCCCGAAGGTGACTTCATACTCGACGGCCATGCGACTGATCGGGTAGCCGAGATCGTCGCGCAAGACCATCAGGTAAAGCTGCCGAACGGCTTCCTCGGGGGTGAGCTTGATCGGCTTGCCCCGCACCAGGCAGGTGACGTAGGGGGTCGGTTTATTTCCAGAATCCTTGAGGGTGATGGAGGCTTCGAGCGCGGCGATTTGCTCGGGCTTGAATTGGCTGAGCTTGTAGGCGCTGTCTTTCAATAGTTCCGTGAGGAAGGGTGTCATTCTGTGGTTTCCGCGCGTGCCTTGGTTCTAGAGCCTGCGTTTCACCGTTGTGAGGCACCATCACGGCAGCGTTCGTGCCGGTCCAGCGCCGCGCGGGCATGTGCAAACTTCGTGTGGTCAAGAAGGCACGTAGCTTCAGGGAATTGGGCGGCGTTGGCAAACCCCGGTGAGCGTGGCGATGATGCGGGCAAGAAGGTCAACGGGCGCAAGCGTCATCGTTTGGTCAATACCCTGGGTTTGCTGCGCGTCGCGCTCGTCACCGCCGCCGGCGTGCAAGATCGTGATGGCGCACGTCAGTTCCTGTGTCACCTGCCCGGCCCTTGCAAGATACTGCGCAAGATCTGAGCCGATGGCGGGTACAGCGGAACGAACCCTTGTCTGGCTCCACCTGTCACGACGCCTCGGCAAGGACTCCGCGCGCCGGATGTCGAGCAGCGAAGCTTCTTAAGGTTCCCTTAGAGGGTGTAGACAAAATCAAACCGTTGTGGTCAACCGCCGCAGCAGGATGCGCGCCTCCGCCAGCCAAACCCAGGTTTCGGAGACCGCTGGCAGACGGTCATGATGCATGATCAATCGACGGGCACGCTCATTCCACGCATGGGTGCGCTCGACAACCCAGCGCTTCGGCAGCGGAACGAAGCCGTCGGCGTTGGCGATCACCACTCGGTCAGGCGCCCCGTCCACGTGCCAGGAGCCAACGCTTTTGTTGGCTGGATGGCGCACGACTTCCACGCGGATCGCGTGGGTCTGCTCGGTGGTTTGGGCAAATTGACCGGCGTAGGCGCTATCGACAAACAGCGTGTTGATCTGGGGGTACTTGGCGGCCGCGTCAGCGACGGCGCCCGAGGCGGCATCGCGGTCCTGAAGATTGGCCGCGACCACGCTCACCGCCAACACGAACCCCAAGGTATCGACCACCAGGCTGCGCTTGCGCCCCTTGACCTGCTTGCCCGCATCAAAGCCGCTCGGTCCACCCTGCGGCGAGCCGCGGGTCGATTGCGCATCCAGCACCGCCGCCGTCGGCGCGATCTCACGCCCCTCGCGTTCGCGCCATTGCCCCCGCAGTCGATCATGCATCTGCTCAAACTTCCCAGCCGCACTCCAACGGCGAAACGTCTTGTAGACATTCTGCCAAGGCGCGAAATCGTGCGGCAGCATCCGCCACGCGCACCCCGTGCGCACCACGTAGCAACACGCCTCCAGGATGCTCCGGCGCGACACGCGGGGCGGTTGACCCCGCCCGCCCGGCATCTCAAAGAGAGCGGCGACCAAGTCCCACTCCGCATCGGTCAGACAACTTGGGTAGCTTTGGTCGGGGTCGTGGCGACGATGCGCATCCGTATACCCATACCGACGCGGCGTTGCGCGCGCTTGCGCCTCGAGACCACTCTCGCCCCGGAGGCGCGTGACGCCCGCCTCCCGCAAGGACTTGCGAATCGTGGCTTCATGAGCCTCGATTCCCGTCCGTGCCGCGAGTTCCCGGGCAATCTCTGACAGCGTGGAGGTCGGGCGATCCGTGACAATTTGACGCAATACCGCTTGCTCCGCCTCGTGAATCTTGGGGGGACGACCAGCTTTCGACATCAGCGCACACCAGCTCAGTTGTAGACTGGTATACAAATAGCAGCTCAATTATTTTTGTCTACACCCTCTTAGAGACCGATCAGGCGCGCGCGGCCTCGTCCAATGCCTTGCAGTCGCCGCTGCCGCTACCCTTGCGACTCTTGGACCCGCTACCGCTACCGCTGCCATTGCCATTGCGCGCGATAAGACGCTCCAACCCTGAGGTCAGGCCCGCCTGATCCGCGCTGTCCGCGTCCTCGGTCATCCCCACTCGCTTGGATCCAGAGCCTTTTCCACCCGCATTGCCGCCGCGCTCCATGGGCGTATCGATGATGACATCGACCGCTTCCTGTGTCAGATGCTGAGCCGAGTAGACGACGCCCTGGCGCTCGATCTCAGCGACGAAGGCGCGCAGAGGGTTGCGCGAGCCGCGCAGCAGGTTGTCATAAATGGTTTGCAGATCCGCGTTGTCGGTGCCGGCGATGGCGACTTCCAGATCCTCGATGTCGACCTCCTCGATCAGCGCGCCGACCTGGAGTGCCGCGAGGTAGGAACCTTCACCCCGGTCGATCAGGTCCGTATAGAGCTGCTGGAGTGCACCATCGGCATAGACGCCGAGCGCCTCCGGATCCGAGGGGTCCGCGAGCCCGTATTTGTCCATCGCGCCCTTGATGGCATCCATGTGCTTCTGCTCGGACGCGGCGATGTTCTCGAAGGGGAGCAACTGCCAGAGCGCATCCATGTTGAGATAGACATCCCGCGCCAGCCGCTCTTCCTCGCGCATGAAGAACAGGGTCGCGGCCTCCCCGGCATCCAGCTCACCGAGCACCGGCTGGACCGGCTGACGGCCGTTCGGCCCCGCGCCCAGGGCGGGTGCGGCGGACAGGATGGCGCTCATGGCGATGGCGACAGGGATCAGGCGGTATTGCAGGGTCATGGCGGTGTTCTCTTCAATCAGGTTCGACAGGATCGTCACGAGCCCTAATGCAGCCGTCGTGCCAACGCTTAAATCCCTGATTGACTGGCACTGATGCCATGGCGGGACGCGCATTCGGTCGACAATTCGCGTGCGGCTCGACAGAAATGTCGACCTGGGCACTGGATGTTCGGAGGCTGACCGGAAACGCCCGAGCGGTTATTCTGACCGGGCACCGCGCGTCCGCGCCCCGAGGAACATCCATGCCTGCATCTGTCGCCACCGTCGCCGAGACCGCCGCCCGAGCGATCACCGGTGCGCTGTCGCTGCTCCTGCTTGCCGACGCTCCCGCGCTCGCCGCGGAACCGCTCGCCATCCGCTCCGATGTCTCGTTCGGCTATGACACCAACCCGGCACAAAGCCGGGAAGGCCCCGAACTGGCCTTTGCCCGCTACGGCGTCGAGTCGGCGCGGGCATGGCCGCTCGCAGGCGCCGAGTTTGGGTTCATCGCGAGCGGTTGGTATCGCGACAACGAGGCGGACAACGACAGCTATCGCCTCTCGCTGACAGGCGATTGGACCCGCGCGACGAACTCGGGCGCGGGTTTGCTCAAGGTCTCGGTCGCGGGCGCCGCGTATCGCGATCGGTTGGTCCCGGCTGACGAGCGCGACGAGGCGGCCGTGGGAATCCGTTATTCGCGCGTGCTGTCTGCCCGCCATACGCTGGGGCTGAATGGCGAGTTGCGTCGACTCGCCTACCGCAACGCCTCGCTACCCTGGGCCGGGCGTCCCGGCGCGGGCGCGGATGCAGGGTCGGGACGAGGCTCGGACACGGGGCGGAATGCGTCCACCGACAACCGGCACCGGAACGACACGCTGGCCGTGCGCCGCGACGATGACCTGTTCGGAGTCGGTCTGGACTTGACGCGCCATTGGCTGCCCAGTGTTGCCAGCGTGCTGTCGGTCGCCCACGCGCGGTGCGAGTCTTCCATGACCGCCCAGACCTACGACCGCGATGACCTCGGCCTGGCGCTGCGCGTCACGCCCGCCGAACGCTGGCGCCTTGAACTCGGACTGGGCTGGTCGTTGACGCGCTATGCCGAAATCTCGCGGCAAGTCAGGCGCGAGGACGAGCAACACAGTCTGACGTTTGCCGCGCGCCGTGCCTTGCCTGGCCGCCGTCCCGGCGAAGGCGAAGCGTTCTGCGGTATCGACTGGCTCGACAGCGTTTCCACGCGCGCGGAGCGGTCATTCCAACAACAGGTAATCCAATGTGGCCTCTCCTGGTCGTTCCGTTGATCCTCTGCTCGTCGGTTTGGCGATGCTGCTGTGCCTGACCGCGTGGCCGGTCGGCGCCGGGGATCCCGTCTTGGCACGGATCCTCGCCATCGAGGCGGAGCGGGTCATCGTGAGCGTCGAGGACGGACGCGCGGGCGCGGACCCGACGCGGGTGGTCGCGGTCGAGGTGGCGAACCGGTCGCCGGGGATCGCGGTCGGCGCGCTCGTCCGGCTGTGGCCCGGCGCGTCTGGCGATCCGCTGACTGGGGGGCGTCTGGAGCCGCTCGCCGACGATCTCGGGTCGCTCGATCGCACCGGGGTACGGGCGCGCCTCATGCAGGGCGGACAACGCGGCTTTGGCGGCGGACTCGGAGGCGGTGGGCGCGGGAGTGGCACGGGTGGACGCTGACTTGGGCGCGCGCCGCCTGCCGCCGCCCTGGCTGGGCCATCTGCTGGTGTTCGGCCTGCTCTTCGCGCTGGTGCTCGGCTGGTTCTTCGTGCAGACCCGTCAGGCCGAGCGCGCCTTTCAGGACGACGCCGGCGAGCACGCTCGTCTGCTGGCGGATGCGGTGATCCTGCACGCGCGCGGAGCGCTGCTGGCGGAGGAAGCGATGGGCCACATTCTGACCCGCTTTCTCGGTCAGTCGGCGCGTTTCGTCGACTATCTGGACAGCATCGCACCCTTTCATACCGAGGAGCTGGCCGCCTTCGCCGCCGAGGCGAGCCTGTCGGTCATCCGCATCGTGCGCGCCGACGCGACGGTGCAGGGACCCGCGGACTGGGAGACCGCCGAGGCCCTGGACTGCGCGTCCCTGGAGCGTCTCATCCGTTTGCCGCGGGCGCATGCGATCCTCTTCGGCGTGGCGGCGAGCCAGGGTCGGGGGTGCGTGCTGGTCGGCATGGACAGTCGTCAAACCGAGGCCCTGGAGGCGGCCATCGGCCTGCCGCGCGCGCTGGCCGCCGTGGCCGAGTTGCCCGGCGTGATCTCGGTTCGGCTCCTGGGCGAGACCCGGAACGCGTTGGCCACCGGGCACAACGCCGGATTGCCGCAAATCACTCTGGGTCGCGCGGCGGACGGCCGTCTGGTCGCCCAGGCCAGCGCCCCGGTGGCCGGTGCCGAACTGAGACTGGAACTGGACGCGAGCCCCTTGCAGCGCATGCGCGCCCGGCTCTGGTGGGAGTTCATCGTCTTCGTGCTGGTGCTGGTGCTGACCGGCAGCGCCGGCACCTGGGTGCTCTACCGTCATCAGCGCGCCCACGAGCGCCAGCGTCTCGGTTATGAGCGCCGGCTGTCGCGCCAGCGCGAGGAAGCGGGGCTCGGACGCGCGGCGGCGGCGATCGCCCACGAAATCCGCAACCCGCTGAACGCCATGGCCATGGGGCTGCAACGCTTGCAGATGGAGGCCGAGGAGCTGACGGCCGAGCACCGCCGTCTGCTGGAGCTGGTCCGCGAGGCGGTGCAACGAACCAACGGCACGGTCACGGGACTCCTGGACTACGCCCGGCCGATCCAACCGAGACGCATCAGTCTCGCGCTGGATGCCTTGATCGTCGATCAACTGAGCCTCTACGCTCCGGCCATCACGAAGGCCAGGATCGGTCTGGAGTCGAGTCTGTCGCCCAGCTCCCAGGTCTTCGGCGATCCCGATCTGCTGCGCCAAGTCCTCGACAACCTGCTGCGCAACGCGCTTGAGGCCAGCCCCGCCGGGAGCCTGCTCCAGATCGGTCTGGCACGGCTGGACGGCGAGACCTGGCTCACCCTGGAGAACGACGGACTGGAACTGCCGGCGGGCGAGGTCGAGCGCATTCTGGAACCCTGGTTCACCACCAAGACCCTTGGCACCGGGCTGGGCCTGGCGATCTCCCAGCGGATCGTCAGCGCACACGGCGGGCGCCTGCTGCTGACGGTGCCAAGACCCGGGCGGTTGTGTGTCACCGTCGTCCTGCCCGCGCGACCCAACGATTAACCCGCGTCGACTCCGACGCCACAGATGAGGGCTAACCTGGTTGATCACTCAAAACGACGCCTACCGTCATGGACGCGGTTTCACCGGGAGTTCGGATGAATATTCTCATCGCCGATGACGACCCCATGCAGCGCGAGCTGCTGGCCGGCTTTCTGCGCAAGCAGGGCCATGAGGTGCATGCCGCCGCCGATGGGACCGAGGCATTGGAGATCTTTCGCCGCGCGCCGATCCAGCTCGCGCTGCTCGACCATCGCATGCCGGGAATGACCGGCGATCAAGTGCTGGAACGGATAAAGGCGCTGAATCCACTGGTCCGCGCCATCCTCATCACCGCCTTCGGCGCGGTGGACATGGCGGTTCGGGTGATGAAGCTCGGCGCGGACGACTTTCTGGAGAAGCCCGTGGATCTCGTCCAGTTGCTGCAAAAAATCGAGCTGTTGGAACAGCGCGTGGCGGTGACGGCGGACGTGATCGAGGTGACCGAGACGGTCGCCAACGCCACTCTGCCGATCGAGATTATCGGCACCAGCCCCGCCATGCAGGAGACCCTGTCGCTGGTACGGCGCGTGGCCGACAGCCCCTGGAGCGTGCTGATCCACGGCGAGACCGGCACCGGCAAGGAGCTGATCGCGCGCCTCATCCATCTGCTCGGCCCGACGCCGGACGCCCCCTTCGTCGAGGTCAACTGCGCGGCGATTCCGGAGAACCTCTTCGAAAGCGAGCTGTTCGGTCATGAGAAAGGCGCCTTTACCGGCGCGGAGCGCACCCATCGCGGCTGCTTCGAGCGGGCCGCCAGTGGCACCCTCTTTCTCGACGAAGTCGGCGAACTGCCGCCCGCGCTGCAATCCAAGCTGCTGCGCGCACTCCAGGAGAAGCGCATCACCCGAGTCGGTAGCGAGCGCGAGATCGCGGTGAGCACCCGCGTGCTGGCCGCCACCAACCGCGACCTGCGCGCCCTGTGCGAGACCGGCCAGTTTCGCGAGGATCTCTACTTCCGGCTGCGGGTGCTGGACGTCGCGCTCCCCCCGCTGCGCCAGCGGCGCGAGGACATCCCGTCCCTGATCGAGCACTTCATGACCCGCTATGCGCGGCGGCCGACCCGACTCGCCCCCGAGACTCTGGACCGGCTGGTCCGTTATCGCTATCCGGGGAACGTGCGCGAACTGGAGCACATCATCCAGCGCAGTCTGACCCTGGCGCGCGGCAGCGTCCTGCTCCCCGCCGACCTGCCCGAAGAGGTGCGTACCGACCTGTCCGCCGATCAGGGCCTGTTGCAGGAGCGCCTGGATGCCCTTGAGCGCGACATGCTGCTGGCGGCCCTGGAGCAGACCGACTGGATTCAAACCCACGCCGCCGAGCAACTCGGCATCAGCGAGCGGGTGCTGCGCTACAAGCTGGGCAAGTACGGCATCCGGCGGCCGGAGACCTGAGCCTTGGCAGGGTCGTCGTCCGGACTAGTCCAGGTCGCCGCCAGCCATTCTCTTTATTGACGTAGGAGCCCGCTTGCGGGCGACTTGCGGGCCTGCGGGTTTGCTTGCCAACGATGGGTTTGGCAGACCCAAAAGCGACTGGCGGGTCATGTCGCCCGCAAGCGGGCTCCTACGAGGATCGGGTATCCTTGCCGTCGAACCCTCGACGTCGTATCCAGAGAGGTATCCCGCATGTCGCCGTCCCCCTTTTCGTTTGATCGCTTCAGCATTGCCCCTTTACGCCGTCCCCATGCCAGGCTCGGCTGGATGAGCCTCCTCAGCGCCATGGCGATGACTGCGGCGTCCGGGGAATCCATTGGCCCGCCGGCCGCTCCCGTGGCCGAGACATTCCTGCCTGAAGTCCTGGTGACCGCGCCGGGCGCGGCGACCCATCCAGCCGCGACCCTCTCGACGTCCATCCAAGATGTGCGTACCGGGCTGCCGGCCGATGGCGGCGATCTGCTGCGCCGTTTGCCGGGCGTGTCCGGCGCGCGCATGGGCGGTCATGGCATCGACCCCATCGTGCGCGGCCAGAGTCAGAACCAGCTCAATGTCCTGATCGACGGCGCCTATGCCTTCGGTGGCTGCCCGAACCGCATGGACCCGCCGACCACGCTCCTCGAACTGGACGCCTTCGACCGCCTGACCCTGATCAAGAGCGCCCAGACCGTGCGCTATGGTGGGGGCGGCAGCGGCGGGACGATTTTGTTCGAGCGCGACACCCCGCGTTTCAGCGCGGGCGAGGCACCGCGCGTCCGACTGAACGGCGGCCTGACCAGCAACTCGGAGGCCCAATCCGCCGGCGCCGACATCGCGTTCGGCAATCCGCTCGGCTTCGCGCGCGTCACCGGACAGTCGCGCAGCGCTGACAATTACCGGGACGGCAACGGCGACGAGGTGCGTAGCGCCTTCAACAGCGACGCGGCCGGCATCACGCTCGGCTTGACCCCGAACGACGGCACGCGGCTCGAACTCAAGTACGACCGCACGCACAATTGGGATGTCCTCTTCGCCGGCTCGGCGATGGACTCGCCCTACAGCGACAGCGACCAATGGCGGCTGACATTCGACCAGGACGTCGTGCTGGGTCCGCTGCACGCGCTGCACGCCGCGTTCTACAGCGTCAACGTCGATCATCTGATGGACAATTATTCGCTGCGCACCCAGACCAGCCCTTTCCGGTTGCGGGTGCCGACCGAATCCGACACGACCGGCGGGCGCCTGGTCGCGGACCTGACCAGCGGCGCGACCGACTGGACCCTTGGCGTCGATTCCCTCAAGGTCGCGCGCGACGCGACTCGCTACTGGAACTACCGATCGGCATCCGTCAACGTTCCCCAATCTTACCTGTGGCCAGATGTCGAGCAGGACGCTCTGGGCCTGTTCGCCGAGGCGGAGCATCCGCTGAGCGAGGTCGCGCGGCTCACCGCCGGGCTACGCTATGACCGGGTGCGGGCCAGCCTCTCCCAGTCACGGGCGAACGCCACCCCGGTCGGACCCGCCTGGGTGTGGTCGCCCAGTCGACTCTATGCCGCCTATTATGGCCGTGCCGCCGAGGACCGCACCGAGCACAACCTGGGCGGCTTTCTGCGCTACGCCCGCGACCTGCGTCCGGGGCTCGAACTCACGGCGAGCCTGAGCCGCAGCGTTCGCACCGCCGATGCCACCGAACGGTATCTGGCCTCCAATGGCAATCCGGCGTCCGCGCGCTGGATCGGCAATCCGGGCCTCCGGCCCGAACGGCATCATCAGATCGACCTCACGCTGACCCGAACCGCCGCGAGCTGGCGCACCGGTCTGGAGGTTTTCTATGACCGGGTCAGCGACTACATCCTGCGCGACCGTGCCCACGGACAATCCGGCATCCTGCTGAGCGACAACGCCAGCATCTACCGCAATGTCGAGGCCGAGTTGGCCGGCGGCGAGTGGACCGGCGGGATCCGGTTGGGCGCCCACTGGGAAGCCGGTGCATCGCTTGCTTATGTATCCGCTCAAAACCGAACCGACGGGCGCGCGATCGCTCAGATCCCGCCCCTGAACAGATACCTGAGCCTGGAGCACCGACGGGAATCCTGGTCGGGCGGCGCGCGGATGAACTGGTCCGACACCCAGCACCGCGTCGATGACGACCCGCTGACCGGCAGCGGTCTGGATGTCGGCGAGACGCCCGGCTGGTGGGCGCTCGACCTCTATGGCGAGGCCAGACTCGGCCAGCACGGGCGTCTCAGGCTCGGGATCGACAACCTCTTCGACCGCGCCTATGCCGATCATGTGAACCGCGCCAATCTCGATCCCTTCAATCCCGGCGCGGTCCAGGTGAACGAGCCGGGCCGGGTGCTGTGGGCGCGGGCCGCGGTCGATTTTTGAAGGTTGAGGCGACTGACCAGCGCTCGGGGGCGGTGCGCCGGATGATCGAGCCGCGCGCCGGGCATCGCGATGCACCTGCCAGAGAAGCAGCGCGCAGAGTGCGTAGATCGCGGCGAATTCCGGCGCGGCATTCAGGCCAAAATAATTTTGCACACCGCTCTCGGTCAGTCGGTAGGCGTGGATGACGCCAAAGTAGGAGAGGATCGAGGCGGCAAGACACCAACCGGCCGCCTGGCCGAAACGGCGGTCGATCATGAAGGCGAGCATGGCGGCCAGAATGGTCGAGGTGAAGATGAATCCCTGATTGAGCGCGATGACACCGTGGATATAGAGGTCGGTGCCGAACTTGTCCGCCACCGCGAACAGCGAGGAGCCGCTGACCCGCAGCGTGGTTTCGATCAACAGCAAGGCCCAGGCCGCCAGCGCCGGGATCATGCCGAGACTCACCGCCAGCGCATGTCGGCGCGGCGTCTCCTGAAACGCCTGAGCCGTGATGCTCAGGCCGATCCAGAGCAGGATGCCGAGGGTCGCCTCCAGCGGTACCCAAGCCATGACGACGGCGTAGGTTCCGGTCAAACAGAGCAGACTCATCGCGATGGCATTGAGCACCGAATAGCCCGTTCCCGCCCCCATGGATTTCCAGGCCGGATGGCCGATATAGATGGTCGTCGGAAACGGACTGCCGAAGCCGGCGGCCAGGAGCGTGCCGGCGCCGTTCGCCAGCAGCGACGGGCGCGTCTCGTAGCGGTCGCCCGCCGCCTCGGCGCTTTCCAGGTTCTGCAGCGCGCCGACGATGTTGAACAGCCCCATCGGCAGGATGACGGCGAAGTACTGCCAGCCCAGGGGCGAGAACATCAGGGCCAGCATCGAGTCGGGCACAGGTTGCGGCAGGTGGAGCCCAAGATCCGCCGCGACCGCAGGCGTCGCGGTGTCCAGCCAGCCGAGCGCGTGCAACACCGCCGCGATCGCCACGCCGACACAGACCGCGACAAACCCGCCGGGCAACCCCCAGGGCAGACGCAGCTTGGCCGCATAGACGCCGAGCAGGATCATCATCGGCAGTAGCGCCAGCGCCGGGGCCGCGAAGACCTGGAAGACGAACCCCATGGCAATGAAGGTCACGGCGATGCCGGCGAGCGCCGAGAGCAGCGCGGCGCGGGGCGTGTTGCGGCGCAGCCAGTCGGCCCCGTAGGCCCCGACGATCTCCATCGCCCCGTTCAGGAAACAGGCGAACAACCCCACTTGCCAGGCCAGTTCCGGGTTGCCCGTGTCGCGGTAGACCGGGCCGATGACCAGGAACATGAAGGCCATGAGACTGACGGTATTGATGCCATAGGGCAATGCCGTCACGTCGGTGCGGCCGGTGCGCCGCGCGAGCCGGCGCGCCTGCCAGGCATAGAAGAGATTCCCGAAGACCACCGACAGGGCGACCGCGGGCAGGATCTGTTCGGCGATCTGCGTCGAGGTGAAACCGCAGATGACCGGCCCGAGCAGGACGATCAGCATGATCTGCAGGAGGTTGTCGACGAAGAGACCGAAGAAGCCGTCCAGGTCGCCGCGGCTGAAGAATGGTGGGGAAATCATGAGAGGCTGGCCTATGCTGCACATCGAAAGCGGTCGTTGGAAAAACCCACGAGCCTCGCACCGCCGAACGAACCGAGTCGATGGGTGGGCGATTCCCGCCTCGCGCGACAGTAAACCGGGCGGCGCCATCCTCAAAGGCATGCCTTCCCGCTGGATTGATGCAGATCAAACGAACGTCCCGCGGAAGTTTGGCCCCGCCGTTCATTGCCATGGCCGCGGACACAAGATTCCCCCGTCCGAGATCAACTACCGCGCCAACATCGACGTGCTCAAGCGCGCGGGGGTCACAGAGGTGATCTCGGTCAGCGCCGTAGGCTCGCTGCGCGAGCATCTGCGCCCAGGCATGTTCGTGATCGTCGACCAGTTCATCGACCGCACCTTCGACCGCGTCAAGAGCTTTTTCGGCACCGGTCTGGTCGCGCATGTCTCGATGGCGCATCCGGTGTGCAACCGGCTTGGCGATCACATCGAGGCGGCGGCGCGCGAGGCCGGCATCGAGGTGGCGCGCGGCGGCACCTATCTGGTCATGGAAGGGCCGCAGTTCTCCAGTCTGGCCGAGTCCGAGCTATATCGCAGTTGGAACTGCGATGTCATCGGCATGACCAACATGCCCGAGGCCAAACTCGCGCGCGAGGCCGAACTCTGCTACGCCACGGTGGCCATGGTCACCGATTTCGATTGCTGGCATCCCAACCACGACGATGTCACCGTCGACGCCATCGTCAAGGTGCTGCTGGCCAATGCCGACAACGCCCGCGGCCTGGTGAAGACGCTCGCGCCGCGTCTGCACGCCGATACCGACGCCGCCGCCTGCGGTTGCCGCTCGACGCTGGAGCACGCCCTGATCACGCCGCCCGAGGCACGCGATCCCGAGCTGGTCGGGCGATTGGACGCGGTCGCCGGCCGCCTGCTCAACCCCCGCTAACTCTTTCCGGAAGCAAGCCATGCCCATCAAGTCGCTTATTCGCACCGTTCCCCATTATCCCAAGCAGGGCGTCATGTTTCGCGACATCACGACCCTCCTCAAGGATCCTGTCGGATTGCGTGTCACCGTCAATGAACTGGTCCATCGCTACACCCCCGTGAAGATCGATCGGGTGGCCGGAATCGAGGCGCGCGGCTTCATCATCGGCGCGGCGCTGGCCTATCAGCTGGGCGTCGGCTTCGTGCCGATTCGCAAGCAAGGCAAGCTGCCGGCGGAAACCGTCGGCCACGACTACGATCTCGAATACGGCACCGACCGCATCGAGATGCATGTCGATTCGGTCGCCGCGGGCGAGCAGGTACTGCTGGTCGATGACCTGATCGCGACCGGCGGCACGGCGGAGGCGGCCTGCAACTTAATCGAGAGCATGGGCGGCGGGATCGTCGAGTGCTGTTTCGTCATCGACCTGCCCGATCTCGGCGGGCGCCGGCGACTCGAAAACCGTGGACAAAAGGTCTTTGCGCTGTGCGAATTTGAAGGCGATTAAGCCTCTTCCGACAGCCGCGAGCCTCCCGGCCGACCCGGAGCCGGATGCGGTTCCCAAAGCGGCGGGTGAAACACTTGGTTCCAGTGGCGGATAATCCGACCTCAGAGCTTGGGCGATTTCCAGAAAAGCGCGTGCCGTTATCTTCGCCTGAAGCCTTTCGTGGTGAGGTACTCGAACCACGAAAGGCTTCACGCTCCGAGTCCGAGGATTGCCCGTTCACCCCATCCGACAAGCCTGCCATGGCTTCGGCTCCCTTCGACTTCGCTCAGGACTCGGGACGAACCGAAATTCGGTCGAGTTTTTTCCAGAAATCGCCTTTCTCGCGACCGGCGAGGACCGTCCGCTCGGCGTGCCAATCGCATCCCTGACACCCGGCCCGCAGACGGATCCCTGCGATCCCAGCGCAAGACATGTCGAATTTCCCGTTCAGCAATCCTTGCTTGAAAAAAGAGCGTTTTCAATTATAATGACTCTCCCCGCGCCCTTAGCTCAGTTGGTAGAGCATCTGACTTTTAATTAGGTGGTCGCGCGTTCGAGTCGCGCAGGGCGCACCATAAAATCAACGGCTTAGGTGATTTTCACCTAAGCCGTTTTTCTTTAAGCAACCAATGCGCAACCATCAGAGACAAAATCCGGCGGTTGCTCATGCCGGCCTGTAGCGGCGCGCGCCATTTGGCACCATTTCGCAAATGTTTTGGCACTTGGCGGATTTGTGATTTTTTGCGCTTCATTTGGCATCACTGACAAATGAAGCGCAAATTAACGGAGACTAAACCGCATACGCCTGGGTCGGGTTAGCCGCCGGAAAGGCGGCTCCGTCGCGCACGTTCACCGACTGCCCGACACTCAGCGCCCCAGACGCCTGCGCACGGACGAGCCCGCTCGCGGTGGCGACCTGCACCGCCGTCGCCGAGCAACGCACGACCACGCCGCGGCGCGCGGATGAGGTGCGCAGCAACGCTCTTAGCGTGTGCAATGGATAGCTAGACATCCGCGTCGACTCCGCTTGACATCATGGCATCAAACTCCGCTCGACGGTGAGGACGCTCGGCGCCTCGCCGGGCGCCAGCGTGTGGCGGATGCCGACAATCTTGCCGCGCCACTCTTCCCCTTGTGCCGGGTCGCTCACGGCAATCAGATCGCCCAGGCGCAGATCCAGGCGCGGGGCGACCAGCTCCAACGTGGTGGCGACGCGGGCATGGGCGCTGGCGTCCAGTTCCCCGCGCCCACGAGCAAGCGCGGCCTCCAGGCTATCGCCCAGCAGATCCTCGCGGATTTCGTCGCCCGGACGGTCGCCCCCATCCCGGTAGACTTCGATCGCCAGTGACATCGCTTAGCCCTCGCCGGCTAGGTGGCCGAGGATAAAGACCAGGATCGAGAAGTCGGTCAGGCCGGCGAGCGTGGCCGGACTGGTCAGGCGGTAGGCGTCGGCGCGGCAGGCGTACTTGACGCGCGCAACCGCCACGCCCTTGGCGCCCGCTTTGACCGTCGTCTGGTCTTGCAGGGACAGGCTGCCCAGACTGCGCCCCAGCCAGGTGACCGAGACGATTCCGGTGGCAGGCGTCGAGAGCGAGGCGGTATCGCTGTCGGCAAACGACAGATCGTCTTCTTTTTCGACCGTGAGGCCAGAGCCCACGCCCGCGACGGAGCCAGCGCTGGCGACTGGGGCGTCATAGGTGACGTTGCTCGATTTGTAGACCAGAAAGGCCGCGCTATCGCCAGGGGCAAAGCTGGTGACGCCGTTGTTGAGCCCATCGGGACGGCTGTCGATTTCGGCGGACAGGTGGCCAGAGGCGCTGCTGGCACTTTGATCGCCGAACGAGACGGTGATATTGGCGGTGACGGCCATCGGGTTACTCCACGGCAAGAAATTGGATGGTTTCGGTCCGAGCGTTGGTGGCGCGCCACTGCCAGGCGCGCGCCCGATACTGGAGCGACAACAGGCTGTAGTCCGCCTGGGCCGTCGTCAGGTCGCGCCCCACGACGCTGACGCGGCCCAGATCCGCGTAGCGGTAGGACTGCGCCCGGATGTCGGCCAGCGGATAGGCGAGCGTGGCGGCGCCGGACTGGATGACCACGAGTTCATCCTGTTCGGTCAGCACCTCGGTGCGCGGGCCGATCTGGGTGGCGGCGTCGCCGGTGTGCACGAGATCGACCGGGCGCCAGGGATGGGGGTAAGCGCGAATGGTGTAGGCATGCGGATCCTCGGGATCTTGCACGCTGTCGATCTGGATCTGATCGGCGGTCGCGGACGGGTCGCCGCTGGCGATGACGAAGCGGTTTTCGCGGCTCGCGGCCTCGGCTTGGTCGCGATGGGCAAGGAGGTCGCGGTCGGTGAGGGTGGCGACGGGCGTGGCGCTCGAATACGCGGGTGGCGAGACCGGATAGCGCGGGCGGGCCACCAGACTCCCGTCAGGGAGCGAGTCCAGTTCGCCCGCGACGGCGCCGACGATCTGGCGGGCCAACTCCAGCGGGGTGCCCTGGAGCGCGCCCGCGCTGTCGGGGAGGCGCCAGTTGGGCAGCTGCCAGGCGACGGGCTGTCCGAGCAGGCGTTCGACGACCGTTTGCGCCAGCTCGACGGCGCCCAGCGCGACCGGCACGGCCCAGGGCGTGCCCAGTAAGGCACCGGGACTGATGGCACTGAGGACGACACTTGGCGCGGCGTCGGCGCGGCTGAAGCGGCGCCCGTCGCAGATCAGGGCGATGGGTTGGCCCCAGAACAGCAGGGTCAGCGGATCGCCGAGGGCGACGCGGGCATAGTCGGCTTCGTGCAACAGATCGAGCGTCGCGATCCAGACCGGCGAGCCCTCGTCGGCGCTCAGTTCGGTACCCTCGCCGAGCGGGACGACGCGCCCCTGGTGCAGGAGATGATTGGGGCCGGCCAGGATCTGGACACTCGCATCGGGGCAGGAGGACGCGGCGCGATGGCGGGCGGCGACCGGGTTGGCGGTCAGCAGGCGCGATGAGGCCAGATGGCGCGCGCGAACGGCGGCGAGGATGGCGGCTGGCGAGACGTTCCGGACGCGGGTCGGGACGGTCGGGCCGAAGGGCGAGACATGCCGGGCACGGGACGGGACGGTCGGACCGAAGAGCGCGACGTGGCGGGCGCTGGCCGGGACGGTCGGACCGAAAAGCGAGACGTGGCGGGCACGGGCCGCGACCAGATCGCCCGCCAGGGCGTGATGACGCGCGGCGAGTAACGACGCTTGTAGTCTGGCGCTGGCGTGATGGCGGGCGCCGGTCGCGAGCCGCACGGCGGCCATAGCTTGGTGGCGCGCGGCGACCGGCCAGCCGAGCAGTCGCGCTTGAGCGGCGTGGCTTGTCGCAACCCTGGGTGGATCGCCGGAGGTGGCGAGATGATGGGCCGCGACTGCGGATCGTAATGCCGCCAGAGATTGATGCCGCTGGGCGAGAGGGGCGCGCTGGAGCGCTGCGGGGACCTGGTGGCGGGCGGCGACAGAGGTGCGCAAGGCGGACGTGACGCCGTGACGCGCGCTCGCGGCCGCGCGCAACGCCGCCGTGGTCTGATGGCGCTGGCGCACGCGCGACACAATGCCGGCACCGCCAAAGGCGATGTCGATCGTGAGTCCGTCGGGCAGGCTGCACGCGCCGCCAGAGAAGGCGACGTCGATGGCCAGGCCGTCTGGCAGGTTACATTCAGCCATCGACGGGGGTTCGCTGGGGCAGATAGAGATCGCAGCCGTCGCCAGAGTCGGCCAGGATGTGCAGATCGACGCGGGCGAACGGCGGGACCAGAATGACAAATCCCCCGCTACCGCTGGCGCTGCGGGTCGCGCTGATGACGGTCCCGGTCGCGCGGTGGAGGGCGCGGATGTCGCGTGCCAGGCCCGCGCCGCCAGCGGCGGTCAGCGTCCCGCAGAGGCGCTGAGCGTCCCCAGGAAATGACGCCGTGAACGCCTGATCGCTGGCGAGGATGCCGCGCACCGGGTTGGCCGCGCGGTCGAGCGAGCGGGCGTTGCGCGGGAGCGTCCATCTGACCGTGCTATCGGACAACTCGCCAATGGCGCCAAGATCGGGCATGTCGAACTCCTTAAGCGGGCGCGAGCCAGTCGGCGGTTTCGTTGAGCGAGACGGCAAAGCGCCCCACGGCGGTACCGCCCTTGTAAAGCAGCAGCAGGTCGGTCCCGGACAGCGCGCCGCGCCCGCTCAGGGTATCGAGATGTTGGCCCGGCTGGTTGTGCTGCGGATTGAACAGCCCTGGCAGATGGCCGCGCAGGAGCTTGGACGCCACGCCCCCTTCGCACACCCGCACCCGCTCCAGCAGCAATCCCCCCGTGACGGGGTCGGGGTAGGCCGCGCCCGCGCTGCCGATGCTGGCGGATGCCGCCGGCAGCGCTTGCAGTGTGCCGCAGGGAGAACTCCCGCCATCCTGCAGGTAGCCGCGCGCCAGGTAGTGCCCATTGCAGTCCGCGCCGGCCGCGCTGAGATTGTTGCCCAGGACGGTATTGTTGGCGGTGATATCGTTGGCGATCTTGCCGATCAGCAGCGTGCCGTATTGATCGCCCGGCAGATAGCTGACGATGTCGCCGAAAAAAATCATATCGGTCGTGGTCGCGGGGGCGCCGATGTCGGTCGCCACAAAGGAGATCCACAGATAGAACGCCCGCGTCCCGGCGATCAGCATCCAGGGGTGGGCCACGGTGCCGGTCGTGGAGCTTTTGACCGGACGGATACCGCCCGCGAGCTGCGCGGTGGTCGGGAAAGGGCCGGTGCCGGTGTCGATCCCGGTCAGGGTTTCGTAGCCGCGCAGGATGGGGTATTGCACGATCGAATCGTCGACGCGCAAATACATCCGGTTGCCGGACGGCGCGCGGTAGGCGGCCAGATTGGTGCCGCTAAAGGCTTTTCCCCAACCGGCGGCGGGTTGGCTGCCGTAGCCATTCACCAGACAGGCATCGAGCAGATCGATCAGTTTACCGACTTCACCCGTCAACACCGGCGCGCTGGCGTCATCGGAGCGATAGACCGTGATCGTCATCAGGCGCTCTCCCCTTCCACGCACACGCTAACCGGATCGCTACTGATCGCCGCCGCCCCGGCGGGCACGATGCGCCGATACCACAGCGGGCAGACGGCGGGGGAGGTGGTGAAGACCAGGGTATCGCCGGTGGCCGGCGTGCCGCCCCAGCCGTCGGCGTCGAGGGTGAAATAGGTGCCGCCGTTGGGGTTTGATGGGGACAGGTTGACGCCGGTCGAACCGGTACCGACCGCCCCGATCAGATCCCCGGAGACGCTGAGCGCGCCGGTGGCGTGGTCGGTGACGGTGACGGTCCAGGTCTGGTAGATGCCGCCGATCTGAGGCACGGCGATGGGATAAGCCGTGTCGTCATAGGTGACGCCGCCGGTCATGCTCTTGCCGCTCACGGCGGTCGCCAGATCGCCCGGCTCGATGACGCTCGCGATCTTTGCCCCGGCGCTGTAGGCGTTGGTCAGCCCGGCGGTCAGGCCGAGGGTCAGGGCGGTGCCGGTGTAGGCGACGCTGTCGATCTCGGCATATTCGGACAGCCCGCTGTCGAGCACGGTCGTGCGCGCGTCGATCCGGACCAGATCGCCGACCTGGAAGGGCTTCGTGGTCATGACCGAAAAATCGGCCTCGGTGGTGACGCTGATCTCGGTGTCAGCGGCATCGGCGGCGCTGGCCAGCGTGCCGTAGCCGTAGGGGCGCGCGGTCACCTGATCCAGGGTGTCGGTGAGGGTGCCGGGATAGAGCAGCACATGACTGTCGCCGGGGGTGCCGATCTCGATGGAAAACCGAGGATCGACCAGGGGCAGGTTGTCGGCATTTTTGACCGCGACGAAGACCTTGCGCCAATGTTCGACCCCCGCCGCGCGCTGGGCGGCGCTGACATCGGGGAAAAGGTTGTTCTTGACGCCCGAGACGATGGGCGTCTGGGTGCAGCGCCCGCCGTTTTGGGCGGGGACGGTATCGGACTGCAGCGCGGGGCGCAGCCAGAGGAGTTCGGACGCGAGGATGGACATGGGATCTCCGGGGTTAGACGGTGAAGAGTTTGACGGTGCCAACGACGAAATCGCTGTCGATGGGATCGGCGTAATCGACCAGCGGGGTCAGGTCGAGCGCGGGCGGGTCGTGGTGGCGGAACATGACTTGAAAGGACTCATCGCGCAGGGTCAGGGCATAACTGGCGCCGACGACGGCGGCCAGCGCCTCCAGCGCGGCGGCCTGGGCGCGGGTGAGCGGCTGATCGTTGGGCGCGACCAGGGTGATCGAACGGCCCGCGGCGAGCGCGCGCGGGTAGACGACCAGGCCGCCGTCCAGACGCCGGCGCACGCTTTGGCCGATGGCGCTGGTGTCGAATTCGTCAGGCCAATCCAGGCCGTCGGGGAGCGTGAGAGTGTCGAGTTGGATCATGTGATGGGTTTAACGCTGGCTGGGTCGGGGGCAAGGAGGCAGGCGTGGGGGGTGACTGGCGCAATATTTGACAGGAAGCGAGGCGCATCGTATTCGATGCCGTTAAAATGCGTGATCGGCGTTCCCGTGATGTCGACCCATTGCGTGAGGCAGTCGCCGTCAGGGAACGCACTAGCGCGCGGGTTGCTCGTTGGCGCAATGCGTAGATGGATATTCAAGATCTTGACCACGGCTTGCAGCAGTGACGCGACGGCTTGAGTGTCGTCGCTTGCGTAAAAAGAGACAGCGACTTGCTCGTTACCCAGGGCAGTAGCGACGTCAAACGGCGCATGCGTTTCGGTCAGCACGCGCCGATTTCCACCGCCCCCGTCAATGGTCGCGAGCGTCAAGCCGTCTTCGGAGGTCGGCTCAACGGACGCTAATCCGGATCTGACGACGCCGTGGTCAATGCAAAATGGACCGTCGAGCGATAACGCGTCGGATCCCGCATTTGCAACCAAAAAGCGTCTTTTTAACATCTTTTCAAGCGATACAGTGTCTAAGATTCCGACGTTACCAACGGCTTGTTTTTGAAGAACGTAACTTGACGTTTGAACGGGCAATGACCCGATCGACACCTCCAGCGTCTGTTCGTCGATTTCGGTGCGTTGATAGTTGGCGTAGACGGTTTTGCAATAATCTGTATTTGAAGCATGAAAATCGTAATCCCGAGCTGCGGTCAGCGAGACAGGGATGACGACCGGGACCAGCTCGTTTTGGCTCCAATAGAAGGAAAGCAGAACGTCCCATGCAAAGTCATACCGAATAACCGATGTCATCGACTGGTTGAACCAGTCGGCGACGTTGCCGAACTGACCGCATTCTGGAGGTCCGGCCTCATACGCGCTGGTCGCCGCCGCCGTGGCCGTCCAGGTGGGTGGAAGGTGCGGCGGAGCGATGACCGTCATCCACGCCCCGAACTGGGCGCTGACGTCCGCGCGAAACAAGCGCCCATTGCGGAGCATGTCGACAGATGTCGTAACGGCGGGGGCGTAACGCGGCAGCAGGCACGCCAGCGACAGTCCGTCTGACGAAAAGCTGTACCACGGCGCGGAGGGGTTGCCGTCTACAAAGGGGCGCGACCGCGAACCGACAGACACTGAGCCGAATCCCTGGACAAGGCTCCGGCGCCATAGAGTCAACGTATCGGTTCCGGTGACGTAGACGAGGGACGGAACGCCGTTGAACGACTGGATTGCAGCGCCCAAAACGGTGCCGGAGGCAGTCTGTAGCAAGCGACCAGCCGCATAGATGGAAGGCCCACCAAAAGAGAGCGCGATCGGCTGGTTATTTAGCAGGCCATACCAACAACCGGCGGTCGCCGTCAGCACGCTGGTCGGTATCCGCGACTCAATCCCTGATTGAAAAGCGCCCAGATTCGTTTTCCCGCTGCCGGTGAGCACATTAAATGACAGCGGCCCCGGCTCCACCCGCACCCGCGCCACCATCAAATCGGTGGTGTCGAATAACCCGAAGCCGCCGCCAATGCCGGCGTTACGCCGATCGCGCACAGTCTCCGAAAGGGTCGCGGTCTGGGATTCGTCGTCATCCGGCGTTTCGGGATCGTCTGGCGTGGCGCAGGTCGCGGTGTAGAGCATGTCGCCCGAGCCGTGATAGATGCGCCACCAGATCTCGTAATCGCCGGTCACGTCGTTGACCGCGTCGGCGATCTTGCGCCCGGTGAGCGCGAACAGGCCCTCCCCGTCCGGGTCCGGGTCGGCGTCGGATTTTTTGACGGTGATGTTGGTGCCGGAGCCGGTGAAGTGCGGCGCCTGCTCGTAGTTCAGGGTCGCCAGTTCGGTCTCGCCCGTCACCCCCGGCTCGATCAGGATCAGACGCATCGACAGGCGCACGCCGGTCTCGGTCGAGCCGTCGAGCCCGACGAAGCCGTCCAGGGCGAGCGTGATGGTCGGGGCGGTCTCGTCGTCTGCCAGCGGGGGATCGTAGGCGACGACGGCGGATGGCCAGTGAAAGCAGCCGTAGAGATTTTCGCAGGGGGTGTCGATGACCAGGGTTTCGCCGTCGTCGGTGGCGTCAGAATAGACCCAAAACACATCCGTCGCGGGGTCGCCGTAACCGCAAGTGGAGCCCCAATAGCCCGCCTTGGTCAGCACGAGCGGGGCATGTCCGGCGGGGCTGACGCCGAGCAGATGGGCGCGCTCGCAGAGGGCGATGACGGTGTCGGCAAACTGGATGGTCAGTTCGACGGCCAGCGGGTTGCCGGTGGTCTGGGTGGTGCGCAACAGGCCGTTGAGGGCGGTGGTGAGGATGACCGTCAGGCGTTCCTCGGGATCGGGATCGGCGGCCGCGTGCGGGCCGGGGCTGAAGCGGATCAGGCTGGAGGCGCTCGGCATCACAGGCCCCGCTGGAGTTCTTTAAGCGCGCTGGCGAGCGCCTGGGCTTGGTCGCGCGCGCCCTGGACGCGCACGGCTTGGCGGCCGATCTGGAGGTTGATGTCGACGCTGTCGCGCGCGGCGGCGGAGGCGGTGGCGACGGGACCGACCGCCCCGCCGGCGGCGAAGCGCGCGACCGGAGCGGTGAGGTTGGCCAGGTGCGCGGTCAGGGCCTCGCGCGGCAGTCGCATCTGATTGAGGGCGTCGAAGAAGCCTGCGCCAAGACGGTTGACGGTGCCGGGGTTAAACAGCCGCTCGCCGGGCATCAAGAGCGAGGCGACGCGCCCACCCCCGGCAAACCGCTGGATGAGGTCGAGCAGGCTGGAGCCGTAATAGCGGCTCGCCGCCTTGCGCAGCACAAAAGAACCGGCGGCGAGCGAGGCCGGGACGCTGTCGGTGTTGCCGGAGCCGGGCACGGTGGACCAGCGCGGGACGGGGAAGCCGGGCACGGCGCCGCCGTTGGCAAACCCTTCGACTCCGCTCAGGGCGAACGGATGAATCAACCCGCCGAGGGCGTTGCGCTTGACCTCGCGCACATAGACGGTGTGGGTGCTGGAGGTGTCGCGCTCCAGTTCGGCGATACCGCGCAGCACCTCGTCCACGTTATCCATGACGCGGTGCGTGCTGTCGGTCGTGAGTCCCGCCAGATCGGCCAGCGACTGCTTGACCTCGCCGGCGTTGCTCTGGACGACGTGCGCGCTCTCGGTGGTCAGGCCGTCGAGTTCGCTCAGCGATTGCTGGACCGCGCCGATGGCGGTCTCGGCCTTGTCGGTGGTCACCGTCAGGTCGGCGGCCAGCGGGTGGTCCTTGGCGTAGGCGGCGAGGCGGGCGAGTTCGTCTTGCGCGCCGTCCAGGGCGACTTGCAGGCGGAGCGGGTTGTCGCGCGCGAGCGCCCCGGCGTTGTCGAGACTGGTCTTGAGGCTGTCCAGGTCAAGCTTGGTCTGAAGCAGGTATTCCTTGTCCTGAATCAGCGGCGCCAGGGCGTCGATCTCGGCTTGGACAGCCTGGCTGTCGACCACCAGCTTGAGGTTGAGTTCTTTGTCGAGCTTGGTGGAGAGTTCGTCGATCCTGGCCGTGACGCCCGTGAGCGCAGTTTCCTGGGCGGTGGCGGCGGCCTGGGCTTCCTTGGCGACATCCCGATGCGACTGCTCCTCCTGTTCGAGCGCCTCCACCAGGTGCTGCGAGCCGGTCAGAAACGTTTTACTGGCGTTGTCGGCGGCCCGCTGCTTGGAGACATAGACCGTTTCGCCGTCCTTAACCTCGCGCGCGAGCTGCGACGCCAGCTCCATCTCTTTTTGGGCCAGTTCCTTCGCCAGGGTGAAATTGCCCTCAACCAGCGCCCGCTTGGCTTGCGCGCTGGTCTCCTCGACCTGGCGTTGCCGGTCGGCATAGGCGGCCTGATCGGTCATCGCGCCGCGCTGAATCTCGCGGATGCGGTCCTCGGTGCTCATCTTGAGCGCGCGGATCTGGTCCTCGATGCGGGTCACTTCGCTCAGGTGGCGCTGCGCGTCGGCGTTGAGCTGGTCGATATGGGCCTTGTAGGCGCTCGCGATCTCTTGCAGCGTGGCACGCTTGGCCGTGAGCATCTCGACGTTCAGCGCGCGCTCGTCGGCCCCGGCGGCGCGCGCGGCGTCTTGGCGACTGGCGTATTCCTGCTCGACCAGAAAGACGGCTTCGTTCTCGTAGGTCTTGAGCGCGGCGAGGCGCTCCTGGGCATCGAGCCGATAGATCGCGGCGCGCTGGGCGGCGGCGGTGCGCTCGTTGCCGGTTTGCTGGTTGACGGCGGCCAGTTGCGCCTGGGTGAGGGCGTCGATGTCGGCGAGCCGGCCCTGATAGGCGGACTTGGCCTCCTCGCCCAGCGTCCGCCAGCCTTGGCCTTCGGCCTTGAGGGCGGTGTCGAGGGTCTGGCGATGCTGCTCGATCTCGCCGTCGAGGCGTTCGATTTCGGTGCTGACGGCCTGGATCGCCTGGCCGACCGACTGTGCGGCCGCGAGACCGGCGGCGCCGATGGCCTGTTGGGTCGCGGTCAACTGGCCCTGGGCGGCCAACGCGGCCTCGGCGAGCCGGTCGATCTGGCCGACGACGCGCGCGATCTCGGCGTCGGTGCGACCCAGGGCGCGCAGTTGTTCGGCGGCCTGCCCGGAGTCGATCCCTGCCTCATACAGCCCGAGCGCGAGCGCGCGGACCTTGGCCTCGCTGGCGTTGGCGGCGTTGGCGAGATCGGTCTGCTTGCGATTGAGGCGGTCGATCCCGCCGGTCGATTGCTCGACCGCGAGATTGAACGACTGCCAGCCGTTGCGGTTCTCCACCCCGATGCCGTAGTTCTCGCGCAAGGATTGCGTGTTGGTGTCTAGCGCCTGGCGGTTGGTGTCGAGTTCGTTGGAGGCCAGCACCAACTGCTGCAGCAGGTTGTCGGCGCTGGCCTGCTTCTGCGCGGCGATGTAGGCGTCGAGCGCGCGCGCGTTATCTTCGTAGCCCTGGCCGATCTTGGCGACAACCAGCCCCTGCTCGTTGAGCGACAGGGTCAGGCCGGGGACGAGCGTGGCCAACTGCCGCTCGGCGTCGGTATAGGCGGCGGTGCCGGGGGTCGCGGTGGCGAGCGTGCGGCGCAACGCTTCCAGTTCCGTGGTTTGCTTGGTCAGTTCGTCGTGCGCGGCGGCGAGGCTGGCCGCGGACTCTTTCGACGCGGCGTTAAAGGCCAGGAAGCCCGCCGCGACGATGCCCAGCACGGCGGCCAGGGCGGTCAGCGGATTGGCGAGCATCAGCACCCAGAGCGCGCGCAGGGCGGTGCCGGCGGCGGCGACCTGGGCGCTGAACGCCGCCCAGCCCGCCAGGGCGACCGAGGCAAGCCCGAGCGCCAGGGTCGCGAGCGCGCCGGTGACCGCCGCGAAATTGACCGAGAGCAACGCCAGCGCCACGCCGGTCGCGGTCATCGCGGCCACGGCGGCATAGATGGGCGCGGGGATGGCCGCAAAGGCGCTCGCGATGGCGATCAGGAAGCCGCCCAGCGCCTCGATCCCGCTGGCCAGCGCCCCGATCACCCCGGCCAGCAGGTTGGTGCCGGTGGCGAAGAGTTCGGCGCCGTGCAGCGCATCGTTGAGCCCGCCGACCACGCCGGTCAGGCTGTTTTTCAGGCGCGTGGTGGCGCGCTCAAACGTGTCGGGGAGCGAAGCGGCCTCGGCGGCGATGGCGTCGGCCTGACCGGAGAGCGCGCCGATCACGGCCTCGGCGGTTAATTCGCCATCCTCGGCCATCTGGCGCAAGGCGCCGGTGGTGACGCCGAGTTCGTCGGCCAGCGCCTGCGCAAGCCGGGGGGCCTGCTCCATGACGCTGTTGAATTCGTCCCCGCGCAACTGCCCGGAGGCCAGCGCCTGCGCCAACTGGGTAATGGTGCCGGCGCTCTCGGCGGCGCTCGCCCCGGAAATCGCGAACGCCTGGGTGATAGTGCGCGTCAAACCGGCAACGCTGGTGGTCTCGTCGCCGAGACTGTTGAGCGCGCGACTCAGGGTGGCGTAGAGATCGGCGGTCGCCCCGATGTCGCTGGAGGTGCTTTGCGCGATGCCCTGCACGTCGGCCAGCGCCTGCGCGGCGGCCGCGCCGCTGTCGGTCGCCAGTTCGAGCTTGGCCTGAAGGTTGGCCCAGGCGTCGGCCAGTTCCATCAGATCGCCGGCCTGCTCCATCAACCAGCCGAAGCCGCGCGCGAGCACGTCGAGCGAGAGCAGCGACCCGACGAAACCGCCGATTTTCGTCCCGGCGTCCTCGGAGGCCGCGGCGGTCTCGTTCAGGCCCGCGCCGAGGTCGTCGAGTTGCGCCCCGGCGTCCCCGGCGGCGGCGTCGGTCGCCGCGCGCACGCCGTCCATGCCGCCCTCGAAGGCGCCCTGGGCCTCGGCGACCGCGCGCGCGAAGTCTTCTGCGGAGAGGGTCAGCAGGACGCTGACGGTGAGGGCGTTCTCGCTCATGTTGCGCGCTCGCGGGTCAGCTCAAGCAGGGTCAGCCAGAGACCCCAGCCGTAGTCGTAGATGGCGCCATGGCCGCGTTCGACGAGGAGGAGACAGGCGCGGTCGAGGTCGCGGGTGGCGTGCCGTGCGCCCGCGCGAGCGCGAGCAGCGGGGCGAAAAAACGCTGGTGCAGCTCCCACCAGGCGCGCCCGAGGGTTTCGCACTCCGAGAGGCTGAGATCGTCCAGCACCTCGCCGTCGGGCAAGGTCAGGCTATCGCCCAAGAGCGCCAACAGATCCGGCAGGTGCTCGCGGATCAGTTCGGGCAGCGGGCGCTTGGCCTGCTCGGGGGTGAGGGCGGCGAGGATCTGACGCACGTCGCGCACGCGCAGTTCGCGCACGGTGACGGCGCGGCCAGGGTCGAGGTCGAGGGTTTTGTGGGTGCGCATGGGCGGCTGTGGGCAGTGGGGAATGCCGACAGCATCGACGAAAAACCCCCGCGCCGGGAGGCTGCGAGGGTTCAGCGGGAAGGTTCTGGGAGCGGTAGGCGCTGTCGAGACAGGGCATGCCCTGTCTCGACGGGGATCGTCAGGCTACCGCATGCAGACGCGACGATGCAAGACGCGCGTCGAGGAGATGGTCGAGGGCCGCGCGCTGAAGCAGGGTGAGGGTGGCGATCAGGACCGCGAGACGCTCGCGCTCGGGGTCTTGGAGGTGGCAGCCCTGGAGCAGGTCGTCGAGGGCCGAGAAGCAGTCGGAGACGCGCTCCAGATCGTCCAGCGGGTTGTCGCTGCCGCCGAGGTCGATTGTGAGGTTCATTAGATGGCCTCCGCGAAGAGGTCGAGTTGGCTGCTGGGCGTCGCGCACACCTCCGGCAGCAGCCCGAGACGGCGCAAGCGGGCTTTGAGACGCTCGATGCGGCGCTGACTGGTGCCGACGGCGCGCGCGGTCTGGGCGTTGGTCAGGCCCGCGTTGGCGCAGCGAAAGACCATCTCCAGTTGCGGGGCGATCTCCAGCAGGGCCTCGCGGGTGAGCCGGAGCAACCGGGCGCAGTCGGCGTCGGCCTGGGGCGCGGTGTCGCCGCGCAGGGCGGCGTCGAGGAAGCGGATGGCGCGCAGGTGGAACGCGGGGCTGATCCACATGGCATAGGCGTAGACCAGTTCGCGGATGACGTAGGTGCCTTGGGCGGCGGGGTCGCCGCCCTGGATCACTCTAACCGGTTGATCGTATTCCGTTCCGGGTTTTCCGTCCGAGCCGCCAGCGACAGTTTTGGCGCATTCGTCGATCAGCGCCTTGGTCTGCTCCAAACACAGCCAGTTAGATGGCTGATCGCGTTTCTTGCCGCCGGCGGCGCGGTGCAGATCGTTGATACAGAACAGGCCGCGGTCGACTTGACGGATGGCGATGCCATCCAAATAGAGGGTTGCGGAAAGCGGGTGCTGCATGGCGTACATAATGACTTCCACAGATTACTCTGACAAACCAGAAAGGCTCTGGCGGCCGGGAGGGTCAGAACGGCTCTGTGAGACCGTGCGCATGTTTCCCCTTGCGGGTGTTGTATCCGATGCGCACTCCCGGCCATAAAATCGGCTGGGCATAAAAAAACCGCAGGGCTTTCGGGTGCGGGTCCGCACAGAGCTTTCGAGGTTCTGACACCTCTTGGCGCCAAGCAAACCACGAAACCCGCGCGGTTGTCAATCTTGCGGTTGATTTGGCACTGGCCGCCGGCGGATCGAAGGGGGTAGCGTTCCGTGACCCCCTTATTGTGGCTGACGCGGACTTGGCGATGGGTGTTCCAATTCGATACCCATCCCCGACGCCCTTGTTTTCTGGAGTCCGCCGGCGGTTTGAAGGGGGCGGTATTTTGCCGCCCCCTTGCAATACTGGTTGATCGCATCGTTTCGGCCTCGGCGCGTGAAGCCGTTCATGGTTCGACCAGCTCACCACGAACGGCCTCAGGATGCTTTCTTCCTTGCCCCCCTTCGACTCCGCTTCCTTCGACCCGGCTCAGGACAGGCTTGCTCCTTGCCCCCCTTCGGCTCCGCTCAGGGCAGGCTTGCCCCGGCTTACGCGGCGACGATATCGACGGTATCGGGCGAGGACGGTTCATCCCCGCGAGCGCGGGGAACGTGTCGCGGTTACCTGCCCGTAGGTGTCGCGCCCCGGTCCATCCCCGCTGACGCGGGGAACGGCGATCAGCCTATCACCCGCCCGTCAACAGATCCAGGATGTAGGGCGAGGTCTTGTCGCTGAGCGTGACCAGCTCGCCCTCCAGCTCGACCGAGAGAAAATCGTCGCCCATGAAGTCCACGGGCGAGGTCGGGGTCAGCGTGGCCTCGTCGATCACCAGGAACGCCGATTCGCCATCGACGATGTTCTTCATGTCCATCATGATGCCGACCTTAATGGTCGGCTTGACGCCGCCTGCGACGCGCGTCCCGGACTCCCCGGCATGCTTGTACGTCAGGGTGCAGGCGGTGGCCTCGGTGAGCGTGGCGCCGATGTAGCGGATCAGGCCAGCGCGGTGGTTGATCTCCACATCGGCGAGCGGAATCTCGACCGGCGTGGTCTCGTCGGTTTCGATGACGATAGGACTGGTCACATCAACATGCGGGGTGATGTGGCGATGCGGCAGTTGCACGAACCGCCCCGGAATCAGGGTGACCTCGGTCGGCGCGCCGCTGGCGACCGTGCCCGCCGCCACGCTACGGGCATCGGCGGTGCCCAGCAGCGCCAGTGCCAGAATCTCGGCGCTGACTTCGTTCAAGGTCACCTTGATCTTCGAGGGCTGCTTGAGCGAGACCGTGCGGCGTACCTGTCCGTAGGTGTCGCGCTTTTTGCTCTTGATGGTTTTGAGTTCGGTGGTCTCCTCGATGGCGATTTGCCCGGCCTCGATCGGGGGCAAATAGCCGGTGGAGGCGCCGGCGTCGGTTTTGCGATCAAGGTAGAGATCGCCGGAGAACAGGAAGTCGCTGGAAGCCATGTTGATTTTCTCGTTAGGCGCCGCAGTGGCGTGCGGTTTCGTGGGTGAAGGCCAGCGGCAGCAGTTGCAGCCCGGCGGAATAGACGGGTTGAAGCAGGGCGGCAAATTGCACCGGGCTGGTGCGTTCGGCCGGTTGCCAGCCGTGCAGGGCGTCGAGCACGGCATCGGCCAGCGGGCCGGCCCCGGCGCGCGCGGGGGCGCCGGAGACGATCCCGGCGCGGTCGCGGTAGGCGACGATCACGGCCCAGCGTTCGAGCAGGCGTAGCCCGGCGCGGGGCGCGGGTTTGTCGCCGAGCGGCTGGGCGCCGAGGTACATGACATAGACGGCGGACAGCGACAGCGGGCGCTCCTGGAGGTCCAGCAGTTCGTCGAGTGCGGGCGAGCTGTCGACCACGGTGCCGGCGGGCAGACGCGCGCTCAGGCGCGCCAGGAGCTGGGGTTCGAGGGCGAGGATCTGGCTCATCGGTAAGCGGCGAGGGTGTCGGCGTCGAATTGGCGCACGGGGGCGCTGGCCTGGGCCAGGCCCGCGGTGCCGGCGGTCGCCTGGCCGAGCGGCTCGCGCCCGTCGGCGACGCGCTCCAGAAAGCGCACGGCCTCGCGATAGCGCAGCAGCACCGGGTGCAGTTCGGGCAACTGGCCGTCGTCATAGAGTCGCCAGCGGGCGATGTCCAGGGCATAGGTGTGCAGCATGCCCTGCTCGTCGGCGCTGAGCACGCGCCCGAGCGCGACCCGGTTGATGCGGGCATTGGCGGTGTCGACGGCCGCTTGAAGGGTCGCGAGCGCCAGATGCGCCTGGGCGATGTCCTCGGCGTCCCACTCGCCATCGACCTCCTCCCCGCGCACCACGGCGGCGAGCAGGTCGGGGTCGAGCGTCGGCACGCCCTCGGGGGTGGCAAGCTGGGCTAGTTCGCGCGCGCCGTGCGGGGTGAGGAGGTCGGCGGGGGCGATCACAGCGTCACCGCTAGCTCAAAAAACGCATCGGCCTCGGCGTCCGTCTTGCGGAGCGCGGTCATCGCGGCCACGAAGGTCGGGTCAAGTCGGCGCCAGGTTTGCGCGTCTTCCAGAAACGCCAGCGTCACGAAGTCCGTCACCGGATCGAGCGCGGCCTTCCACGCCATGAAGTCGGCGACCAGCCCCAGGGCCGCGATGGCGAGCTTGGCTTGCAGCTTCGAGCAGGTCATTTCTTCAAGCCGCTGCTGTTCGGCCACGGCGAGATCACCTGGCAAGGACGCGATGACGAACTCTGACCCGATCAATTCGATGGGCGCATAGCCCAACGCGCCGGGTTCTAATGGTTCGTACCGCACGGGATACCAGCCGAGTTCGGCCAGGCGCTCGTCGGACATCGCGTCCAGGCCCATCGTGAGTCCGCCCGCGTGCTGGAATTCGTGCGGGAGTTTCTGCGGGATGGGGTTATCAATATGGGCGTATTGGGTCATAACGTCAGCTCCCATGTATACCCGTTTCCGCTCGTCATGCCGGCGTTCGCGACATCCGCGATCAGGCCCCAACTCGCCCCGTCTTGAGACGACTCGATTTGAAACGCCTTTGGCACTCTTAGCGCGTTAACGCTGGTATTGCCGATTAAAACAATTCTTTCGATACTAAAAGAGCCCGCAAGGTCTATCGTAGCCGTAACCGGAAGGTTGGTGACGGGCACCATCCAGCGACTCGCTGAGCTATTAAAATAAGTTTCTCCATCGACGATATTATTAGGTGTTAATGCTGCATAGCTTGGTTTGTTTGCAGTTATCGATTTACTCTGAGAGACAACAACGCCGCTAGAATACAATTGCCATTCCGAAACGGATACATAGTCGGTCGCACCTGCCGTTTTCGTAATTATTAGCCTCCAATAGCGTGCCCCTGTCGGCATAGCGGAAACACGCGGCCTCATCATCTGCGGAAAGATCATGTTTCCGCTCCCGCACCGTTGCGGTAATACGTCGTCCCGCCGTCCGGCGTCCAGAGAACGAATGCGGAATGTTTAGTTGCGGCGGTATTGAGCGCCTGCGTATCCATTGGCTTCGGGCTGTTCGTGTAGGTCACGTCATAGCCGCCTGCTCCGTTCTGAATCAGCACAATCAGCGCAAACGAATAGGCCGATCCGGTTGGCGTGATCGTGATCGCGCACGGCTCAGTCAGCGTGAGCACATGTACCCGACCGTCGAGCAGAATCGTCTGCGCGTCTCCGGCGTCGGCGATGATGTTTGAGCCGCCCGCGAGTCCGGCTGCGAAGGTCTGGATGGCGCTGAATGACTGAACAGTGCCGGGCTGGATCGCGGTCGCCGCCAACGCTAACTCGGCATGTGCATGCGCCAGCGCCGCATAGCGCGCGTCGCCGCGGGCGTTGGTGTGATAGTGCGCGTGGTCGTCGTCGGCCAGACCCGCGAGCGCGCCGTGATCGGTGACGCCCGCGCCGCTGCCGGCGCTCGCGCCATAAAACCCCTGAATCACGATGCTCATCCGCTGATCAACTCCACGGTCGTGCCCGCTCCGGCCGCGCTGACGCGCAAGGCCGTGACCGGACCAGGGAAGACGATCAGCGTCTCCGCGGTCAACGGCTCGCCGAGCGGGTGCCAGGCGGCGCCAGCGCCGTCGGCGCCGACCGCGCTGGCGGGCGTCGCCGTGACCGCGAGGGTCACGGTCGCGCCCGCTTCCGGGAGCACCGACAGCGACCAGGGCGCGCCGCCGGGGGCGAGGATCAGGCTGGCGCCGGCGGCCACGGCATGGGATTGCTGGCGCATGGGTTAGGCCGTCAGATCCATCACGTTGGTGAACAGGAAGCCCGCGTCCATGCCGGTCAGCACATGCTGATACTCGTCGATCACGTCATAGACCCAGGTCTTGGTGTCGGCGTCCCAGCGGCCCGGCTCGACCAGCGGGTGGCCGTCGAGGTAGTACTCGTAGCCGTAGCTGGGCACCTCGATGTCGCCGTCGCCGGTGACGCTGGGCACATAGGCGAGGATGGCGACGTTGCCCCAGATGTCGGCGAAGTCGCCGCCGTCTTCGGTCTTGCCGTCGACCACGGTGTCGGTGCCCTCGACGACGCGGGTCACGCCGAAGAATTCGGCGATCTGGGCATCGCTCACGCGGTCCGGGCGCTCGTTGCCGGTGTAGTAGTTGGCGATGATCGCCGGGGCGCGGCGCAGGCGACGGGCCACCTGGGGGCCGACCGCGAGCACGTTGGCGCGCCGCCCGGTCTTGGCGCGGATGACGTCCTGGGCCGCGTCGACGTCGGCGCCGATCGCCGCCGATCCGCCGTTCCAGCGGCTCACGCCATCCAATTTGGTGCGGTGGGTGCTGGCATAGCTGGCGGTCGCGCTGGCGATGGCGGCGGCCTTGAGCTCCTTCTCGCGCTCGATGATCTCGGCGGGGAGGTTCATCGCGCGCAGTTGCAGGTTGACCGAGGGCACCCCTTCGGTCTCGCGCAGCAACTCGCGCGGGACTTCGCCGGCCAGGGCGTGCTGATAGAGATTGACGCTGTCGGACGTGTAGCCGACCCGCACGCGGCGGATGCGGTCGCCAGGCGCGCGCTCGGTGGGATGACGGCGGAAGGACTCTTTGCCGAATTTCACGATCTTGGCGCCGCGCTTGGCGATGGGTGCGCGCGGGAAGAGCACCGCGCCGATGCGCAGCACGTCGGGGTTTTTGTAGCCGCGCACATGATTGGTGAGGACCGGATCGACGATGCGGGCGTTTTGGGTGTTCAGTGGCATGGGTCAGGCTCCGGTTAAACCGTGGTCAGGGCGACGCTGCCCGTGTTTTTGAGGACGTCCCAGGTGGCGTCGTCCTGATAGGCCAGGATGAGTTCCTCGCCGATGGCGTCGAAGGTCGCGGTGTTGTGGGTGCCGCCGAGCGTGATGCCGGCCGCGGCGGTGAGCACCACGGAGCCGCTGGTCAGGGTGTTGACGCGGATCGTGACCTGTTCGTCGGGCAACGGGGCGCGCAGGGTCAGGCCCGCTAACCCGGTGCCGCCGGTGACCAACACCACGCCGGTGGGGTTGATGGCCCCATTGGCGCTGACGTAGACCGGGCGCGGGCTGCCGGGCTGCAACAGCATGACGGTGATCAGATCGCCGGCGGCGGTGGCGTCGTCCATGGCGATGGCATAGCCGGTCGCGGCGCGAATGCCCTTGCCGTCGGCATTGGGGGCGAGCAGTTCGCCGGCGCTAAAGGCTTCGCCGGCTTCCAGGATCTCGTCGCCGAGCAGGGTCGCGGCGTAGCGTTCCTGGATGTCGGGCGGGCTGATGCCGAGCGGGATGTCATTGGCCCCGGCCTGGGCGCCGTCGGCACGCACGAAGCGGTGCGGGTTGACGGTGCCGAGCGGGGTCAGGGTGCGGGTGAAGATCGGAAAGCGTTGCATGGGTTAGCGCTCCTGGCTGACAGTCAGCACGGCATCGGTGTAGGTCGCGCCCGGATGGGCTTCCTGGAAGGCGAGCGCGCGGGCGTGGAGCTGGAGCCGCGCGGGGTCGACCTGGACGCCCTCGGGGGCGCTGAAGCGGGGCGGCGCGAGGGACGCTTCGCCGGCAGTGCGTTCGCTGAAATCGACCTGGACCGGGAGGCTCGCCAGGAAGGTTTTGAGCCAGGCGGCGCTGGCGCCTTGAAAGGCGTCCTGGCCCTCGCCGAAGGCCAGGGCGGCCTCGGCGGGCACGGTCGCCAGGAAGGCGACGAGGCCGGCGCGGTCTTTCGGCAGCAGGCGGCCCTGGGCGATCAGGCCCTCGGCAAAGTCGGTATCGGCCTTGACGCGCGCGGCGGTTTCCTGCGCGGCGAGCGCGGCCTCGCGGGCGTCGAGATCGGTTTGACGGGCGGCGAGCGCCGCTTCGCGGGCGGCGATCTCGGGATCGGGGACGGTCGGATCGGGCATGGGGGACTCCAGGGGGTCAGGAACGGTCGGGGGCTCGGCGATGTCTTCGCCGAATTCCAGGGTGAGGATGCCGGTCTCGCCCTCGCCAAAGCGGGCATCGCGCAAGCCCTTGACGGCGGGCGGCTGGGCGCCAAGGAACCCCACATGACGCAGGTAATAGACGCCCGGCGCGGGATTGGCGGGGCTGTCGGGCGCATAGAAGGAGGCGCTGATCTTTTTGAAGCGCCCGGCGTTGACCAGCTCGGCGAACGCCGGATCGATCTGTTCGGGGTGCGCTTGCAGCACGTCGCCCGCGCGGGTCAGGGCGCGAACCCATCCATACGCCGGGGCATCCGCTGCGGGATGTCCGACGACAATGGGGGCCGCATGCCGGGCGAGACCATAGGCGTTCGCCGTGGCGTCCAGGTCCGCTTCGGAAAACGTCAGCGTCACGCCGTTCATCGCGGTGTGGGTGCCGGCGCGGAAGATTTCGATTGGGTTGGTCGTGTCGCTCATGCCGCCATGATCGACGGCGGGCGATGTGCACAATAGGTTGCGGGGGCGCAGGGGGAAGACCGTCCGTGGCCGAGCATGATTTCCTTGGCTGCCTATCCGGCAGTGAACGAGAGCATCAGACAAGGCGGCGCCCTGTCTCTACTGTCGCGCAATCGGGCGACGGTCGCAAGCCTGCCCTGAGCGAAGCCGAAGGGGGCGGCGAGAGCAGGCCCCGGAAATCGAATCTAACGCGGGTCTAACGCGGGTAGACGCGCGCGGGGCGGTTTGGGCGGTAGGACGGTGGCGGGTCTGGTGGCGGACGGCTCACAGGGGCGGTTTTCGCGGGGGCGTTGTCGAGACAAGGCGACCTTGTCTCTACGCCTCGCGCAGATAGTCGCTGAGGATCGCCAGTAGCTCCTCGCGCACGGGCGCGGGCAGGGTGCCGGCGGCGTCGACGGGGAGGAAGGGCCGCGCGGGGGTCGCGCCGCGACCGAATTGGTGGGTGGCGGCATACTCCTTCGCCATGCCGACCTTGCCGGCGCCAACTAACGCCCAGTCGGGACCGGCGGCGCTGGACAGGCTGACGGCAAGCTGGCCGGAGACCTGAAGAATGGGATGCGCGCCGCGGCGGGTGGGGGTGCCCTGCCGGTCGACCTTGGCCGCCTGGGTCGCGGGCTGGAGATCGGCCCAGCGGGGACCGAAGGGCGAGCGCTCGTTCTGAAAGGCATCCTCGGCATGGTTGCGCAGCGCCCGCGCAATATCCTCCATCGCGGGCGAGGCATTGCGCACCCGGTCGAGCAGTCGCTCCAGGGTCGCGCGCAGGGCGCGGTCGTCGATCCGGACGCTGAACTCAGTCATGGCGTCCTCGCCGAACCGCCGGGGCGGGCGCGACGCGACGCGCCGGACGCACGCAGCCGACCTGTCCGTAGTGGGCGTTGCGCGCGCACCAGGGCGCGAGCGGCGGGCGGGTGACCAGATGGGGGCAGGCGTGGCAGGGGTCGCGGTCGGTCATGTGCTATGCTCCAAGCGAGGCGCGACAGCGGGAAATTTTCGGAGTGCCCGCGGCGGGGGCGCCATTGGCGCCGGCCCGGTATGAGGGGACGTCCGGCCCTCCGCGCCTCACTTCAGCGCCCCGCGAACAACGTCATACATCCGTCCGTCAATCCCCGCCTGGAGCGCGCCGCGCGTGACCTTGAAGGCCGTGCGCACCGATTCGTGCGCGGGCTTTTTCTTCTCGATCCGGCTCGCCTCGACCACGATCTTGGCCGCGCGCCCGTCCGGGCTCGGCAGGACATACAGCAGCGTGCCGTTCTCTTTGTCGTAGAGCACGGCCTCTGGCTCGGCCAACTGGCGCGGCACCTGCTTCCACTCGTCGGGCGTCAGCGCGTCACCGGAACGCTCATGCCGCTTGGCCTTGGGGCCGACAAGCCGCCCATCGTCCAGCACGACCGCGCCATTGGCGATCTGGACGCCTTTGCCGGCGAGATAATCGACATCCGCCTGGGCCAGATAGCCGATGACCCACTCCAGCCCGCGCGCGCCATCCTGCCGGAAGACGGCCTCGACCCAGTCGTCGAAGGCGGCCAAGCGCGACGGATGCAAGGCGTGCTCGCGCAAGGCTTGCGCGGCAAGCTCCGTCGGCAGAGTCGCGCGCACGCGACTCCAGAGATCGATGTCGCCCCATGGCGCAGAGCGTCCAGGGTTGTAATCCCACCCCATGTCCGCCCACAGGTATTTCCGGTCGCCGGGACTGAGCGGGTCGGGGATGGAGACGCCACGCTGGCGCCAGTCGGCGGGGGTTTCGCCCGTGCGCGGGTCGACCGGAGGGCGCCCGGGCGGGGTGCGTTCTTCGACGCGGGCGTCGGTCTCGACCTTGAGCCCGCGCGCGTCGAGTTCGCGCTGGCTGAGGTTGCGGGCACGACAGCGACAGTTGAAGCCGTTGGGCGGGCTGATCGTGTCCCACGCCGGATCGTCCAGCCGAAACACGCGCCCATGCAGCGCGGCATGGGCGGGACGGGTGCGGCTGTCCATCACGGCGAGATATTGGACGAAGGGCGCGCGGGCTTTCTCGGCGTCGAACTGCTTCTGGCGTCCCGCCATATAGGCCGTCTGCAAATTGGTGCGGTAGATGGTCTGGAGTCGGCGCCGGCTGCCGGCCTGGTAGAGCTGGGCCTCGCCGGTCACGGGGTCGACATCGACCTGTTTGCCCCACCAGCCTTTTTTGCGCAGGGTGTCTTCCAACTCCTTCCGGAACCAGCGCTCGGTTTTGCCCTCTTTCAGGGCCGTCTCGACGGCGCCGCGGATGTCTTGCAGGATATCCAGCTTGGCCAGCTTGGCGACGGTGAAGGCGCGGGCGTGCTGCTCGCGCTGCATTTCCCACCAGTTCCAGGTGAGCGAATAGCCCTTGGCCTCCAGGTAGCGGATGGCCTGCTCTGGGGGAAGCTGGAAGAGCGTGCGAAGGGATGCGTCCATTATGTCCTGTCGGGCTCGATCCGGTGCGAATACCGCTCGCCGTCATCGCAATAGCGCCGCTCGAATTGTCGCGCGGCGATCGGTCTATCGCACCAGCGGCAGCACCTGGCGCGCATTGGCAAATCACGCAGCCAGACCTCCAGCGCCGGGAGCGAACCGAAGTCGGGGCTGACCAACAGCGACCGATTGTCTCCCTCGCGCGCCGCCTGACATGATCGATGTCGCTGACAGCGCGCGACCGCGAAGTAAACGCGCCCCAGCGCGGGAACGGCGGCGGCATCCATTAATGCGGCTCCAAAAACAGCCGGCGCTCGTCGTACTCGGCGCGCTTGCCGCGATTGAAGGCCGACACTGGGCGGTGATAGCCCATGACACGGGTCCACACCTCGCAGGGCTGGCGCTCGCTGTCCGGCAGATAGGCGGGACAGCCGCGACCGCAGCCATCGAGCGTCGGGTTGCGTCCGACCAGACACAGGGCATGACCGTCGGCGTTGACGAAGTGGGCACAGGGTTGCGGGTCAGTCATCGCGGGCCTCCAGGCGTCCGATGGTGTCGGCGGCGGCCAGTGCCTGGGTCAGCAGGGCCGTGAGCTGGTCATCGTTCATCGCCGGATACCATTCATCCATTTTCCCGAGGATCTCCTCGGGCGTTAAGCCGTCGGCCAGGGCGTCAAACAGGGGCTTGAGTAACGCGGTCATGGCCGCGTCCC
This sequence comes from Thiocystis violascens DSM 198, assembly GCF_000227745.2. Classification (NCBI taxonomy): domain Bacteria; kingdom Pseudomonadati; phylum Pseudomonadota; class Gammaproteobacteria; order Chromatiales; family Chromatiaceae; genus Thiocystis; species Thiocystis violascens. The sequence goes on along the minus strand of NC_018012.1, from coordinate 4,784,535 downwards.
AGCCGGGGTCGCGGTCGCCCTCGGTGTCGATCAGATCCTGGGCGTCGGCGCGGCCGGGCTCGGCGAAATCGGTCGGCGTCGCTTCGTCGGGCGCGTCGGGGGTCTCGGTGGCTTCGGGGACGGCGCCCGACGTGGCGGACGTGGCGGACGTGGCGGCAATGGACTGCAACACCGGCTCGTCGCCCGCCGGCGCTGGGATCTTGGTGACCCGGTAGATATGCGACGCGGGGATCGGCATGAGGGCGGCGAGCCGGTCGATCCCCATGGCAAAGGCGTTCAGCGCCTCGGGCGGGATGTTGTCGGCGTCGTCCACCTGACGCCAGACCTTGGGATAGGCCGCGCCGGGATGGTTCCAATCGACCAGCCAGCGCACGACGCTCCGGTTGAACGAGTCGCAGATCAGATCGGCATCGGCCTTGACCAGGTCGTCCTTGACCTGGTCCTGGACCTCCGCTTTGTACTGCCCGCCGACCGCCTCGCTGGTCATCACCTGCCCCAGCACCAGCTTGGCGATGGCGGCGTCCATGTAGGCGCACAGCGCCGGATAGTCGGTGCCGCCGGCGCGCTTGGCCTCCAGCAGCTCGATGGTCATGCCCTCGGGGAGAATCACCCCGGCGTCGGTCTGGATGGCGCGCAGGGTGGCCAGCAACTGCTGGCGCTCCTGGGCGGTGGCGTTGGGCGGGAAGACGCCCATGGCGGTGGGGCTGCCGAATTTCTCGGCGGCGATCAACCAGAATTTGATGTTGGCGCGCTTGAACAGCACCGGCCAGTAGAGCCAGTGGGCCAGCCCCAGACCGTAGGGTTCGTCGTCGTGATCGGCGCCGGTGCGGAAGTTCCAGAATTTGCGCTCGGGCAACAGTTCGCCGTTGGACTGGCTGGCGGTGCGCAGGCGCAAGCGCTGGGCACCGTCGAAGCCGAAGCGGGCGCGGTCGCGCACGCGCACGGCGTCGAGCACGATGCGACTGCCCTCGCGCGCCCACAGACATTCGGCCACCGCGTGGCCGTAAAAGACGCCGTAGTGCATGCCCGCGCAGACGGCATCCCAGCGGATGCGCTCCAGGGTCTCCTCGATCAGGGCGGCGGCCTGGCGGTCGACGCGCGTCTCGCCGCCGGGGATGACCTGCCACTCGGTGCGCAGCAGGGCGAGGCGGCGTTGTTGCAGGGTCGCGCCGACCTGGGCGTCGCTGAGGATCTGGCGGTAGAAGCCGGGGGCATTGGCGCCGCGCTCGACCAGGATGTCGTCCTGGGGCAGCAGCAGCATCAGGGGGTCGACGTAGCCGCGGGTGATGTCGCGCCCGTCGAGGGTGGAGGCGATCTCGCGCGCCTCGGGGCGCTTGGGCTCGGCGAAGCCGATCAGGCGTTTCAGGTGGGTCAGCATAAGGGCGGCGTCGGGTGTCAGGTGTCAGGTGTCATCGGCGATCGAGCAGATCGCCGAACCAACCGGCGACGGTGCCCCAGCCGGTCTGGGTGAGCGGCTGGTCGCGCGCGTCGCGTTCGGCGGACACCCCGAAACGGCGCTGTCCGGTCGCTTGCGCGGCGATGCCCGCCCCGGAGGACAGGGCCAGCGTCCAGAGCATGTGCAGCGCGTCGGGGCCGTCGTCGTGATCGGCGGCGGGGAAATGGCGCAACTGCTCCAGGAGCGTGGTCTGGCTGGGATGGAAGCGGATCAGGCCGTTGACGACATGCGGTTGCAGACTTTCGATCCGCAGCAATTTGTCGGCATGCGGCAGGATGGCGCGCGCGGGGACCGGACAGCCGGCTTGGGCGCTGCGCTTGATCAGCTCGGTGCGCAGGAACTCCTGGAACTGCACCGACTCGATGCCCCACACCAGACAGCGATACTCGCGGTGCAGGGCGATGATGTCTTCGATGATGCGGTCCGGCAGGCGCTTGCGGATGCTGGCCTCGACCACGTCGAGGATGCCGGTCGCGCGACAGTACCCGCCGATGAGGATGGCGCTGGGGTCGCGCGAGGCGCCGGTCTTGCCGAGCGAGGGGTCGCAGGCGCCATAGAACAGCCAGTCGTCGCGGCGGTCGACCCAAAAGGTGACGGTGCCAAATAACGCGCTCTCGGCGTTAATCGGATCGTTCTGTAACTCGCTGTCGAAACTGGCGTGGCCGTCGCGCGCGCGCAGGATCATCAGGTCATACAGCGGACGCCCGGCCGGCCAGCTCACCTCGGCGCCGGTCTGCATGGCGGTCGCGTTCTGGTCATAAAACCGCTGGGCGGCCGCGTCTCCCTCCTGACGGTAGACGATCTCCCAGCGGTCCCACAGATCCATGCGGTCGGGCCAGCGCAGCAGCGCCTTGAAGCGCCGCCCGCGCCACAGCGGGTTTTCCAGCAGGCGCGCGAGCACCGAGTCGTAGTGCAGGATGGTGCCGACGATGAGCACGTCCAGCTTGACCCCGGCGCCGCCGAGCTTCATGACCGATTTGGTCAGCCACGACTGGAGCTTGTCGCGCTGCTCGGGGCTGCGCACGTTCTCGTCGTTTTCCAGATCGTCGCCGATCACCAGATCCGGGCGGTGGGGGCCATGGCGACGCCCGCGAATGCGCTTGCCGGAGCCGAAGACCTCGATCTTGCAGCCGCGCGGGGTGACGATGACGCCGTTCTGCCACACCCGCCCGCGCCCCACGCCGGCGGGGAAATCGGCGGACAGGCGCGGGTTATATTCGTATTCCGCTTTGACGGATTCGAGCTGCACGGCGGCCTGCTCGAAGGCGTCCATCACCAGCACGATGTAGTGCTTGCGCGCGGTCAGGTCGCACCAGAGCACGAACAGCAGGCTAACCAGGGTCGATTTGGCCTCGCCGCGCGGGGCGGCGATGGCGTCGGTCTGGGAGCGCGGATCGTTGACCAGCGCCGGCAGCCGGGCGAACAGATATTGGTGCAGGCTGGACGGGGCGTGCTTGAGATAGTGCGGGAAGTAGGTCGCGCAGAAAAACCCGAAGTCCGCGTGCGCGCGCGCGCGGCGCGCGACGCTGGCGGCGGGGTCGAGGACGAAGCCGTCGCACTCGGCTTCGATCTTGCGGCGCAGCTCGGCGGCGAAGTCGCCGAGGTCGCGTTGAAACTGGCGGGCGCTGAGCTTGGTCATCGACGCGCGGGCGGGGGCGGTGCGTGGCTATCCATAGGCGTCTCCCAAGGTTTCGCCGAAGGGCTCCAGGATGTCGAGAAAGGCGTTGGTGTGCTGGGGATAGCGCGCGCGCACGAAGTTGGCCATGCGCTGCATCACCTCCATGGCGATCGCCAGGCGCGAGAGTTCGGGGCTGAGCTTGGCGTGAGCGGCCATCGCCTTATGGAAGGAGTCGGTGAGCCGGCTCAACACCTCGGCACGCTGCAAGGGGCCGATCTCGGTGGCGGGATCGCGCAGCGCGGCCAGCGTCGCCTGATGTTGCAACAGGTAGTCCTCCAGCACCGCCATGGCGACCGCTTGCAGGCCGTCGCCGCTGAGCGAGGCGGCGGCGCGCGCCTTGTCCCAATCCTTGCTGGTGCCGCTGTCGGCTTTCTTCCAGCGGTTGGCGGTGCCGAGGCTGATCCCGGCCGCCTGGGCGGCGCCCAGGAGGGTCTGGCGCTCATGCACATAGGCGTCGCGCGCCCGCTTGCGGGCCTCGGGGGCGCATTTCATCGCTCGCTAGGCTCCGGTGAGCGCGCTCTTGATCAAGGCGATGCCGACGGCCATGACGCCGCCGGTGACCGCGCCGTTGATCGCCGAGCGCGTCTCGACCGTGCGCAGACGCCCGTCGATGGCGTCGATCTTGCGAATCAGGACGACTTGATCGTTCTGGATGTGGTCCAGGCGGCCCTTGATCTCGCCGAGCAGGAGCAGGTGGTCGTTGGTCATCAGCAGCAGTCCTCGCGCGGGATCAACAGATGGTCGGGCAGCGCGATGCGCCCGCCGGCCAGCCAGGCGGCAACGTCGAAGCCGGGGCAAGTCTGGATGCGCGGACAGCGCCGCCGCACGCCCTCGCTCTCGCACCAGCCCTCGGGCGCGCTGTCGCGGTGACCGAGCACGCGCGCCTGGGGATAGGCGGCGAGCAGTCGGTCCACCAGCACGGCCAGACTGGTCCACTGCGCCGGGGTGAAGGCGTCGCGCCCGATCAGGCAGAGGTTGAGCGCCTGATGGCCGCGCGCGGCGCGCGGTGCGCCGGGTTCGTCGGGATGGCGGCCGGGGCGCAGGCTGCCGTTGGTATAGATGAGCCAGTGGTGGCCGAGATGGCGGAGCGTGGGTTCATGGGCGGCGACGGCTTCGGGCGCGCGCAGGAAGCCGCGCTCGGCATGCCAGTGGTCGATGCTCTCGGCGTCGATCCAGCGCCCGTTGCGCGAGTCCGAGCAGTGGATGATGAGTTGGTCGATGGGGCGCGGGTTCATGATGCCTTCGCCCGCAACGACGCGACGATGGCCTCCAGCGCCAGATTCAGCAGCCAGGGCGCGACCGACGCCAGCGCCTGCCGATACGACTCCGGCAGGGCGTGCAATTGATTCAGCACCCATTGGCGCTTCTCGGCGCCGGGCAGATCGCTGGCGTCAGCGGCCAGGATCAGGGTCAGCAGATGCTGCCAGAGCGCGGTATCGAACAAGCGGCGGAGGATGGCCGCGATGAGGTTGATCCAGACGGCATTCATATCAGCTCCAGTAGGGGCGAATTCATTCGCCCGCGATGGCATTTGGCGTGACCGGGGCGAATGAATTCGCCCCTACCAGGGACAGCGCACGCCGGGGCGTAGCGCGGTCAGGTCAATGTTGGTCATCGAAGGGGCCGCGCGGACTGAACCAATCGCGCGCGGCAGGCCGTCCAGGGTCGGGCGACAGTTGCTCCAGGGGATGGCCGTGCATCCGCTCGCGAGCAGGAGCGTCAGCGTCAGCAGGCACCGGGGCAGGCGCGCGCCAGCGGATCGGGCGGCGGGCGCGGTTGCGGCCCCAGATCCCGCCGATGTCGGCGACCAGCGCCAGGACCAACAAGGCGATTTCCGTGACATCCTGAACCTCGATCTCGACGCCGGCCAGCAGCGCCAATTTGGCGGCCAGGCTGACGCCAATGGCCACGATGGTGCGGCTTTGCCACCAGGGTTTGGGGGCGGGCGCGTCCGCCCGGTCGACGGAGGCGCTCATCGGCGCGGCCCCGGGGGGGTTTTTCCCGGTATCCAGGCGTTCTCCGGGCGCAAACCTTTGCGCAACAGGGGGAGCAGGTGCTCGGTCGCCTCTGCCTTGGTCACGCGCCCGTCGCGGTTGCGGTCGAGCGCGCGATTGGCGGCGTAAGCGCGCGTGCCGGTTGCCCACAGCACCCAGGCCAAGGGCTTGCCGATTCCCTTGGGCCAGAGGATGGCGAGATACATATCCTCAAGCGTGCGCACGCGCGGAGCCAACGGGCGAAAGTATTTCTCGACGTAATCGAGCTGTTCGAGCGCACTCATCCGCGCGAGGGCGGCGGTGCTGGTGCCGAGCATGACGGCGGTGGAGGCCATGAACTGGATCAGCCCGGTGGCGCTGCTGGCGGGGTTTTTGGCGCGAGGGGAGAAATTGCCGCTCTCGAATTTCATGCAGGTCATGAGCAGCGAGGCGAACGGCGGCGGCCAGCCGAGGTTGCGGCAGAGCCGCGCGACGCGCTGGCGGAAGGCGGGCGAGACGTGCGCGCCCCAGGCGAGCGCGTCCTGAAAATCAGCCGAGGGATCGGTGGAGGAATGATCGGTCATGGGCGGCGGCTCCTGGTCGGGAGCCGTCAGTGTCCAAAAAAAACCCCCGCGCTGGGAGGCTGCGGGGGTTCAGTGGGGGCGGTTGTCAGGGGCAAGGGGCAAGGAGCAAGGAGCAAGGGGTAAGCTCCTTTGAAGCCGTTCGTGGTGAATCCTGAGCCTGTCGAAGGGTCGAACCACGAACGGCTTCACGCGCCGAGCGCGATCAGGCGCAGACGCAGACGCGCAACCCCTCCTCCACCGCCGCCAGCCGCTCGGTGCCGGTCTGGCGCAGATGATCGATGGCCCCGCGCTGGAGCGTGCCGAGGACGTTGAGCAGGGTGGCGATGCGTTCGCGCTCGCGTTCCTGGATATGCACGCCGGTCAGCAGGTCATCCACCGCCGCATAACAATCGGCGATGATGCCCAGATCGTCGATGAGGCGCGGGCTCTGACCCAAATCGATCATTAATTGCATGACGCGCCCTCCCAGGCCGTGTTGGTGCGAGGTGTCAATTGAACCGCTCCGGACGGGGCGGCGTCAATGGTGCCGACGGGGTCGGCCACCGCCCAAGTAGGGTACGCATCGCGTACCGCCAGCCAGTTGAGACGGGCCGCGTCGCGGGTGCGCTCGGCGGCACGCAGGCGGCGTTGCGCGGCGGTGAGTCGGTCGCGCAGTTGGGCGACCTCGTGGCGCGCGCGGGCAACGGCGTTGTCGGCGGCGGCGTGGGCGAGTTGGAGGCTGTGGTTGGTCATGATTTTCCCTCCAGGAGACGCAGCGCCATCTGCGGCGCGTGGTCGGCGTTGGCGCGGGCAAGGATGCGGTTGATGGTCTTGGAGTTGCGCCCGAGCGCTTTGCCGATGGCGTAACGTGATTCCCCGGCGGTGAAGCGGTCGACGATCTCGGCCGCCTCCTCGGGGGTGACGAGGCGCGGGCCGGGTTTGACCGGGGCAGATGGGGCAACCGAGACAAGGGGGGCAGGCAGGCGCTGCCTGAGCAGGGCGTTTTCCGCTTCCAGCAGCTCGGCATAGCGGGACAGGCCGATGGTCTTTTCACCGACGCCGGTCGGGATCTGGCGCAGTTGCGCGTCCATCGCGTCGAAACGGGCGATGTAAGCCTCCTTGATGCGCGCCGGCTTGGGGCCGCGATAGCCCATGGTGAGGAACATGAAGCCGTTGCGGGTGATCTCGAACATGCGCCGGGGATCGCCGTTTTTGTCAATGAAATCAGCGCATCCAAAATTGGATTTGGCAAATTCCGGGGAGCAGTCGAGGGCGTCGATGTCGCGCAGGACATGGAAGTGCTGCTTGCCGAAGGTCTCGGCGACGATCAGGCTGGTGGTGACGGGCTGGCCGTCTTTGAGGGTGATGGCGCTCGCGGGGAGCAGGATCAGGTCGGACATAACAGGCTCCTTGGGTTTGGTCAGGAGTCCGCCGTCTGCTGTCAATCAGAATGGCGGCGGACCGTGCGAGGTTGACAGACCGGACCCAAGGAACCGGCAAGCCTTGCGGCTTCCTCGCACAGCCCACCATAAACGTGCGGGCACAAAAAATGCGCCTGACGCTGGTGGCACTACGCGCCTTAGGATTCCGGGCTGTCAATCCCGGTCGCGCAGGTGGCGCGACAGCGATAGATAACCACGTTCCCCGCTGGCGGTCAAGGTTTTTACCCGCCCTCCTTGGCGGCTGATTTGGCACGGACGGGCAAGCTTTTCGTCATCGCATGTCGCGATAGCCGCGAGACTGGTTGCGCATGCAGGCCGCCTGGATCGAGAAATCTTCTGGGTGCATCCGAATGCAATGGATTTTGGCTTGCTGGGCTATCTGGGGCGGCATGTCGTAGTTTCCGCGCAACTCGTCAAACCCCCTTGCGGCATTGCGCATACAAGCTGCCTGGAGACTGTAATCGCCGGGATGAAGCTTGATGCAATGGACCTTGGAGTATTGGCTGGCAACTTGCCAGTTATCGCCATGAACCATCCAAGTTCCTTCGCTCACCATGAGGGCGGCTCCAGGCTGGTTTGCGTCAATCCCTACGACTATGTTGCGCATGTCGCTTATCGGATAGCCGCGTAAGTCACTCGACGGCGGGTCGATTGCGACGGCTGCACGATCCGGCCTATCCATGCACACGGCATCCGAGTAAATCACTTCGCCAGCCGCGCTGGTGCAGCGATAAACGCCCGCCCCCTGAGTTGTCCCCACCACGATCATCCCAACCAGCGCTACGATAGACCGCTTCATGTGCGTACTCCTTTTCACTGCCTCATTTGAGAATTGCGATCAATCTCGCGGATTTTTCTTTCAAAATTATCGCGCTCTAGTTCGCGTAACATGCGCCGGTCTTCCGCTTCCGCTTGCATAGCAGCTTTCAGCCGCTCACGCCCCGCACGAATTTCCTCATCAAGGGTCTCGATTTCTTTATCAATCACAGCCTGCGCGGCCTCGATTGCCTGAGAAAGGTTCTGCGCCGCGTCATCGAGATCCTGTTGCTTTTTTATTGCGGTCCATTTTTCCCACCCGAAATAGAACCCCGCGATCAACACGATGGCAACCAGCAGATACCAAAGCTTGAAGCGAGCGAATGGACTGTTGCTTGGCGCACGCGCATCAGATCCTGCCCGAATCTTCACGCCTGCCGCTCGGCAGGTTGGGCATTGCAGATCTTGCACGTCATCAGCAGGCAGCCATTGGTAACCGCACGTCGGACAGTTTTTCCAGCCTTGTGTCATACCGGCTCCCCGTGAGTGGTCACTTAGTTCCTGCCAACGCCGTGGCCCGATGGGTTTCACGGCCCAGCGAGCGCGGCGCTCATCCTGCCACGCTGTGCCATGGCCGTTCTACCCATCCTACAGATCTGATGGCTCCACTTGGGGCCGCCGTTTTTGTCGATGTCATCAGCCAACTCAAAATTGATGGGGTACGTTTTTGACGTACCCCTCCCCTCTCCAAGCGTCCGCTCGCCCCCACGCTCCGGGCCTTCATCGGCCTCGGCGCGTGAAGCCGTTCATGGTTCGACCGGCTCACCACGAACGGCTTCAGGAAACCTTGCTCCCCTTCGACTCCGCTTCCTTCGACCCGGCTCAGGACAGGCTTGCCCCTTGTCCCTTCCACTACTCCTCGTCGTCATCGTCTGCCGGGGGCGGGGTCATGACCTCCAGCACCGTCGCCAGATCGGCGCGCTCCAGGTCGAGCCGCCAGTCGGGGATGTCGGCACCGGCGGCGGCCTGGGAGAGCGTGCCCTTGAGGCGGGCATAGCGTTCGTCCATGATCGGCAGCAGCGCCGCGATGCGTGCGCCGGCACACTGGTCCTGGTTGGTCTGTGTCGTCATGATCATGATTGCGGAGTCCTCATGGCTATTTATCGCAAGGAACGCCTGGAGCCCTATCTCCAGGAGTTGGAAGCCTATTACTGGGCGCTGCGCCGGGCGGTCGAGGGGGTGGCGCCGAACGAGAATCTGGCCGAGCACTACCTGGTCAACCCCGAACAGTTCCGCCGCGAGTTCCGGGAGGTGGACATCGACCTGGTGCTGCGTCAGATCGAGCATTTCAAGGCGACGGCCGCCAATTTAAAACAACTCCGGTCCAGAGCGCACAAGTTGTCCAGGCAGTAGCCCGTCGGGATGCGATGCGTGCCGGGCTTCATCGGCCTCGGCGCGTGAAGCCCCGTCGTTTTCGTCTGCCGGGCTACGTCTTGAAGGTCGCCATGATCTTGTCGCGGAGTCGCTCGACGTGCTTCCACTTGGCATCCTTTGCCCTCACGGACTCTAAATAAGCGAGCACCGCGGCAGGCTCGACGGGATCTTCCGGGAAGCGGAAGTCCAGGAGGTCGTAATCATTCAGTGCGATCTGGTAGCGACGGACCAGGGTGTTTCTTCGTACCTTGTGGACTACCTGCCGCAAGGAGATGTGAGATACGAACCGGCAGTCGGCCTCCAGGCAGTCAACGACCTCGATCAGTTCGGCTCTACTGAGACCACGACAGGCGTCGCGGATGATGGCGCGGGGCTCGTCAATATCCATGTTTTTTCCAGGATTAAAACAGCGGCATCTGCCGCGCGGCGAAGGCGGCGGCGTCGCGGGCATCGGCGCCGGCGAGGATCTCCCAGACGCGCCGCTCGCTGAGGCGATAGCGCAAGGCGAGCGCGCGGGCGGGGCTGCCGTGGGCGTGTTCGTGACAGATCAGGCGGTCGCGCGCGGCGCGCAGGGCGGCGAGCGCGCGCGGAATGGCGAGGTCGGCGCCGCCGAAGCGTTCGCACAGACGCTCGGCGGCGTCGCGTCCGAGGCGGGCGACGAGCGCGTGATGGTCCGGGAGGTGGTGCGCGAGCGGGAGGTAGAGGCGCACGCCGCCCCAGGTGTCGACGAGGTCGAGCGCGCCCGGCAGGCCGATGAGGTCGGCGATCTCGCGCAGGTCGCGCGGGAGGTCGGCGAGGTCGACGCGCAGGGCGTGGGGCCGTTGGGCGGCGGCGCTGAGGTCGGCGGGAGTGGTCATGCGTCCTCCAGCGTCACGCCGACGCGCGCGGCCCAGCCTTTGAGGGCCTCGATGACCCGGCGGGCTTGGGCGGCGCTGAGCCAGTCGAGGCGGTCGATGCGGGTTTGCCGTTTGACGTACTGGGCGAGGCTCTTTTCGCTGGGGTCGCGGACCTTGCCGGCCTGGTGCAGGCGCAGCCAGAGGGCGCGGATCATCCGCGACTGGGGGTCGCTGGCGAGCGCGCGGGCGTTGGCGGCCTTGCCGGGCGTGGGTTTCCAGCCGGCGGCACGGAATTCGGCCAGCAGGGCGCGCCGTCCGACCGGGTCGAGCTGGGCGGAGGAGTCGACGCCGCCGATGCGCTGGAGCATGGCGCGATAGGTGGCGTCGTCGAGCCCGAGGGCCTGTTTGGCGATGTGGATTTTGGCAAGGTCGTTGTGCATGGGCGATTCCTGTCTGGGTGTCTGGCTGCTCGTCAGTGCCTGGCCGCCACGCCGGGCAGACCCGCCGGGGGCGGGTTTCGCGGTTGTCCTTGATGTCCTTGATGTCTTTGAAGTCCTTTGTCCTTGGTGTCCTGAGAAGCCCTGAAGGACTCCAGGGACACCAAGGACGTCAAAGACGCTTAAGCGGCTTGCGCGACCGTCTCCAACGCGCGGGCGTGACGCTCGGCGCGATGGTAGGCATGACGCAGGGCGATGACGGCCTCGGGGCCGCCGATCTGGCCGCGGCGCAGTTGCTGGGCGACGCTGGCGTAGGCGCACTCGCGGATGAGGGCGGCGTCGATCTGGCGCCGTTCGCGCGGATCGGGCTTGGGGTGACCGATGCTCATGGCGCGTCCTCCGGGGCGAGCGGGGGAACCCGAACAGGCCGCCGAAGACCTGCGGGCCATGGGGCGTCCTCCGGGGCGAGCGGGGCAACCGCCGAGGACGGCTCGGGGGCTGCCGTCAGGCGCGGGGCGAGGGCCTGCTTGAGCGCCTGGCTGGCACGAAAGCCCACGCGCACGCCGGCGGGCGTGGCGTAGGGCACGCCGTTGACGGTGCCGGTGCGCGCGGGAACCGCCTTGGGCACGAGGGTGCCGAGTTCGGGCAGACGCACGCGCCGGCCGCTGTTCAAGGCGTAGCGGGCCGCCAGAAAGAGCCCGGCGAAGACGTCGCGCACCAGGGCCTTGGGTTGGCCGGTGTAGTCGGCGATGGCGTCGATCAGTTCGGCTTGGGTCAGGAGCGGGGTCGGGGTGTTTGCGGTCATGGCGGACTCCAGGTTAGGCGGCGAGGTCGTGGGCAGGGGCGTCGCTGGACGGCGGCGCCGGGGCAATGGCTGAGAAATCCAGCGGGATCATCTGCCAGGGTTGGTCGGGCTGATCCCGCCGATAGGCGCGGAAGTAGGTGACGGTGCCGACCGTCTGGATGGCGTCGCGGATGGCGGCCACGGCGCGCTCCCAGCGTTCGTCGTCGAGCTGGACGCTGATCAGGTCGATCAGGCGCGCCGGGGACAGCTCGCCGGTCTTGCGGTTGCGCCGGAACGCCCGATCGACGATGGCCTTGGCGGTGGGGTCGGCGATCTCGTCGAGGATCTCGCGGATGAGCGCCTCGGCGGCCTGGATCTGTTCGCCGATCTGGACGCGCTCGGCGATGTCGCGCTCCACCTTGAGCCGCCCGTCGTAGCTGGCGAGGCTGACGTTGCCGTTGGTGCCGGTGATGCGCACGTCATAGGCTTCGGCGACCAGTTGGATGTGGGCGGCGATGTCGGCGAGCAGGTCGCGCTTGAGGAGGGCCATTTGATCGCGGGCGCCGGCGATGCGTCCGACCAGGTCGCGCACCAGGGCGTCGCGCTGGAGTTCGTGGGGGCGGACCATTTTTTCGGGCACCAGGCGGCCCTGGGCGTCTTCGAGATAGCCGGGGGGCGGGGCGGTTGGCAGTTCGGTCATAGCGGTCTCCGGGTTGGTTGAGGTGGCGTTGTCTGTCCGGGCTGGCGCGGTCGCGTTCATGCGCCCCCCGGACGGTTGGTGAGGTACTCGAAACGCGCGAGGGTGGCTTCGAGCAGATCGTCGAGACAGTCCTGTTCGGCTTCCAGGGCTTCCTGGAGGCTGGGACCGGCATCGTTCGCGAGCGCGTTGAGACGGTCGCAGAGGCTGAGGACGTGGGCGCGACGGCATTCGACGGCGCTCAGGTAGGCGTCGCGCAGGCCCAGGAGGTTGGGCGTCCTGGCGTCGCCGGGATGGCGATAGGCAGCGCCGAATGGCTTGTCCTGAGCGGAGTCGAAGGAAGCGGAGTCGAAGGAAGCGGAGTCGAAGGAAGCGGCGCCGAAGGGCTTGGCGTGGGCGTAGAGGTCGACTTGCGCGTCATCAATCATGGGGACGGGTCTCCTGGATGGTGGGTCGGGGGTCGTCGTGGCGGCGCCCGTCGCCCGCGCTGGCGACGCGGCACAGCGCGAGGGCGGAAACGGCGGCGATGGCGCCAAGCTGGGCGCCAATCAGCAAGGCAAGGAGGATGTCGGTCATGGGGTCTCCGGGTTGGGGTTGACCCGCACGGCGGCGAGCCGCTGTTGCAGGCCGGCGATCTCGGCCGTGTGCTGGCCGGGGTTGTAGGCTTCGAGGGTTTTTAGGGCGCGCAGGTCGTTGACGATCTCCTGGATGGGGTCGGGGTCGCGCGCGCCGTGGGCGGACGGCGCCTGACGCCCGATCGGAGTGTCGCCGCGCGCGTGCGCCAAGCGTGCCGCCTCGGCGCGCCCCGCGTGCTTGGCGGCGAGGTTGGCGACGGTCTCGAAGAGATAGCCGTGACCGTTGAGCGGCAGGCGCTCGGGGGGCGTGGCGAGGATGGCATCGAGCGCCGCTTCCCAGACCGGCAGGGGGGCGGACCAGACGCTGCCTTTGCGGTCGATTTCGGCGCGACCGATGGCCTGGGATAACTCGGTGAGCAGGCGCACCGCCTTGCCCGTGGCGAGCGCCTTGCGCGGCGGGCTGAACAGACGCAGATAGCGCAGCACCCGCCCCCCGAGGGGGGCGGGAATCTCCAGCGCGGCGGCCAGGGCGCGGTTGACCTCGCCGGCACTGGCGAAGACCGCCAGGTCGGCGCGGCAACCGCACTCGGGGCAGGTGCCGGAGAGGCTCATGCGCCCTCCCCTGTCCAGCGGTAGCGTTTGCCGCCGAAGCCGTGCGGGCCGCGCTCGGACGGAATGGACGCGACCCGTCCGTCGCGCACGTAGCGCCGCAGGAGCGAGGACACGGTGGACGAGGGCGAGAAGGCGACCTGCGCGCGCAGCTCGAAGACGCTCCAGGCGCGCGCCGGGTCGCTTTGCAGGACGGCGAGCAGGCGCTTGGTGACGTTGGGCGTGCGGGGCGCGCGCGCGGGCTGGCGAGGACGGGGCGCAACCGCCGCCGTGGCCGCTTGCGTGGCGCGGCCCTGGCGCTGGCCGCGGACCCGAGCCCGCCGGGCGTCCAGGGGATCGAGGTTGACCGCCGGGCGCGTCGGGTGCCGGTCGGTCGGGCTGGCCGCGAGCACCTTGAGATCGAGCGCGCGCGGCGTGTAGCCCACGGGATCGCGCGGCTCCCAGTCGCGCGCTTGCTGCTCGGGGGTCTGGCGGTAGGGCTGGCCAGCGACGGGGCGTCGTTCCCCCGGCGCCGCGCGGGTCTTCCTTTCAAAGCCGCGCTTGCTCATTGGTTGCCCTCCGTGGCGAACCACTCGATGCGGGTGCGCCATCGGTGGGCGACACACAGCACCGGGACGCGGCACACGCCGGGCGGCGGGGGCAGAAAACCAAAGGTCGGCAGCAGGCCAGGCGGGGGCGCGCTGATGCGCACGCGCGGATGCGGCAGCACCTGGGCGTCGAGCACCCGACAGCCGCGCCGGGCGAGTTCGCCGGCGACGGCCAGCGTGCGGATGAGGTCGAATTGCTGGGCCGTGGGTTGGCGGCTAGGCATGATGACGGTCGCTCCTCAGTTGATCGAGCAGTTGCAGGACGGTCAGTTTGCGACGGGCGGCGAGATGGGCGAGCCGGCGCAGGGCGTTGGCGGTGGCGGCGTCGCGGTCGCTGCCGAAGGCGACCGGCACGCCGGTCACATCGTCGTCGACCTGCCAGAACGGATAGCGCGGCGCCGGACAGACATCGGCCAGCGGCCAGGGGCACTCGCGCACGATCAACCCGAGCGCGAGGAGATCGGCGTGCGTGTTGGCGTCGCTCATGGCTGGGCCTCCCGGTCGGCCAGCGGGTTGTGCGGGCATTGCTGGCACGCGCGCCAGTGGGCGACGGCGGCGGCGGATTGGGCCGGCGGGGTGGCGCGACCGTGCCAGCGCCGGCAGGCGTCGCGGCTGAGGTCGGCGTCGAGGTGCGGGCAGTGCAGACCGCCGAGCACGTCGCCGATCAGGGCGTACATGCGGGTCGGGTCGGCGGTGTATTTGCCGTTGATCAGCAGGCTGACGGCGGTGCGGCTGACGCCCAGGCGCTCGGCGGTGCGCACGGTGTCGGTGCGCGCCACTTCGGCGTGGAGCAGGGCCAGGGCGTCGTCGGTGACGTTATCCATGGGCGGCCTCTAACGTGGGTTGCGGTTGGGCGTCGGTGCCGGCGTTGGCGTCGAGCGCGAAGGTTTTGCCGGTGTTGGGGTCGTGCAGTTGGCGCTTGCCCGCCTGCCAGATCGGGGCTTTGGGGCCGGTGTTGTGGACCAGTAGCCAACGCACGAAGCCGGGCGAGGTCGGGGCGTCGCCGGGGAGGCGGTGCTTGAGACGGATGAGGTAGCCGGCGCGCTCCAGCACGTTGACGTACTTGCCCGCATTGTTGCGGGCGTCCGCTTCGTCGCCATTGGCGCCGCGCAACAACAGATCGTCGATGCCGAACTTGTTGAGCGCCCGCATCGCGCGCCAAAGCTTGGCGCGCAGACTGCGGGCCTGGATCGCGGTCGCATGCGTGCCGCGCGGGCCGGGCTTGATCGCGATGCCCGCCTCCAGCGCGAGCCGTCCGGCTGCTGTCAGCCGGTAATGTCCAGGGGCGCGGCGCTCCAGCAGCCCGCGCTGCGCGAGCACGCCAGTCGCCATGACGATGGCTTTGCGGGATAGGCCGTCAATGGCCTGATCCAACGCCTCCAGCGTGGCCCCCTCCTCGCCCGCCTCGCCGATCAGCTTCAGAAGCAACGTCGAGGACCGCATCACGCTGCCCCCTCGGCCAGCGCCTTGCTGCCCGGCTCGCCCTTGACCCCGCCGCGCCGGGTGCGCAGACGCCAATCGTGGGTGAGCCGCGCGGGGAACTGGCTGGCGTTGACCTCGGCCCAGCCGTTGCGCTTGGCCGTCCGCTCGACCTCCGCCAGGGCATCCATGATCAGCCGATACCGGCCCTCGCTTTCGCTCTGAATCTTGGCGATCAGATCGTCCGCATAGCGCAGCTCGGTGAGGGTTTCGGCCATGATCCGCACGTCCTCCAACGAGGCGGGCAGGAAATCGACCACCTGGGTGATGCGGCTCGAAATCTGCTCGTACCGCTGGATCTTGGTCTTGACCGCTTCCATGCCGACGATGACGATGGGGCACTCGCACAGGTCGGAGAGGTCGCGGAAGGTTTCGAGCACCTTGATGTCGTGCAGGCAATGCTCGACCTCGTCGATGATGACGAGCCGGGGATCGCGCCCGAGGGTGCCCAGGGCTTGGGCGAAGAGTTCGTCCTGCCGGCGCGCGGGCGAGGAACCCAGTTCGGTGACCAGCTCGGCCAGCGCGGAGCGGCTGGTCCAGGTGGTCTTGGCGCGCAGATAGACGCCGTCGTTTTTGCCGGCATACCACTGCACCAGCAGCGATTTGCCGAGCCCCGCCGGGCCGTTGAGCGAGAGCCAGCAGGCTTCGCGGGCGCCGCGCTTTTCCAGCGCGGTCATGCCGCCGAGGAACCGTTTGGCGTTGGATGTGATGGCGAACACTTTTTTCATTGACAATTCTGCTATAGTTAAAGTTGATGTGTTTTTTCTTGGCCGCCCCGCTCGGGCGGCCTTTTTTTTGCCCGTAGGGGCGAATTCATTCGCCCCGGCTTGCCATGGGCCACGGGGCGAATGAATTCGCCCCTACGGGTTAACCGGTCAGCGGCGACGACGCGCCCGCTGGTCCTGCTCCGCTTCGATCTGAATCTGTAACGCGGGCGAGTCGGCCAGCGCCTGTTCCAGATACAAACGGTCCTGCTCGGTGGCGGCCTCGGGATGGGCGTCCATCCACAGCCAGAGGTCGTAATCGGTCTGAAAGTCCGGCCGGGCGATGCTGGCCGGGCTGTCGGATAAGCCCCTCTCCCCCTGGGAGAGGGGTTGGGGCGAGGGTGTCTCCAGCCGCGCCAGCGCCTGTTGCGTGGCCTCCTGCTGGGCCAGTTCTTCCGCCTGCGCCAGGGCTTCGTCGTCGGCCTGCCACTGCCGGGCGCGCTCCAGCATCTCGGCGGTCGCCGCTTCTTCCTCGGCGGTCGCGGGGGCCGGTTGGGGCAGGCGGGCGCCGGTGAGCCCGGCGTGCTCGGCTTCGATCTCGTCGATCTGGCGGTCCAACCGGCTCAAGCGGCCTTTGGCGCGGCGCGCGGCGGCCTCGTCGATGGCGGTGACGGGGAAATAGCTGGATTTGTTGGCCTCGAAGTCGGCGACGCAGATCAGGCGATGATTGCGGTCGCGCACCCAGACGCGGTCGGCGTCGTGGATGTCGTAGCCCACCTGCACCAGGTCGCCGGTGTGCTCGGCCAGCAACGTGCTGAAATAGGTGTTGCCGAACAGGGAGACCTCGCCGCGCGTGGTCTTGCGGACCTGATAGGGGCGGAACAGGTCGTTGGCCTCATCGGGCAGCACGGTGGCCGGCTCCCAACCCTCGGCGATGGCGGCGGCCCAGGCTTCGTCGGGGCTTTGGTGGCGAACCTTGCCGGTCTGCGCGTCGTGGATCTTGGGCAGGCCGCGATGGGGACGGGCGTTGTAGGCCCGTGCGTTGGCCTCGGCCCAGCCGAGAAACTCGCGCCAGGGCATGAGCAAGGGGCTCGCGCCCTGCTCGCGGATGTCCTTGCGGGTGAGCCTGTAGACTTTGTCGCGGGCCTGCTTGTCCATCGCGTCGCCCAGGTAGGTGGGCAGGGTTTTGGCGGCGCGGATCCACAGGCTTTGGTGGCTGCGCTCGATGATGCCGCGCGCCTGGCTGTTATAAGGAATGGAGGTCGCCTTGGTGATACTGAGTCGCGCCAGCAACCCGACGGCGGCGTCGTCCATGAGGGCGTTGCAGTAGCCCGAGCCGTTGTCGACATAGAAGATGGCGGGAATGCCGCCCACCAGACAGGCGTGACGCAGGGCGTCGAGGACGGCCCAACCGCTTTCGGCCAGGGCGATCGACCAGCCGACCGAGCGGCGCGTGCAGACATCGAGACAGGAGGTGATCTCGGGACGGAACGGGCGGCCGTGGACGGGATGCCGGATTTCGGCGTCGAAGGTGTGGCCGTCCATGGTGTAGACGTCGCCGGGCCACATCTCGCGGGTGGAGCGCCGCCGGAAGGGCTGGAGGTTGCGCAGGTCGCGGGTGCCGAGCCGGCCGCGTTCGCGCTCGACGCTGCCGAGTTTTTTGAGGAAGCGGCTGGCGGCCCAGTAGCTGGGGGCGGCGGTGCCCTCGGGCAGGTGCTGGGGCAGTTCGCCCAGCGCCCAGGCGAGGCTGGGCTTGGTGGGACGCTGGTAGAGCTGGAGCAGCGCCGGCGCCCAGGCGGGGACGCGCTGGCGCTCGGTGGATTTGGGGGCGAGGGCGAGATAGCCCTGGGCGCGGTCGGCGAGCCAGCGATAGAGGGTGCGGCGCGAGAGGGTGCGCTCCCCGTCCGCGCCGCCGCTCTTGGCGTTGGCGACGCCCAACATGGCGGCAAGTTCGGGGGGCAGTTGGCCCAGATCGGCTTGGTTGACCAGGGTCTTGATGGATTTTTCGAGCCCGAGCACGGTGCCGAGGCGGTCGATCTCTTGCAGCAGGGCGAGCCGGGCTTCCATGCGCCGGCGCTGCCAGTCTTTGAGTTCGGTGACGTCGCGGGGGGCGTTGGGGTTGGTAGCTAAGTGGCGGTCCGCCAGTGGGTCGGCGCTGATCGCGGTCGGGTTGGCGGCGACCAGGCTCCCGGCGGCGGGAAGATGGTCGGGGGCGCTGACGGGCACCAATTGGGTGACGTCGCCGGAAAGGGGCGCGACGACGGGCGCGGCCAGGGCTGGAACCTGGGCGATGGCGACTTGCAGCAGGTGGTCCTGGGTGATTTTCGGGAGGGATTTGAGGGCGTATTCCTTGCCGCCGCCACGGCCGGGGCGGGGTTGGTGTTTCCAGTTTTCGCGCTTGGCTCGAAGCTGGATTGCCCGCTCTGTCTGCGGCAAGCCAGGAAGGCCCGCTAACTCCGCAACCGAGTACCAGGATTTCATGACGTGCGCTCCTCATTGAGCAGAGCCTGTGCGGCACTCAAAAACCTCAGGCCAATCCAGACCAGCATCCCGCCAAGTAGCAGGCGGCAGAGGCTAACTGGCGCCTCCTCTTGATCCGTCGGCAGCGAATCCGATGGATCGCCAGCAAGATGCCGCTGCGTGACGGTAGGCAGTGAGGCGACGGCGTACTCCTTGCCGCCACCACGGCCAGCGCGGGGACGTTTGATCCAACCTTCGCGGGCGGCTTTTGCGTTCACGTTTTGAACAGTCCCCGGCAAGCCAGGCTGCCCAATCAACTCCGATGCCGAGTACCAGGATTTCACAAAGACTCTCTTTTATCGTCGCTGACGCTAGCGATAACGTTTCCTTTGCGGCGTAATTGAGGCTTCGCCATCGGCGCGGTTGGCCGCTGGCGGATCGGGCGGCCATCCGCGTGATAGCGATCCGGCCATAGGGCCGACGGCTGCACGTCCAGCACCTTCGCAATCGCCGCCTCCACGGCGGGATAGCGCTTGTGATGGACGTGGTGCACCGCCTGCCGCATCAGCCCAAGATCGCGAGCAATGGCGCTTAATGAAGATCCGCGCGCACGGAGGGCGGCCTTGATCAGTTCCCAATGGGCGGCGGGGTTTTTGGGGTCTAGTAACTGTTTCATGACAAAATCATATGGCAGGTTGATGCTATCTGTAAAGCGGTTTCTTGCTTTAAAGAAAGCGAGAGCCTGCTAGGTAACCCCGAAACGCAACGCAGCTTTCTGGTTTCGCTGTTCTAACTTGGCTGGAGTTTGTTTTAAAAGAGGAAGCAAATGATTCATAACAAAAAACATGAAATACGAAACGCTTTTACGGTTTCGCACCTCGTTTCGAGGTTCTCCCCATGAACCCCGAAACGCTGGAGGCCCTGGCAGGAAGAATCAGGAAATGCGCGGAGCTAGCAGGAAGCGGCGATGAGCTGGCGAGGAAAACGGGCATTCCTCGCCGAAGCCTGGAAACCTATCTGTCAGGGAATGCGGAGCCGAAGACATTTCGGCTGGCCGCCATTGCCAAAGCGGCAGGAGTGTGGGTGGACTGGCTGGCTACTGGCGAAGGGCCGATGCTGGCGCGCGAGAGGCGCCCGGAACCAACGGCTCCAGCGGGGATCTGGGAGGAATTTGCCCTGGTGCCGCTGTACGACGTGTCGGTCAGCGCCGGGCCTGGGGTCTTCGTGGAAAGCGAGGCGGTGCTCGCCCAGTTGGCGTTTCGTCGCGACTGGCTGCGCCAGACCGGCATCCAGGCCGACAACCTGGCGGTGGTGCGGGCCGTGGGCGACTCGATGGAGCCCACCATCCGCCACGGCGACGCCCTCCTGGTCGACCGCGCCAAGCGCGAGCCGGAGGGTGGCTACATCTACGTCTTACAGATCGATCACGAGCTGCGCGCCAAGCGCCTGCAACGCCTGGCCGATGGCCGGGTCCGGCTCGGCACCGACAACGTCGCCTATGCTGAGGAGTTCATCGAGCGCGACCGCCTCCACCAACTTGAAATCGTGGGCCGGGTCGTCTGGAAGGGTGGAATGATGTGATGCTAAGCTGTGTCGGCAAAGCGCCAAACTAAATGCAAAACCGATAGGCAACGACTGAATCCAAGCCGATTAGTGCCAACTCAAGCGCAAAATCGAAAACCTCGACAAACTGCATCAACCTCCTGTTTTATCGGCGTAAATCGCGCCAATCATCCATATCCTTTAGGTGCCAATACAGTTACTAACCCACACTCACTAATCGCTTTCCTGCTCGGGGGATCCATGGGAATCGGTGGCTCCCTGGGCCAATTTCTGAACCGTGCCAGGTTGCCACTGACCGCGCCCGGACAAGGTTGGAACTCCCTCGCGGTTCAGCGCGTCCGCAATCGTTTGACAGCTTATCCCGGTCGCTCTCATGCGCTGGATTCGCTCCACGGTTTGCGCTCTCTCGGGGTTTTTGGTTCGCCCCGCTAGGGATTCAAGAATTGCCACGCGCTCCGCCAAGTCGCTAACCTCTCGCCGCAAGTCAAGATCAGGCGCCGTCATGATGGGAGAATCTCCCGTCATCGCAAGGCACTCTAGCGCGCGAAGAACGGCCGCGGTCATCGTCTCGCCGGATCTCGCGAAAGACCGAATCCGGTCTTTTGTTCCGTCAGGGAACCGCAAAGCAATTTGTTCAGTCATTGAGTAAGCCTTTATATCTAGCATAGGTCTAGCAGCATTCTAGCAAAATTCTAGCTTACGGCTAGAAGCGATCTAGCATGATGTTTGTTCTAATCCCCGGAATTCCGGGTATTTGACCAGCGCCACGGCTTCCGGCTGGGCTGGATCCCTAAACGGCTTCAGTTCCCCGAGCGAGGCCAACCCGGACCCGGACGGCTTCGGTTCCCGGCTGGATCCTGACCAGGGCCACGGCTTCCGGCCTGGACCAGGGCCACGGTTCCCGGCGGGGCTGGATCCCTGGACGGCTTCGGTTCCCGGCTGGGCTGGATCCCCGGACGGCTTCGGTTCCCGGCTGGATCCCTGGACGGCTTCGGTTCCCGGCTGGATCCCTGGACGACTCCGGTTCCCGGCTGGGCTGGATCCCTGGACGGCTCCGGTTCCCGGTTGGATCCTGACCAGGGCCACGGCTTCCGGCCTGGACCAGGGCCACGGCTTCCGGTTGGGCTGGATCCCTGGACGGTTCCGGTTCCCCGAGCGAGGCCAACCCGGACCCGGACGGCTTCGGTTCCCGGCTGGATCTTGACCAGGGCCACGGCTTCCGGCTGGGCTGGATCCCTGGACGGCTTCGGTTCCCCGAGCGAGGCCAACCCGGACCCGGACGGCTCCGGTTCCCGGCTGGGCTGGATCCCCGGACGCCTTCGGTTCCCGGCTGGATCTTGACCAGGGCCACGGTTCCCGGCCTGGACCAGGGCCACGGCTTCCGGTTGGGCTGGATCCCTGGACGGTTCCGGTTCCCGGTTGGATCCTGACCAGGGCCACGGTTCCCGGCTGGATCCTGACCAGGGCCACGGTTCCCGGCTGGATCCTGACCAGGGCCACGGTTCCCGGCCTGGACCAGGGCCACGGCTTCCGGCTGGGCTGAAAGAACTTAATTTCATTTCTCCCGAACAAAAGACAACCCCGTATCCACTGACAAGCACATCACGCCGGGCGCCGTCCGGCTCGCCGGCAGGGAGGGAATTCCTTTGCGCGCTATCGGCCGATTTTGGCGGTTATTCCGGCTGACCCGCGCCATTGCTGGGCCGCGCCAGCGTCAAGGGCCGCAACAGAGAGAGGAGATAACCGTACACGTGCCCAGTTGTGCCCAGCTTGTGCCCATAGATGGGCACACCTAAAAACGCTGCAAGAAACTGTTTCTGAACGATTTATAAAAGTGTGCCCAGTGTGCCCAGTGTTTTTTTCTGGGCTAGGGCAAAAAACCGGCAAACAGGGGCAGATAAGCCGTTCCCATGAATTACCCTGTATTACTATGTGTATTATAAAAAATTAACACACACACTGGCGGTGGGCACACCGGGCACGGATTTGTTTTGTTCCTAGCACAGAAAAAAACACTGGGCACACTGGGCACACTGGGCACAAATTCACGCATCGCCATGATATATAACGCGAACAGCTAACGATAACCCCGCATGATCGCCTCTACCGATTTCCCTTCCAGCTTCGGTCTTCGCATCAACCGCCGGGCGATCTCATCCAATGCCGGGCGGTGTCGCTCCATCGTCTCGAACGTTTGCATCATGGTTTGCATCATGGTTTGCATCATCAAGCATTCGTCATCAACCCCGAGCTTGGGGGCCGCTTGTTCAACGATGACGCGCGCTAAGGCGATTTCATCAACCCCAGCGCCAAAGGCGGGGGATTTCGTGTAAAACCATTCCGCCAGCGGACCCGCAAGATAGATGCGCGCTTGCTTTAGGTCGCTTGCCGGTTCGCTCTCCGGGTCCATCCGCCAGCGTTTCCCGGCTCGGGTCATCCCCAGCCATGCCCCGCCGCGCTCAAAGACCCGGACCGAACGAATCCTGTCACCATGGGCGAAGTGCACCACGGTATGCCCCGCCTCATGCGTGGCCGCGTGGTCGCGGTTGCAGACCAGGGCGCCGGCTCCCTGGATGCTGTACGCCATTCGCTGCAACATGCCCGCGTACTCGGTCAGGCTTTCACTCGCGCCGGGGCTGCTAAATCTCAGACGATCAATCGCGTTCATAGAGTTTTTCATTCCTGTAGGCCGATGAATAGACGGTTTCGCGCGCAAGAAAACAGACCGCGCGCGCCCCGCTCGGCGCCGGGCTTTTCGTTGCTGACTCCGCACGGATACGGGGCTTGATGCTCGCTGAATCAAGTTCAGGCGTGGTCATGACGGATCCTCTTCACTGGGTCGCCATTCACGGCAGACCCGTTCAACGCCGGGCCACAATGCCCCGCCGCGCTCGCTTGCCCGTGCCTTGATGCGACAGCGCCCCACGCCAGCCGCCGGGCTAGACGCGCTGGGCTCAAACTCCCGACAGCGCCCGCACGGGAAAGCGGGGCGTGGAATGTCGATCTTTCGGGCGGTGACTTCGCACCAGGGACAGGCGAGCATCCGCGCCGGGCCGCCCTCCCAGATCCAGACCGGGCCGCAGTGCTCGCACAAGGCGGGGGCGGTGTAGTGCGTCGGGCAATCGCCGCGAAGCCGTTGGGCACGCACCAGGAGCAAGAACGCCAGGGCATCAAGCGCCGCCGGATCGCTCGCGATCTCCGACCAATCGGGGCCGGCCGCCGCTTGCAGATTCGCCACGGTGTAGCCGTGCCAGCCGTCGCGGGTTTCGTTGGGGCTCGGGTGCCAATCGGCCGCCGTCGCGGTCGCGGCTTCCAGCGAAGCGCCGGCTTCATGTTTCAGGATCGCCGCGCGTTCCTCGCTGGCTTCCTGCCAATCGGGGAGGCTTCCGGTCGGGTGACAAGGGGCAGCGGTCGCCGCGCTGTCCTGGGGTTGCTCCGGGGATTTCGCGGGGGGTTGCTCGGTCTCCGCTGGGTGTCGCTCAAAGACGCGGCTTAGGGCGGTCAAATCCATCACTCGCCGCCCTCCCCATCGAACGCGAACACGAAAACCCGTTGTGGATTCTTGTATCCGGGCAGGCGTTCGTTACGGCTGGGCCGCTTGTCGCCACTGGGCTTTAAGATCCCGTGCCGGACCAGAACGCGCGCCGCGTCTTTCGCGTCGTACCCTTCGCAGATTTCGCGCTTGAAGGTTTCCGGGAAGGCAAGATACACAATCCCATTCTCCTTGCCGTTCGGGGTGTCCTTAAATCCGGCTTGATGCGGAACCTCGGGGGCGTGGTCATCAAGAACGCGATCCTTCCAACGAAAACGGTTTGCATGCGCCTCGAAGAAATAGCGAACTTGAGCCAATAAATCCCGTTCTTCAGCAGGGACAGACCCGCCGCGCGCCGCCATCCAATCCTTAAAACAGCGGGCCGCCGCCTGGATCGCTTCGCCGGGCTCCCATCCCGTGATTCCTTCGGATGTCGCCAACTCGCCGCCCACGGCAACCAGACCGAAGCGGGCCGCCACGCGCCGGACCTGACCCGCCGGGTTCTCGATCCCGGTTAGAGCCTCCGTCACGAATTGATGTTGCAGCTTTTTAATCGTCGCCGGCAGTTCCGCACGGTGCCGAATCAGCGCCTCAACAAAGGCGATCAATGGGGTTCCGTAAGACAGCGCCGCCGCATCGGTCAAAGCCGCAGCAAAGAGCGCGCCATTCTTGAAGCCGTGCAAATTCTCGAAGATTCCGAAACCCTCGCCCGCATCGGCGGGGATTTCCGCTAACCGCGTTTCCTGCCCCGCTCGCGCGTGCTTGTTCGCGGTCGCCATGTGATCGGCTAGCCCGATTTCGCCGGATGTCAGAAACAACAAACGCCAGCTTTTCACGGGACGCGCGCCCGCATCGCGCCCCATCCGGGCCTTGCCGCGCCCGTTGGAAAGCATGTAAATCCACTCGCCGGCCGCGCGCGCCTCCATCTGGGCTAATTCATCCAAGGGCAAAAACGCATCGTTATGCAATTCGGCTTGCGTCTCCGCCGCGTTGTCCGTGGTCCGGCAACTCTCCAAAAAACTCGGGGAACCGCAGACCGAGCAGGCAGCACGCTGAACCGTGGTCTTGCCGCTCGAACTCGCGTCGGTGGAAGAACCGCGAAGATGGAACCCGCCAGACTCCGCGCCGCACAACCGCAACAAAGGCGCCGCGAATGCCATGGAAACGCAGAACGTCAGACGCGAATTTCCACGGCAGAACGCGCCCACGGAACCGCGCCAATCGTCCAGGGTGCCACGGGTGCCGAATGCCGGCCGCTCGCCTTCCGCCGCCAGAATCACGGGCTCCGGGCCTTCGCCTAGCACGCGATCCGGCAACACAAAGGCGCCGCCCTCGGGGGTCCAGCCGGTTTGAGTCACAGACCGCGCGCGCTTCTCGGGAACCCATCGCCGCAACAGTTCCAGGAATTGCCGCCGCGCTTCCGGGTGCGTGGACAGTTCAAACCCCATATCCGCCAGTCGCGCCCTTAAGGTATCGCCAGACCCGGACCGCTCCCGATCCCCGATCACTTCGCGCCGGGTCCGTCCGTCCAGATCCTCGAACTCGACCAGGCGCCCGAAGCCTTCGCCGCGTTCGTCGCGGGTCACGGCCAGGACCTTCAGCGGGGGGCAGACGTAAACCCATTGCTTGCCATCGCCGCCGCCCCCGGCTCCGTTCCCGCCCTTGTCTTCCGTGGTCTTGTCCTTGGCATTGCCGGGCCGCTGGCAATAGATCCCGTTGGCGCGTAACTCGAAGCCAAACGGCAGCGCCGCGCCCTCGGATCCTTTCGGCGCGGGTTGTTTCGGTGCCTCGGGAGGGGCGAACGGAATCCAGCGAACGGCCGCCGTCAGGGTCTCGGGTGTCCAGCCATCGGCCGCCGCGTCGAACGCATCCCAGCCTTTCGGCAGTTCCCGCGGTTCGCCGGTCTTGGGGTCGCGCGTCAGGCTCGCCAGATCCAGGACCTCGACCGATGCCGCGCCCGCTTGCCGGGCCAACTCGGCAACCTTCCGAGCGAAGGCCGCGCCGGGGTCGTCATGGTCGGGCCAAATCCGCACGCACCGCGCGTTCAACGGGGATAGATCGGACTTCGCCGGACTTTGAGCGCCGTTCATCGTCGCCAAGGGCGACAGATCAGGCAGCAACCGGGCCGCCGCATCCGCCGCTTTCTCGCCTTCGCAGATCAGGGCCGGGGCTTCGGGTTGGCTCGCCAGACGATCCAGACCGTACAGCGGTCGCGGTTCCGGGAGTGCCTTCCACTGCCAACCGCCCGCCTTGGTCCAGACCTGGGGGCTAAAAACCTTTCGCCCGTTATTGGGTGGATCGAACCGATTTTGAAAGGCCACGGGCCGCCCGTCGCGGTCGCGATATTCCCATGTCGTTGACGGTGTGCCGTGCGAGGGGTGGGCCTGGGGACGGGTCGCCAGCGCCTCGGGAGGAATCGGAACCAGAGGGGCCGGGTTTGGCTTAGGTGCCGTGGTCGCGGGCTTGCTTTTCCTGGATCCCGATTGCTCGGGTGAGGTTCCCCTGAAATTTCGTCTTCCAAGGGTGACGTAAACTGACGTTCACACTGGAGACGATGATGCAGAAGATCCCGCAACCGGAATACACCACCGAGTTCAAGGAACAGGCGGTCAAGCGCGTCAAGGATGGCAAGACCGTGGGCGCCGTGGCCAAGGAGATGGGGCTGGTCGAGCAGACGTGACGCAACTGGGTCAAGGCATCCGATGCGGGCAGGCTTGATGACCCTGGCGCCCGGAAGGTGACGCCGGAGGAGATGGAACTGTCGCGTCTGCGCGCGGAAGTGATCCGCCTCAAGCGCGAGGTCGACATCTTAAAAAAAGCGACGGCGTACCCTTCGGCTGCGCTCAGGACAGGCTTCGCGAGGGATGCGCTGTTCAGTCTGCCCTGGATTGACGCGCAGCGCCCGACGTTCGACCTGGTCGCGATGTGTGGGGTGCTGGCGGTCAGCATCAGCGGTTATCGCGCCTGGAAACGCGGTGGCCACCCGGAACGCCGATGGCTCACGGATCTCCAAATGATCGTCCTGATTCAAGCGATCCACGCCGAAGTCAAGGGCGCCGACGGCAGTCCACGCCTGCTGCGGGAGCTGCATGCACGGGGCTTTCCGGCCAGCAAAGAACGGGTGGAGCGACGGATGCGCGAGCACGGCATCCGCGCGCGCCACAAGCGCCGCTACAAGGCCACGACGGACTCCAAGCACGCCCTGCCCGTCGCCGATAACCTGCTCGCGCGTGATTTCACCCCGAGTGGCCCGAATCAGGTCTGGACCGCCGACATCACGTACCTGTGGACCGATGAAGGCTGGCTGTCTCTCGCCATCGTGCTGGATCTGTTCAACCGCGAAGTCGTTGGTTGGTCGCTCAAGCCGCGCATGACCGCCGATCGCGTCACCGATGCGCTCACCATGGCCTGGTTCCGACGCAAGCCAGCCACCGGCCTGATGCATCACTCCGACCGGGGCAGCCAGTACGCCAGCCATTGTTTCCAGGACAAGCTGACCGAAGACGGGATGGTCTGTTCAATGAGCCGCAAGGGCAACTGCTGGGACAATGCCCCCACCGAGAGCTGGTTCAACAGCTTCAAGAACGAGCGGGTCTTCGGCGAGCACTTCGCCACGCGGGAAGCGATGAAGGCCACGGCTTTCGCGTACATTGAGGTGTTTTACAATCGCAAGCGGCGGCACTCGACCCTCGGTGACCACTCGCCGGTCCAGTTTCTGAAAGACTGGCTCAACGCTCAGCAGAGAGAAAAACGGGTAGCATGAGCACACTCCCTTGGAAGACGAAAAACCGAGGGAACCTCACGGGCGCCGCGCCAAGTTCAACGGAATAGGAACTTTTCAGGTAGTCGTAAGCCTCGATCTTATCCAGGCGATGTAGGCTCATCGCCGCATCAATGACAGAACCGCAGCTTTCGCCGCAACCGTTACAACGACAGGCGCCGGTTTTGACATTGAAGCCAAAAGAAGGGGTGGTATCGTCGTGTGACGGAAAAGGACAACGAAGATTCTGGGTCCAGCCTTCGTTGTTTATTTTCAGTTGGGCAGGAACATTCTGAATCTCGCGCCGGTAAAAGGCTTCCGGGTTAATCGCCTTCTTGAGCGCGTCAAATTGGCGCCGGCTCCGGGTGGGGCCTTGATCGGTGTTCGTGGTCATGGGTGGATCAACTCCAAGGGTAGAATTGACCGCAGGGACAGGCAGGCAAAAACGCAGACAAGCGCCCGAAAAACGGGTTAAAATTGTTCGCGCCGGTGCCGGACCGTTACAGCGGTCGGCTCTATCTCGGGGGCGCTTCTAACGCCTCCGGGGACGGCTCAATCAACAGGTATCTTGGGTTCGCATCCCTCCTTGAAGGCTCCCCGGCCTCGGCAACCGGGGGGCCTTCGTTATGTCTGGGTGTCGTTTTTCCGGTGCGTCCGCTCATCGCCGCACCTCCTACGCCGCCGCCGGGCCGGGATCGCTGGTATTGGCCCGCGTCCGACTCGTTGCCCAGCATTCTAAAACCTCCTCGTCATAGCGCACGGCCGCGCCCAGCTTCAGGAAAGGCGGGCCGCCGCCTTTCAATCGCCATTGCTGTAGCGTTCTCACCGAAAGCCCTAATGACGATGCGGCTTCCTTTTCATCTAGGCGCCGCCGTCTTTGAATGGCGACAAGGCGACTGTTTTCTTTGCTGACCCGCATATTAGCTGTAGCGGCCTGCAAACATCCGCGGCCCGACCTGCAAACATCGCAATTTTCGACCCGAATTAACTGCAAATATCGGGGGTCCAGGACCCGGATTATTTGCAAATGAGCCGACATTAACTGCAAACAGCCTGCAAACATCCGCGCCGGCCCAGATTAACTGCAAACGGCTGAATGAGCCGGCCACACTCACACCGGCAGCCCCGCAGCCAGTAACTGGCCATGCAGTTCCTGGGTCCGCCCCGGTGCCAACTGGCCGTGCAGAAAGGAGCGAATCTCCGCCGGGCGGACGTTGAGTAGATCGGCCAACGCCCGGGTGTTGTAGCCGTAGCGGGTCAGGGTCGCCTCCAGGGCATCAATGTCGGCCGCCAGGACGGCTTCGATGACCTCCAAGGTCACCGGCTTCTGCCCGACCTGATAGGCCGCCTCCAGCGCGAGCGTCAGGTACTGCTCGATCTGCAACGGGGTGGACAGTGCTGCGGCCAGGCGCTCGCGGGCCTCCGCGGTCAGCAGATCGGCCGCCGTTGCGGGGGCGCATTGCTCCAGCAACCAGTCCAGATAGGCCAACTCCTGCCCTTTGATCCCGTCCAGCCAGAACAGGGTGGTCCGGGCGCCGATCTCCTCCAGGGCTGGCCGGCGCAGATCGTTCCTGAGCTTGGGGTGACCCACCAGGACCACGGACAGGGTGCCGCCGTTGTTCTGGACCAGTTCGATCAGGCGCTTCAGCCCGACCAGGGTCTTGGGGTGCAGGTCGTGCGCCTCATCGACGAACAGGGCGACCGGCTTCTTGCGCTTGGCGATGACCTCGATGAGCTTGCGCTCGCGCTTCTCCGGCTGGGTGGGGACCTTGAAGTCCTTCTCGGTCAACAGGTCGTAGAACAGGGCCAGCATCAGGGTGCCAAGGTTGATCCGATGTTTGTCCACCGCGAGCGACTGGGAGACCAGGATCTCGCGCTCGTCCTTGAGGGCCTCGGTCAGCCGGTGCAGCGTGGTGGTCTTGCCGCAGCCGACCAGTCCGACCAGGGCCAGGAGTTGACCGCCATGGATGGCGATCTTGATATCGTCGAAGACCCGGCGTTGCTGGGCGGTTTCGAAATAGCCGGCGCGCGGCAGTCCGCGGGTTAGCCCAAAGTGCTTCATCACCTCGCTCTGCATGCCGGTCAGCCTCCGCGCAGGGGTTTCAGATGGGTCCGCGCGTCGTCGATGACGTCGACCTTACGCAGTGACTCGGCCAAGGCGACATCAAGCGCGGCCAGCGCCTCTGCCGGCAGCTTGGCCAAGGGGGTGCCCAGGTACTCAGCGATGGCGCGTTTTGCCGCGACCGCCGTAGGAAAGGCCAGATCTTGGAACGGGTCCGGATCGACGAAGGGCGTCTGCGCGACGACGGGCCCTGGCGCCAGTCCTACCGAGGCGGCTGGACCGCCCCACACGGACCCTGGCAGGGCCAGTTGTTCAGCCAAGGCTGCGATGCGCTCAGCGCGTTGCTGGGTCTTGGTCTTTTTGAACGAGCGGTAGCGATGCAGGGGAATCGGCCCGCCGACCGGGTCGTAGGGGCCAAAGCGCCGCTCACCGTGCTCGACATAGAGGGCGTTGTCGAACAGTCCCCACCACAGAATCACGTCCTCGCCGGCCAGATCAGGGTCGACCTGGTAGAGGGTCCCCTCTAGGGAGGCCCGGGCGTCGACCCCGACCTTGCGCCGCTCGGGCTCGCGGGCGAAGGTGCCGAAGCGCTCCCAACTGCACATGGCGCGCACCCCATCCGGGGGCAGGTTGGCCAGCCAGTCATCGATCCGCGCATGGGGCTCGCGGCGGTGGGGCATGCGGTTGTAGTGGATCAGGAAGCGCAGCAGCCAGGCGTTCGCCTCGGCCTCCGTCTCCGGCGCGTGCAGGTGGTAGAGGGTCTCATGCATCTCCTTGACGCTGCGAAAGGGCCGCTCGACCTTCCCCTTGGCCCGGGCCGTCGGACGCCGCCCGTCGCTGTCCTTGGGCATGTGGGTGCGCACCTCGATCCCGAGGTAGTCCATGACGCGGTGGAAGATCAGGCTCTTGCCGATCGGCCCAGAGTCCATGTAGAGCATGGCCGGGCGTCCCTGGAATGGCAACTCGGGGTCGGACTTCGGGGCCATCGCGTTGAACAGGAAGCGCAGCGCCGCCTCCACATCCTCGCCATAGACGCCGTGGTACTCCTGGTAGGCGACCCCGCTGCGGTCATCGACCACGCTGTAGAGCATCAGCAGCGGATGCCCGCGGCCCTCCTCGAACCAGGCCGGGCGCGCGACCTGTTTCAGATCCGACGGGCTCAGATCGAACTGCCAGCAGTCGTTGCTGTGGCGGGCCTCGAAGCGCACCGCCGGCGGGACCCGGGTCAGGGTCCGGTCGTCGAAGCCCCACTGCTTGAGGTAGTGATTCACGGTGCTACGGGTCAGCACCGCGGCCGGGGCACGCAGCAGCCCCGCGGGGGTCTCCACACCATGCTCTTCGAGCAAGCGGATGGCCTGGACGGTGGAGAGGTGGCGCCCCTTCTTGTTGCTGGTGCGGATCTTCAGCGCCGCAATCACCTCGCAGTCGTGCTCAAGCTCCGCCGGGGGCAGGACCCGCGGCACCCCGCGGTCGGCGCGGTTCAGGGCCTTGGGCCGGGCGCGTGCGCGCAGTGCCCGATAGAGCGCGTCCTCCGAGACCCCGTACAGAGCGGCCGTCTGCTGGATCAGCGCCCGGCGCTCCGGGCTGCGCGGCGCCAATGCGGCGCGCCGACGGCACAGGTCCAGCAGGGCTTCCGGCGGGAGTTGGTGACGCGTCATGGACGCACCACTCCCGGGCGACGCCCTAACGGCCCTGCGCGGCCGGGCCCGGGGTGCCGATCGGCACCCCGCGGTGGCGCAGGTAGTCGTAGAGGGTACTTTTGGCGATGCCAAGCTGGGCGGCGATCTCGCGCACCGATAGGCGCCGCTCGCGGTAGAGGGTCTCGGCGGCGCAGGCGGTTTTCTCAGCCTCGGGCGGTAGGCCCTTGGGGCGCCCGCCCAGGCGACCGCGAGCACGCGCAGCGACCAACCCGGCCTGGGTGCGTTCGCGGATCAGATCCTTTTCAAATTCAGCCAGCGCGGCGAACAAATTGAACACCAACCGACCCTGGGAGGTGGTGGTGTCCAGTGGATCGTTGAGGCTCTTGAGCCCGACCTGCTGTTCCAGCAGTACGCCAGCCAGTTCGACCAAGTGACGCAGGGAACGCCCGAGACGGTCGAGTTTCCAGATCACCAGCACGTCGCCCGGGCGCAGCTCGCCCAGCAGGGTATCGAGGACCGGACGCGGGACCTTGGCGCCGCTGACGACCTCCTGGTAGACCTTCGCGCACCCGGCGCGGCGCAAGGCGTCGACCTGCAGGTCCAGGCTCTGGTCTTTGGTGCTGACACGGGCATAGCCGATGTCCATCTGCCGCTCCGCGAGGGGCTGGTGGTTTGATTTACTCGTCGTAGCTTAGGAAAAGCGGTCGCAGATTTCCACAACCGGTTATCCGGACCGTGAGACCGGGGTTTCAGGCGGTGCAGTCGGGTGGCACTGGCGGTCTGCTGACGGTCCGGAAAAACCCTCGTTTTGCCGAACCGATAGTGGCCGGCGAGTGCGGCTCAATGCAGGGGCGGCAGGACTGCGCCCGCCCGCCGCGCCGGCGGCCAGACGGTTTCACCTGGATCCTGGATGACCGTGCGGCGGCGACTGATCCTCCAGCGACGGCGGCCGATCAGCGCCAACCCGTTGGTCAAGAAAGGCGCGGGCGTCGTTTGCAGATAATCTGGGCCGGCGCGGATGTTTGCAGGCTGTTTGCAGTTAATGTCGGCTCATTTGCAAATAATCCGGGTCCTGGACCCCCGATATTTGCAGTTAATTCGGGTCGAAAATTGCGATGTTTGCAGGTCGGGCCGCGGATGTTTGCAGGCCGCTACACCTAACAGCCGCCTGGACCTGGGCTTTCTTGAAGTCACGCCAAAGATAATAATCCAACCCGGTATCCTCGACTAATCCCGCCAGCTTCGCCGCCGTCGCCTGAACATCCGCAATCCATTTTAAAAATTCAGCGGTTGGCATTCGTTCTATACGGGTGACTGAGCCATAAAATCCACGCTCCACAACGCGAATAAATATCGCCTCGATTAGCGCGCTGTGATGTCGCTGATTCCGCTCTTTCAGTTTCGGGAGTCGTTTCCATGCCCATTCCATTTTTTCATCCGTCAAGAGACGGCCAATC
This sequence comes from Thiocystis violascens DSM 198, assembly GCF_000227745.2. Lineage (NCBI taxonomy): Bacteria > Pseudomonadati > Pseudomonadota > Gammaproteobacteria > Chromatiales > Chromatiaceae > Thiocystis > Thiocystis violascens. Next base: position 4,752,051 of record NC_018012.1, on the reverse strand, counting down.
ATTCCCGGAAAATCTAAAGCGTCTTTTCGGTCTTCCCGTGCAATCGTTTCCGCGTCATAGTCTTTTGATAGCTCGCCTTTTTCTTGCAAGTCGCGATAAAAGGCAATACTACGGGCTAACTCTTCTTCATTTTCTTGCATACATTCCTGCCAGCGTTCAATGACGCTAGGCGGTGCCCAATCCGGGAAATTCATAACGCGACCTTCACGCGAACCTTCAAAAAGGTGCCGGGCCAGGGCGGTGAAGGGTCTGCCTTTTCGGGGATCAGCCTAGACCCGGCTTAACTCAGTGCTTAAAACTCGGATGCCTCATGGATGGATGCCGCGCGACCAGGAGCAGGTTTAACCATCCTCAAACATGGCGCGTTCCCCGAACACGGCTCTACTTCCTTTCGCTGAGAAACGAGTTTGATCTCGGCGCGTCGGTTTTCGTCGGTAGCGCGCCGAAGCATTTGCAAGATCAATGCTTTTCCGTAAGGCGTCGCCTCACGGAAAGCATCATGAAAAGCCTCCATAAAACGCAGGTCGTCGGCTTCCTTTCCTTCGGGATCGGCAAGAATGGCACGGGCGATTTGATCGCAGTCATAGCGCCCCGAAACCGTCCAATAAACCCTTTGGACACGCTCCAACACCCCCCAGCAAGACGGACAGCAACCCGATATTGGGTGAGTCTCGGGATTGGTCGGGTAGAGTTCGCCGCAGTAGCCGCAGCGACAGCGCCGCTTACGTTTCGGGGCTTCCTGAATCGGCTCCGGCTGTTGTTGCGGAAAGGGAATGACGTTGGTTGCTATACTGGCGTTAGCCATAGCCGAACCTCTCTCTTAGGTTGGGTGGTGGTTAGGGGCGCGGGGATGCTGAAATCATCCCCGCGCCCCGATCTTCGCGCGCTCCGTCTCGCCTCCCGCGATCATTCCTCAACAGGAAGCAAGTTATGAGGTTCCCTCGGTTTTTCGTCTTCCAAGGAAGTGTGCTCATGCGACCCGTTTTTCTCTCTGCTGAGCGTTGATCCAGTCGTTAAGAAACTGGACCGGCGAGTGGTCACCGAGGGTCGAGTGCCGCCGCTTGCGATTGTAAAACACCTCAATGTACGCGAAAGCCGTGGCCTTCATCGCTTCCCGCGTGGCGAAGCGCTCATCGAAGACCCGCTCGTTCTTGACGCTGTCGAACCCGCTCTCGGTGGGGGCATTGTCCCAGCAGTTTCCCTTGCGGCTCATGGAGCAGATCATCCCGTATTGGGTCAGCGTGTCCTGGAACAGATGGCGGCGGACTGGCTGCCCCGGTCAGAGTGGTGCATCAGGCCGGGTGCTGGCTTGCGGCGGAACCAGGCCATGGTGAGCGCATCGGTGACGCGATCGGCGGTCATGCGCGGCTTGAGCGACCAGCCGACCACTTCCCGGTTGAACAGATCCAGCACGATGGCCAGAGATAGCCAGCCTTCATCGGTCCACAGATCGGCGATATCGGCCGTCCAGACCGGATGCGGGGCGACCGGGGCGACATCGCGCTTCAGCCGGTTCTCCGCCACTGGCAAGGCGTAGTCGGTCGTGACCTTGTCACGGCGTTGGTGGCGGGCACGGATGCCGTGCTCGCGCATCCGTCGCTCCACGCGTACCTTGCTGGCTGGAAAGCCCCGTGCGCGCCGCTCGCGCACCCTGCGCGGGCTGCCGTCGGCACCCGTGAATTCCGCATGGATGGATTGAATCAGAACGCTCATCTGGGGATCCGTGAGCCATCGGCGTTCCGGGTGACCACCACGTTTCCAAGCGCGATCGCCGCTGATGCTGACGGCCAGCACGGCACGCATCGCGGTCAGATCGAAGGTCGAGCGTTGCGCATCGATCCAGGCAGACTGAACAGCGCCTCTCTCGCGAAGCCTGTCCTGAGCGAAGCCGAAGGGTCTGCCGTCGCTTTTCCTAAGAAACTCCTGCCGCGCCGGCCGGTTCGAGCGTGAAGCCAAGCTGTTTGGCACGACGCTCCAGGTTTTGTACGACCCGCTGGCGATGGCGCTCTTCAGAGTAGGAGGCTCCGGGATCACTGTCATCCAGGCTATGGCGCAGGGTGTTGTAGAACAGGACGGCGAGCTTGCGCGCGGTGGCCGTCACCGCCTTGGCTTTGCCCACGCGCATGGCCAAGCGGCGATAGAAGGCCCCCAGCGCGCTGTCGGTCTTGCCGACGTTGACCGCCGCCAGGCGCAGCAAAGCACTGGCGCGATTGTGCGAGCGACGAGTGCGTGCCGAGAGCACCTTGCCCCCCGAGATCTTGTTGCCGGGCGAAAGGCACAGCCAGGAGGTGACGTGCTTGGCGGTCGGCCAAGCCGACAGGTCGGTTCCGCATTCGCTGACCAGTTTGAGCGCCAGATAGGGTCCGAGGCCGTGAATCTGGGTGAGGTCCACACCAATGATGGTATGGAGCGCCTTGCGCACCTCGACATTGAGGGCATTGGGCTGGCGGGTCTTGTGCCGGGGGGCGGGTAACGGCTCGGGGGGGCTCGGGGGGCGTCAGTTGCGCCAGGGCGGCCTCGATGCGCTGATCACAGGCGGCGACCCGTTCCTGATACGCGTCATCGAGCGCGACGGCCTGCTCCAGGGCAAAGAGGTGCTCGGGGCGGTCATTCCCCGCCAGGGCGCGGGCAATGGTCTCCAGCGAGGCTTTGCCGCGGACATCGCGATCGTTGGCCAGTTCCCGCGGATCGCGCGTTCCGGCCAGGATGGCGCGGATAATCCCCATCCCGGTCTTGCCGGCGATGTCGGAGACCGCATGGTGCAGTTGCAGGTTCATCGGCGTCAGCGCCTTCTGCATGTGCTGGATAGGGGAGGCGGCGTCATCGAGCAGGCGCTCACGCTGGCGCAGGTCGGCGCGCAACGCGGCGATGTCGCCCGGGGGATGAAAGCTGCCCCGCAGCAGGCCGTAGGCATGCAACGGCTGGAGCCATTGGGCATCGTTGACGTCGGTCTTGCGCCCGGGGACGTGTTTGACGTCGCGCGCGTTGGCCACGACCACGCGGATGCCACGGGCCTCGAGGATCTCGTCGAGGGGGATCCAATAGACCCTGGTCGACTCCATCGCCACGGTGTCGATACGGCAGGCCACCAGCCACTCGGCGAGGCGATGCAAATCGCCCGTAAAGCTCTGGAAGGTCCGCACCGGCTCGGGATCCCGCTCCGGCGGGACGGCCACGACATGGAACTGGGCGCCAACGTCGATGCCCGCCGCCTGTGCATTGAACGTCGACAGCGCCTGGGGGCGAGGGCGCTTCGGGGATGGAAATGGCTTCATGGAATCGCTCTCGGGGGTAGACGTGAATCGAGAGCAGGGACAGCGAGATCAATCACCGTCCTATTCGGGATCGCCCAACGGCGTCACCACACGCAGACTCGCAACAGTCCCCGGGCCAGGTTTTTTGACGGGGTTGGCACCACCAAAAAGCAGACGGCCTCTGCTCTCGAAGGCGCCCCGACTCTACTCTGAAAAGAGTTTGTGCGCCTACAGGAGCGGGGCGCGCCCCGGGGAAGGGTTTTTTAGGATCTCGACCTCGCGTTTGAGGCGGATCGCCTCCGCGCGCGGACGCGACACCTCCATCTCCTCCGGCGTGACCTTCCGGGTACCCGCGCCATCGAGCATGCCAGCATCGGACGCCTTGACCCAGTTGCGCAAGGTCTGCTCGACCAAACCCAGCTCCTTGGCCACGGTGCCAACGGTTTTGCCATCCTTGACGCGCTTGACCGCCTGAGACTTGAACTCGGCGGCGTATTCCGGCTTCGGGATCTTCTGCATCAGCGTCTCCAGGGCGAACGTCAGTTGACGTCACCCTTGGAAGACGAAATTTCGGGGGAACCTCAAATCCGGTTCCTGCCCCGCCAGCTTGGCGAGTTCGGACGCGGCGCGCGCGGACAGGGCGCCGATGAGCGGTTGCCCGTTTTTGGTCTTGGCGACCGTCACGGTTCGCTGCTTCAGGTCGACATCCCGCCAACGCAAGGCCATCAGGTTCCCCGCGCGCAACCTTCAGCAGACGCTCCACCTCCTCGGGACGCAGGTAACGCTCGGAACTCTTTTCGACGCCCTTGGTGGGCGGCGTGTGCCCACGCGGGAGCAAACGCAGGCGCCGGGCGAACTTGTAGACGGATTGGAGTTGGGAAATGTAGGGATTGAAGGTGGATCCAGCCAGCGGAACCCCGGCCGGTCGGGCGGTATCGCCCCGAAGCGGTTTGAGGCGCCCACGTTCGGCCAGGCTGGTCAGCGCGTCATCCACTTGATCGGGAGTGATGGCGAGGAGGTCATGGGCACCCAGTGCGTCGGACCAGAAGGCCAACCGCGCCAGGGTGGCGCGGTCGAATTCGCGCGACGCCAGGAAGGCGTCGATGGTGTCATTGAGTGTCGGCATACCGCGCTCCATCGGTGCAAAACGATCAGAACCCTAAAAGTAGGATTGTTGATCGCCGTGGCGGCGCACGACTGTAAGCGAATCAATGCCTTACAGAGAAACTGGAGCGGGAAACGAGGCTCGAACTCGCGACCCCAACCTTGGCAAGGTTGTGCTCTACCACTGAGCTATTCCCGCTTACGAGCCGGTTATTTTAAGGGGTTTTAAAACCCTGTCAACCCCATCGTCAATTTTTTTCGCCAGCGCCCGAGATCGTCTTGCCCGACAGGCTCGGCCAGGCGGCGATCAGATAGAGCGCCATCGACCACAGGGTCAGGATGGCCGCGACATAGACGAGCACCACGCCCAAGTCATACACCGAGGGTCCGAACACCGAGTCGCGCAGAATCAGCAGCGCGATCGAGATCATCTGCGCCGTGGTTTTGATCTTGCCGAGCCCGGACACCGCCACCGCCGCACGCGCGCCCACCTCCGCCATCCACTCACGAAGCGCCGAGACCGTGATCTCGCGACCGATGATCACCATGACGGGCAGCGCCAGCAGAATCCGCGGATCGGCCTGGAGCAGCACCACCAGGGCCACGGCCACCATGAGCTTGTCGGCGACCGGATCCAGAAAGGCGCCCAGCGGCGAGGTCTGGGACCAGCGCCGCGCCAGATAACCGTCGAGCCAGTCGGTCAGCGCGGCGGCGCCGAACACGCTGGCGGCGGCATAGGGTGCCCAGGGAGCCTCGATATAGAACACCACGACAAAGACTGGAATCAGGACGATCCGCAGCATCGTCAACAGGTTAGGTAAATTCCACATCGATCAATATCCCGGGATTTCTTGATGAAAGGCATCGTAAATCTGTTGCGCCAATTGCCGGCTGATGCCATCCACCCCGGCGATGTCCTCGACCCGCGCGCGCGCCAGACCGCGCAGGCCGCCGAATTGTTTCAGGAGTTCCTGCCGGCGCTTGGGGCCGATCCCGCGAATGCCTTCGAGCGACGACGTGGTCCGCGCCTTGGCGCGACGCTGACGATGGCCGGTGATCGCAAAACGATGGGCCTCGTCGCGGATCTGCTCGATCAGATGCATGGCCGGGGAATGGCTGGGCAGTATAACGGGCACCCCGCGCCCCAACAACCAGAGCTGTTCGGTGCCGGGTTTTCGGTCAGGCCCTTTCGATATACCGACCAGTGGCAAACCCTCGATACCAAGCTCCCGCAAGACCTGAGCCACGGCGCCAAGTTGTCCGCGCCCGCCGTCGATGAAGAGCAGATCGGGAAGCGGATACTCGCCATCCTTGATGCGGGTATAGCGGCGGGTCAGGGCCTGGGACAGCGCGGCATAGTCGTCGCCGGGCGTGATGTCCTCGATGTTGAAACGCCGATAATCCGACTTGCGCGGCCCCTCCCCATCGAAGACCACGCAGGACGCGACCGTGCGTTCGCCCTGGGTGTGACTGATGTCGAAACACTCCATGCGGGCCGGCGGCGTCTCCAGTTCCAGCGCGTCGCGCAGCGCGTCCAGTCGGCGCGCATAGCCGGCCCGGCTGCTCAGGCGCGACTTGAGCGCAACCTCGGCATTGCCGCGCGCCATCTCCAGCCAGCGCGCGCGCTCGGTCCGCACCTTCGATTTGATCTGGACCCGGTGCCCGGCGCGTTCGGAGAAGACCTGTTCGAGCAAGTCGCGATCATCGGGCTCGACGTTCAGGATGAGTTCTGGCGGGACGTTTTTATCGGTGTAAAACTGCGCCAGAAAACAGGACATGACGGTCGCCAGATCCGTGTCCTCCGGTGCCTGGGGGAAAAATCCACGGTTGCCGAGATTGCGCCCGCCGCGGATGAAAAAGACCTGAACGCAGTGCAGACCGCCTTCCAGGGCGCAGGCGACGATGTCCAGATCGCCGCCTTCCCCGTGCACGTACTGGCGCTGCTGGATCTGACGAAGGGTCGCGATCCGGTCCCGCAGAATGGCCGCGCGCTCGAACTCCAGCGCGGCGGCGGCGCGTTCCATGGCGGCGACCAGATCGCTCACCACCTCGTCGGCGCGGCCTTCAAGAAACTTGACGGTGCTCGCCACATCCTCGGCATAGTCCGCCGCGCCAATCAGCCCGACGCAGGGACCGCCACAGCGTTTGATCTGATACTGGAGACAGGGGCGCGAGCGATGGCGAAACACGCTGTCCTCGCACTGGCGGACCGGAAACAGCTTCTGAAGCAGTTGCAGGGTCTCGCGCACCGCCCCGGCGCTGGGATAGGGCCCAAAGAAACGCCCTTCCCCCTTGCGCGATCCGCGATAGAAGGCCAGCCGCGGAAATTCGTCCTGGGTGGTGAGGTGGATATAGGGATAACTCTTGTCGTCGCGCAGCAGGACATTGAAGCGCGGCTGAAGCGCCTTGATGAGATTGCTCTCCAGCAGCAGCGCCTCGGCCTCGGTGCGGGTGACCGTCACCTCAATGTCGACGATCAGGCTCACCATGCGCTGAATGCGCCGGGTCGGCACGTGCCCGAAATAGCTGCCGACCCGGCGTTTCAGGTTTTTGGCCTTACCGACATAGAGCACCGTCCCGATCGCATCCAGCATGCGGTAGACGCCGGGATTTTCGGGGATTCCCTTGAGCAGAAGACGCAGGTCGGATGCGTCCGTTTTCTGGTCAACGCTCATCGCCACGGCGCCATTGGGTTTTCGATTACTGAATGAAGAGGCTTTACTTTAGCGGGTTTGGAGATGCCATGTCTTCAGTGCCGGCCAACCGTACCCGAAACCACAGCGCATAAAGCGCCGGCAGAAAAAGCAGCGTGATGCCGGTTCCGACGATGATCCCGCCAATCAGCACATAGGCGAGCGGCCCCCAGAAGGTATCGGTGGTCAGCGGCGTGAAGGCGAAGACGGCGGCGGCGGCGGTCAGAATCACCGGCCGCGCCCGCCGGACCGTCGCTTCCACCACAGCTGCGGACGACTCCATGCCCTGCCCCAGATTGTCTTCGATCTGCTTGGCCAGGATCAGGGTGTTGCGCATCAGGATGCCGGCCAGACCGATCAGCCCCAGCAGGGCGACAAATCCGAAGGGCTTGTCCGCGATCAACAGGGCCAGGGTCGCGCCGATGACGCCCAGCGGGGCGGTGGCGACCACCATCACGGTGCCGGAAAAGCTGCGCATCTGGAGCATGATGACCGTCAGCATCAGCACCAGCATGATTGGCTGCACCCGCTGGATGGAGGCATCGGCCTTGCCGGACTGCTCGACCGCGCCGCCGATGTCGATGCGGTAGCCGTCCGGCAGTTGTGCCCGCAGCGGTTCGAGCTGGTTCCAGATCGCCAGGGTCACATCCGGCGGCTGTGCGCCCGCGACCTCGGCATGCACGGCGATGAAGGGGTCGCGGTTGTAACGCTTGAGTACCGGATCCTCGAACTCGATGGAGAGGATACCGGCCTGGGCCAGGGGGACATTGCGCCCGTCCTGGGTCTTGAGGTTGATGTCCGCCAGGGCGCCGGGGCGAACCGCCGCGCCCGTCTGACCGCGCAGCACGAGCTGAACATGGCGCACATCCTCGCGAATCTCGGTCGCGACCAGACCCGACAGCTCATCGTTCAATTGCTGGGCGAGTTCGCGGGGCGTCAGACCGATCAGACGCAGACGGTCCGGATCGAGCGCGAGCCGCGCCACCGGCACTCGCTCGCCCCAGTCCAGATGAGCATCCAGCGCGTTGGGATGGGCGGCGACCCGGTCGCGCACCTGATCGGCGATCCGGCGCAGGGTCACTGGATCCGGCCCCACCACCCGGAAGCTCACCGGCCAGATGACCGGCGGTCCATAGAGCAGCTTGTGGACCCGCACCCGCGCCTCGGGAAACTCGCCCGCGTCCACCTGGTCCTGGAGTCGGGCGATGAGCGTATCGCGCGCGGCCGGACTCTCGGCCACCGCGATCAGCTTGGCAAAGGCCGGATTGGACAGCTCGGGATTGAGCGCGAGAAAAAAGCGCGGCGCGCCGGCGCCAAGATAGCTGGAGAGCGAGCGCACGCCGGGCGCATTCTTGAGGGTCGCCTCAACGCGCTCGGCCACCACCGCGGTGGCGCGGATTCCGCTGCCCTCCGGCAGAGAGATGTCGACCAGCACCTCGGGGCGGTCCGAACTCGGAAAGAATTGTTTCTGCACCGGGCCGACCAGACCGGCGATGGAGAGCGCCAGCAGACCGAAGGTCGCCGCTACCACCAGCCGTTTGTGACGCACGCAGCCGCGAATCAGCGCGCGCAACCGCCGGTAGAGACGCGAATCGTAGAGCGCTTCATGGACAGCGTCCGTCGGCTTGGGCGGGGAGAGAAGAACCGTGCCCAGATAGGGCGTGAAGGTGACGGCCACCAGCCAGGAGACCAGCAGCGCGAAGGCCAGCACCCAGAAAATATTGCCGGCATATTCGCCCACGCCAGAGCGCGCGAAACCGATAGGGACGAAACCAACGACCGTGACCAGCGTGCCGCTCAACATGGGCGTGGCGGTGACCGTCCAGGCATGGGCGGCGGCGCGCAGCCGGTCCCAGCCCTCCGCCATCTTCACCAGCATCATTTCGATGGCGATGATGGCGTCATCCACCAGCAGACCCAGCGCGATGATCAGCGCTCCGAGCGTGACCCGGTCCAGATTGACGCCACGGATCAACATCAGCAGGAAGGTCAGGCCCAGGGTCAGCGGAATGGCAATGCCGACGATCAGACCCGCGCGCCAGCCCAGTGCCACGAAACTCACCAGCATCACCACGACGACGGCGACCAGAAATTTGAGCTGAAACAACTCCACGGCGTGCGAAATGGCGTCGGCCTGATTGGTGATCGGCGAGAACCGCATCCCCAGCGGCAGATCGGTCTCCAGGCTGGCCGTGAACTCGGCCAGTCGCGCGCCCAGAGCCAGGCCATTTTCGCCGCGCCGCATGACCACGCCAAGCAGCACCGACTCCTCGCCGCCGGCGCGGATCAGATAACCGGGCGGATCTTCGTAGCCGCGCTTGACCTCGGCGATCTCGCCAAGTCGAATCAACAGCCTGTCCTGAGCAGGGTCGAAGGAAGTCAAATCGAAGGGATCGCCCGCGCGGATCGGTACCGCCCGGATGGCGTCCAGATCGTCGAGTTCGCTGTCCAGACGCAGATAGAGACGCGGCCCCTGAGTCTCGACCAGACCGGCTGGAAGCAGCCGGTTCTGCGCATCCAGCGCCTCCCGCACCGCGTCCGGGGTCAGACCCAGATTGGCCAGGCGGGCCGGATCGAATTCGACGAAGATCCGTTGCGGGCGCTCGCCGAGCACCCGGACCTTCTGTACCCCTTCGATGCGGGCAAACCGATCGCGGATGCGTTCGGCCTCGCGCACCAGCAGACGGGGCGGCAGATCCGGCGCGGACAGGGCATAGAGCGCGAAATAGACATCGGAGAATTCGTCGTTGACAAATGGACCTTGAACGCCGATCGGCAGCTTTGGCGTCTCGTCCAGCATGCGCTTGCGCACCTGGTAGAACAATTCGGGCACCAGCGGAGAGGGCGTGTAATCCTGGAACTCCACCAGCATATCCACCCGTCCCGGACGCGCGGTAGTCTCGACCCGATAAAAATAGTCCACCTCGGAGATGCGCTTCTCCAGCGGATCGGCGACCAGATCCTGCATCTGCCGCGCGCTCGCCCCCGGCCAGACCGCCGACACGACCATGACCCGCATGGTAAAGGCCGGATCTTCCGCCCGTCCCAGTTGCAGAAAGGCCATGAGACCGGCGGCGGCCGTCAGCAGGATGAAAAACAGCGTCACGGAGCGCTCGCGCACGGCGAGCGCCGAGAGGTTGAAGCGGGATTCGGCGGGACGCGGATGCTCGCTCATGGCTGACGCACCCGGACCGCCTGCCCCGGTTGGAGTCGGTTCACGCCCAGCGCCACCACGGGCGTGCCCGGTGCCAGAGCGGTCTGGATCCTTGCGTACTCGCCGTCAAGACCAAGCAGAGTGACCGGCTCGGGCTGGACATGACCATCCGCCAGACGCCACACCAGCGGTCCCTCGGCGCGTTCCAGCACGGCCCCCAAGGGCACTCGCAGCGCCAGCAGCTCGGAATCGGGGTCGGGCTCGAAATGCAGGGTCACGGTCGTCCCCAACGCCAGATCGGAGGGCGTCTCGCTCAACCGATAACGCGCGCGCCAGGTGCGGGCAACCGGATCGGCGGTCCCGGCGATCTCCCGCAGGGTTGCCGTCAGCGCCGGCCCGGTTCCGAACGGCTCCGCGATGGCCTGGCTCGGTAAGCGGTCGCGCCGATCCTCGGGAACATGGACCTCCACCTCACGCGGGCCGTCTTCCGCCAGCATGGCGAGCGTCTGACCGGCGGTTACCACCTGCCCGACCTGACCGTTCGCCTCCAGAACGACACCGGCCGCCGGGGCCGTCAATGAGGCATAGCCGATCGCGTTCAGCGCCTGTGCCAGGGTTGCCTGGGCGGCTCTCAGACGTTCGCTGGCCGCGCGCGCGGCGGTGGCCGCGCGCTCGAAATCCTGCTGACTGGCGAGCCGTTTTTTCAGCAGATCGGCCAGGCGGTCGCGTTCGCGCTCCGCGTTCTCGGTCTCGGCGCGGGCGCTCGCCTCGGCCGCCTCGGCGGCAATACGCTGTTGAATCACATCGCGGGGATCGAGTCGGAAGAGTAACTGCCCCGCCGCGACCCGGTCGCCCGCATCGATGTGGCGCTCCAGGATTTCCCCGCCGATCCGAAAGGATAGCGGGATCTCATGGCGAGCCTGCACGGCGCCGGTCAGGCTCCAGGTCGCGACGGAGGACACTTCGAGGGGAACCGTCAGCACCCAGGGCGGCAACGCGTCCGGCATTTCCTCGACGCCCGGCTGGCAGGCGGACAGCAACAGCAGGATCGGACTGGCCAGCGTCAGGAACATCGGCAGGGTGAAAGGCCGCACGGGGTTGGTCTCCTAAGGATCGACGAACCCATTCATTATTACTGTACGTAAGCGTTTAGTAAATGCTAATCTCGCGTCCATTCGACATCAACCGCGCCACCGCCATCAACCCGACGATCCGCTGATCCCAAACCATGAGCAACCCGAACCCTAACGGCATGCCCGCCGCATCCGACCCGCCGCGCCGCGCCCGCGGCCGTCCGCCCGACGAGACCAAGCACGCGGCCATCCTCGCCGCGGCGCGTACCCTGTTCTTTTCCGGGGGGCTTCAGAGTCTGAGCATCGAGGCGGTCGCGCGCGCCGCGCACGTCTCCAAGGTCACCGTCTACGCGCATTTCACCGATCTGCCGGGACTGATCCGCAAGGTCATCCTGGCCCAGCGCACCGACATGACCGCTGCCCTGGAAGGCTTGCCCAAAACGCGCGGCGGACTGCGTCAGGCGCTGATCGAGTTCGGTCTTTGTCTGATGGACTTCCTGACCGGTGACGAATTTCTCACCCTGCAACGCATGCTGGCGACCCAGGCCGGCCAGCAACCCTGGCTCGGACCGCTGATCTATCGGGAAGGCGCCGAGGCCACCCGCGCGAAACTGGCCCGGCTGCTGGAGGCATCGGTGGAACGCGGCGATCTGCGCCCCCATGACAGCCTTCAGGCGGCGGAACAGCTTCTAGGGATGTGGCAGGGCATTCAGACGACCGGGCTGTTGATCGGCGGCTGTCCGCCGCCGACACCCGAGGTTCTGCGCCGACGCATCGAGTGCGGCGTCGACCTCATTCTGTCGGCGCATGCGCCGGCGGCTCCAGCGGAAGATAGTGCGTCCAGGGATCTTTGATCCGTCCCGTCACGAAAGAGCGCGACGGATCGACCAGCGCCCGACCGACGAGCGCGGTGCGCCCCAGAAGCATGCGAAACAACATGGTCTCGCGGTTGGCGAGGGTCAGCTCGATCGGCCACGCGCGGCCGGACAGCGCCAGGCGGGTCAAAATCACGTAACGCTCCTCGCGATGTCCGCCGGAATCGGAGACATTCCGCCGGTCGAGAACGGGCGCCTCGCCATGCACGACGACATCGGCGCGATGCTGCAAGGGATGCACGCCAAAACGGACGTGGAGCTTACCGCGACGCTGGAAGGTGTCGACATAAAAGGCGTGCAGAGTGGAGGTCCGGGCGCCGGTATCGACCTTCGCCTTGATCGGCCCCAGGCCCAGATCCGGCAGGGACAGCCATTCGCGCCAGCCCAGCATCAAGGGTTCTGATTCGTTCTCGGGATGCGTCATGCCGCTGCTCACGCTGGATCCGTCGGAATAAGAAGTAAAGGTTCTCGCGCGGCAATCGTTCGACGCCACGATATCGGCTGCCTACAATTGGCGTCAGTGTAACATTCTTGAACCGAACGACTTTATGAAGCATCCAATGCGCGGTCTGGTCTTAGCGTTGCCGTTTATTCTCTCGATTCTGGCCCAGCCGCTCGCCGCCGAGGTCGGTATCGCCAAAATACTTGCCCCCTGGGAGGCGAATGGCCAATTATTTCAGGTTGCCGTGGACAAACTCCAGTTCATCGGCACCTTCGAGGGCATCATGTACATCGAGAATGGCGACGGTCTGCTCGATGCGGCGCTCTTCACCTGCCCCTCCACTCAGATCATCCATATCCTCAGTAACGAGATGCAGGGCCACGGCTACTGCACGATCGAGAGTCCCACGGGCGATTATGTCTATGCCGAGTTCAACTGCAATGGCCAGCCGGGCTCCTGTAAAGGCACGTTCACGCTGACCGGCGGCACCGGCAAGCTGACTGGGATGACCGGCGAAAGCGCGATGATCGTGCGCACCGCGCTAAGCGGCACGAGTATCGATCAGGCGAGTGGCGGCACCGTGTCCGCAGCCAAGGGTCTGGCGATCTGGCCGGAGATGCGTTTCGAGGTACCGGGCGGAAACCCCAGGTTCGGAATGCTGGGAACAGGCAATGCCGGCAAGGCCGACGAGACACAGAAACCGAATGAACCCAGCCCGTCCAGCGGCTTGGGCGAATCCGCCAATCCCGACAAGCCCTAAGCCGTGGGGCGCACGGAAGGCATCTTAGCGGGTCACGTCGCCCGCAAGCGGGTTCCTACGGGTAGGATCTTCCACGAAAATCGCCTTCGCCCGCGCCTGCATCCTCGCCCGCGAGCATGGAATCATAGATTTCCCAAGCCGCGGCGGCCTGCTCGGCGCTGACCTTGTCGATGGCATTGCCAAGATGGACGACGATGTAATCGCCAACCGCGATGTCTTCGTACTGGAGCATGAAAAGGCTGGCTTCGCGCGTCACGCCCTTGGCCTCGCAGTGGGCGATGAAGCCATTGATGGACCGCACTTGCATGGGAATTCCAAAACACATGAACAGGGTCTCCGTTTACACTCTGGGCTTGACGCACGAGGCTAAGCGGCGGAGGTCGACGCCGCAAGGATCCAGATCAATCCTTTGAGCCGCCCGCCCCACGCATCCCAGGAGACACCGCCTTTGAACCCAACCACATTGATCCTCGGTCTCGGCAATATCCTCATGACCGACGAGGCCGTCGGCGCCGAGGTGATCCGCCGGCTTGAGGCGGAGACGGATCCCGCCGCCCCGCTGCGATTCATCGATGGCGGCACCTTGAGCTTCACGCTCGCCGCGCCCATCGGCGACTGCCCGCGCCTGATCGTCGTGGATGCCGCCGCCATGGGCGACGCCCCCGGCAGCGTGCGCGTCTTCGAGGGCGAGGCCATGGACCGCCAGCTTCGCGCCCACGCCAAGAGCGTGCATGAGGTCAGCCTCTCGGACCTGATGGATATGGCACGGCTCACAGACACCCTGCCCGCCCGACGCGCGCTGGTCGGCATCGAGCCCGAGTTCATCGGCTGGGGCGAGCGGCTGACGCCCGCGGTCGAGGCGGCCGTTCCGCTGGCGATCGCAAACATCCGCGCACTGCTGACCGGTTGGGACGCCGCGTCCGTCAGCGCTGGGTAGGCGGCAATTGCTTGGCCCGCTTCCGGCGGGCACTCGACATCCCGGATCACTCGCCCGCGGCCTCGCGATCCACCAGTACCTCGACCCGCAGCCCGGCGGACGCGACCCGCGCGACCGGCAGGTCGGCGCCCCGGCGCCAATCCGCCAGGGCTTCCCGCTTGCCGACACCGGTGACCAGGATCAAAATAGCGCGGCTGGACACCAGCGCGCTCGGGGTTAGCGAGACGCGCTCGGGCGGCGGCTTCGGGGCCTGCTGGACGGGTATGACGAGCGCCCCGGGTGCGATCGCATGGCCGGGAAAGAGGCTGGCTGTATGTCCATCCTCGCCCATCCCAAGCAGCACCAGATCGAAGGGCAGCCGGGGCCGGATCATTGCCTCATAGCGAGTGGCCGCCAGCTCGGCGCCCTGCTCCGCCAGGATGGGATGCCAATTCGCGGCCGGGATTGGCCCCTGATCCAACAGAATGCGGGCGGCCGCAAGACTGTTGCGTTCCGGATCGTCCGATGCCAGACAGCGCTCGTCGCCGAAAAAAATGTGCCAGCGGTCCCAGTCCGCGACCTGATCGGCGAGTACAGTATAGGCCGCCTGGGGGGTGCACCCTCCGGCCAACACCAACTGAAATCGCCCGCGCGCCGCGATTGACTGCCGGGCCGCCGCCAGAACACGCCAAGCCGTGTCGGCGGCCACCTGTTCGGCGGACTCATACAGACGAAAGGCGATCCTGCTATCAGCCATGGTGCGATTCACCTACCATTAATTGACCCGAAACCTGGCGTCCGGCGGACTGGCCCGCGTCAACCATTCAACTCCATCAGTGGAAGTCATGGACCCGATGAAGATACTCCTGGTCGACGATTCAAAATCCGCGCGCTATGCACTGCGGCTGCAGCTTCAGCGTCATGGCGTCGAAGTCGAGACGGCGGACTCCGCCGAGTCCGCCTTCGCGATCCTCAAGACATTACTGCCCGACGCCATCCTGATGGACCATATGATGCCGGGGCTGAACGGTTTCGAGGCGCTGGAGGTGATCCGGGAAGATCCGCGCACCGCGTCGATACCCATTGTGATGTGTACCTCGCACGAAGAGCCCGAATTCGTCGCGACCGCGAACAAAAAAGGGGTCTTCGGCATCCTGCCGAAATCGGCCGCGGCCGAACTCCTGCCCGGGATCCTCGAAAAACTGCGCAACAAGCTCGCGACCGGCGTCGCGCCACAACCCGTCGTGGAAACCATCGAACGCGCCGTGCAACCGACTCCGGCACCAACCCCGGAGCCGTCCGAGGAGGCCATCGCGAAACTGGTCGATGCGCGCCTGGAGGCAAGACTCGCCAGACTGTTGACCCCCATGCTCGAAGATCTGCGGCGCGATCTGACGGAAAGCCTGTTGAGCGAATCCCGACACATCGTGGATGAACGCTTCGCTGCGGAACAGGCCGCACGCCGAACCGCGTCGCCGACACCCACCATGGCGGACTTTCAGGCCATTTCGACCCGTCTGGCAACCGAGACCCTGCCGGATCTGCTCAAGCGCGAAATCGAGGCCGAGCGGGCGCGGGTCATGGAGTCGGTCGAGAAACAACTGCGCGCCTTCCAGCCCAAACCGGCGGGCGGCGATCAGCCCGCGCACGAGCAGTTGCACGCCATTGAAGAGTCCGTCGCGCTCAAAGCCGCGACCCTGGCCCGCCGCGAAGCGAAGGAGGTCATCGATGCCGCGCTCATGGGCGCCCAGCAGTCGACTCAAGCCCTGGAGCAGTCGCTCGGTTCGGCCATCGGCAGACTTTATGGGCTGATTGCCGGGGCGGCCATCCTTGGTGTCGGTGCCGCGGCGGCGGTGTATTTCCTCCTGAGCGCCTGATCCCCGGCGCGCTTGGTTTGACGTAGGAGCCCGCTTGCGGGCGATTTGTGGGCCTGCGAGTTTGCTTCCGGGCGACAGAGTTTGGCAGATCCAAAGGCGACTGACAGGTCATGTCGCCCGCAAGCGGGCTCCTACGATGGCGGATGACTTCAAAACGAGAACTGCTGCGAAGCATCGATCCCCCCTTGACGTAAACCCCCGCAAAATCGACACTCGGAGCGACCGATCATCCGCGACGAATGCCGGCGCTCTTGGCATTCATCCCGGGAGGACGGGATTCGCCTAACCGCAACTACCATCAATCAGAGTATTCGAGAGGTCAGTATCGTGGCGACGACGATGAGCGACATCATGAATCCGGGCGCAACGACCCGCGACGACGCATTCCCCTCCGCGCCGGCCGATTGGACACGAGAAGACGCGGCGCGCGCCGCCGAGGCGGACGGCATCGAACTCGGCGAGGACCATTGGATCACCATCAAGGCGTTACAGGGCTACTTCCAACAGCATCAAAGGCCAAACGTGCGGGAATTGCATGACGCACTCGACGAGGCCTTCCACGCCAAGGGCGGCATCAAATATCTCTACGCGATGTTCCCCGGCGGACCGGTGGCGCAAGGGTGCAAATTCGCCGGACTCCAGCCCCCAGCCGGCGCCGCCAACCCTTCCTTCGGTAGCGTTCAATAGACATCCGAGGTTGGCAAGCCGGATTGAAGCGGTTCGTTTTCCAGGAAAATCGACTAGCCTCAATCCGGCTTCCGTTCTTTGTTAATCCACCCAGGCGCGCGCGTTTCTGAATAACCGCATCCAGGCTCCGTCCTGCTCCCAGTCGTCGGGAGACCAGGAATTCTGCACGGTGCGGAAGACGCGCTCGGGGTGCGGCATCATGATAGTGACCCGTCCATCCGTCGTCGTCAGCCCGGCGATGCCGTCCGGCGAACCATTCGGGTTGGCCGGATAGCGTTCGGCGACCCGCCCATCATTTTCCACATAGCGCGTCACGACATGCGCCTGCGCGGCGGCCAGATGGGCTGCGTCGCGAAACTCGGCGCGACCCTCGCCATGCGCGACCGCGATCGGCATCCGCGAGCCGGCCATATCGGCCAGCAGCACCGATGGCGTGTCGGCGACCTCCAGCATCAGGGTGCGCGCCTCGAACTGCTCCGAACGGTTGCGCACGAAATGCGGCCAATGGTCGGCGCCGGGGATCAGCTCGCGCAGGTTTGAGAGCATCTGACAGCCGTTGCAAATGCCGAGCGCGAAGGTGTCGGAGCGTGCGAAAAAGCCCTCGAACTGATCGCGCGCCCGTGCGTTGAATAGGATGGTCTTGGCCCAGCCCTCGCCCGCGCCCAGCACGTCGCCATAGGAAAAACCGCCGCAGGCCGCCAACCCCCGGAAGCGCGCCAGATCGACCCGACCGGCGATGATGTCCGACAGATGAACGTCGACGCACGCGAAACCGGCGGCATGGAAGGCCGCCGCCATCTCCTGCTGGCCGTTAACGCCCTGATCGCGCAGGATGGCGATGGGCGGGCGGACGCCGCGCTCGATGTAGGGGGCGGCGATGTCGTCGTCAGGGTCGAAGGTCAGCTCGGCATGCAGCCCGGGATCCTCGGCGGCAATCCGCGCAAAGGCTTCGTCCGCGCAGTCGGGATGATCGCGCAGCGACTGCATCCGGTAGCTGGTCTCGGACCACGCCTGTTGCAGATCGGCCCGAGCGGCCTCGAACAACATCCGCCCATGACGACGGAGACGGATCCGGTCGTCATCGTTGAGCGTTCCGATCACCGCGCTGCATTCGCCCAAACCGTGAAATTTGAGGATTTGCAGCACGCAGTCGGTCTCGGTGTGCGGCACCTGGAGCACCGCACCGAGTTCCTCGCTGAACAGCGCGGCGCAATCGTCGGGACCGAGCGCGGCCAGATCGACATCGATCCCGCAGCGTCCGGCAAAGGCCATTTCGCAGAGTGTCGCGATCAGACCGCCATCGGAGCGGTCGTGATAGGCGAGGATCATCATCTCGACGAACAGATCCTCGATCGCGGCCAGGAAATGCTTGAGCAGATCGGGACGGTCGAGATCCGGCCCAAGGTCGCCAAGCTGACCATAGACCTGCGCCAGACAGGAGCCACCGAGCCGATTCCTGCCGCGCCCCAGATCGATCAGGATCAGATCGGTATCGCCCTGATCGGTGCGCAGTCCCGGGGTCAGGGTCTGGCGCGCGTCCGCGACGGGCATGAAGGCGGAGACGATCAGCGACAGCGGCGCGGTCATCTCGCGGCGCTCGCCGGCCGCATCCGGCCACACGGTTTTCATGCTCATCGAATCCTTGCCGACCGGGATCGCGATGCCTAACTCGGCGCACAACTCGGACACCGCCGCGACCGTCTCGTAGAGCCGCGCATCCTCGCCCGGATGTCCGGCGGCGGCCATCCAGTTGGCCGACAGCTTGATGTCGCCGAGACGGTCGATGTAGGTCGCGGCCAGGTTGGTCAGCGCCTCGCCGACCGCCATGCGTCCCGAGGCGGGCGCGTCGAGCAGGGCCAGCGGGGTGCGCTCGCCGATCGCCATCGCCTCGCCGGTATAGCCGCGATAATCCGCCAGCGTCACGGCACAGTCGGCGACCGGCACCTGCCAGGGACCAACCATCTGATCGCGCGCCACCTGTCCGGTGATGCTGCGGTCGCCGATGGTGATCAGAAAGCTCTTGTCCGCCACCGTGGGCAGACGCAGAACCCGGAAGATCGCCTCGCCCAGATCGATATCCGCAGTCGCGAAGGCTGTCTTCGGCGGATCAACACGGACCACGTCACGCAGCATCCTGGGCGGCTTGCCGAACAGCAGCGGCAGCGGCATGTCGATCGGCCGGTCGCCGAAATGACGGTCGTCGAGACACAGATGCTCGCTCTCGGACGCCTCGCCGACGACCGCATAGGGACAACGCTCGCGCGCGCAGATCGCCTGGAAGGTCTCCAGCCGTTCCGCCGCGATGGCCATGACATAGCGCTCCTGCGCCTCGTTGCACCAGATTTCCATCGGCGACATGCCGGGATCGTCGTTCGGCACCGCGCGCAGTTCGAAGCGCCCGCCCCGCCCGCCGTCATGCACCAGTTCGGGCAGCGCGTTCGAGAGCCCGCCCGCGCCCACGTCATGGATGAAGAGGATGGGGGTCTCCTCGCCCAGCGCCCAGCAGCGGTCGATGACTTCCTGACAGCGGCGCTCCATTTCGGGATTGGCGCGCTGCACCGAGGCGAAATCCAGATCCTCCGCCGAACTTCCCGACGCCATGCTGGAGGCCGCGCCGCCGCCGAGTCCGATCAGCATCGCCGGACCGCCCAGGACGATCAGCGGCGTCCCCGGCGGGAAGGGTTGCTTGGCGACATGCTCGGTGCGGATATTGCCGAGACCGCCCGCTAACATGATCGGCTTATGATAGCCGCGCAGCTCGGGCGCGCCGTCCGGCCCCGGCACCGACTGCTCGTAGGTGCGGAAATAACCCGTCAGATTCGGACGCCCGAACTCGTTGTTGAAAGCCGCCGCGCCAATCGGCCCGTCGAGCATGATGTCGAGCGCGGAGACGATGCGCCCCGGCTTGCCGTGATCGACCTCCCAGGGCTGCTCGAAACCGGGGATGCGCAGATTCGAGACCGAAAACCCGCACAGACCGGCCTTGGGCTTGGCGCCCTGCCCGGTCGCCCCCTCGTCGCGGATCTCGCCGCCCGAACCGGTCGCCGCGCCGGGGTGCGGCGCGATCGCGGTCGGATGGTTGTGCGTCTCCACCTTCATCAGAAGATGGATCTCTTCCTCGTGCTCGCCGTAGATCCCGCTCGCCGGATCGGGCAGGAAGCGCCGACCTTCAAAGCCTTCGATAACCGCCGCGTTGTCCTTATAGGCCGACAGCACGCCCTCGGGCGACTGCTCGGTGGTGTGGCGGATCATGCCGAACAGGGAGCGCGTTTGCGCCTCGCCATCGAGGATCCAGTCAGCGTTGAAGATCTTGTGCCGGCAGTGCTCCGAGTTGGCCTGCGCGAACATCATTAGCTCGACATCGGTCGGGTTGCGGCCCAGCGCGGTGAAGCTCGCGGCCAGATAGTCGATTTCGTCGTCCGACAGGGCCAGACCCAGTTCGACATTCGCCGCGGCCAGCGCCGGCCGACCGGCGCCCAGCAGATCGATGCGTTGGGACGGACGCGGCTCGGCCGACTCGAACAGGCAGCGCGCCGATTCCAGATCGAACAGCGCCAGCTCGGTCATACGGTCATGCAGGAAGGCCGATGCCGCCCGCCGCATCTCGGGATCGAGCGTGCCCGTCGCGAGGGTCAAATAATAGGCAGTCCCGCGTTCAAGCCGCCGGATCGCGGTCAGACCGCAGTTGCGCGCGATATCGGTCGCCTTCGAGGACCAGGGAGAAATCGTCCCCGGCCGCGGCACCGCCAGCACCAGCGCGCCCTCGGGTTCATGGCCGGAAAGACGCGGACCGTAGCGCAGTAAACGCTCCAGCACCGCGCGCCCATCCGGGCTCAAAGCGTCCGCCGGTGCGTCCGCCAACTGGGCGAAATGCACATATTCGGCATAGGGCTGGATCGGCGTCCCGATGTGCTCGCGCAAACGGTCGGCCAGTTTGCGCAGACGGAACTCGGACATGGCGGGCGCGCCGCGAAGGACCAGCATCGGCGTTTACTCTGGCTGCTTGAGGGTCTCCGCATGATACTTGAGCCAGCGCCGGTTGGGGCGAAACGAATCCGCAACCCGCCACCGCGCGTGGCGAATCCCGAGCCCGTCGTAGCGTTTGCCACTCCCCGGAGCCATCCGCCTCCCGGCGGCCGCCAGCCATCCCCTGAAGCCGTTCCTGGCGAGGCTCTCTTGATTTTTGTTTTACCGGATCGCTCAGGATCGAGCGGAACGGATCGTTGTCGCCACGCTCGTCAAGCGCGTCGGGCGAACGACGAGGCCGCGGGCGGTGTTGCCGTCACGGTCGGTCTGCTATCGTGGCGACCGCGCCGCCCACCCGCCCGGAGAGCCGCCGATGCGTTTTTTCAACACCGAAGGGCCGGTGAATCCCGCAAATCCGCGCCCAGCGGCGCGGTTGCGAGGGGACGCGGGCGTCAAACTGCCTGCGTTCGTAGAGACAAGGCAGTGCCTTGTCTCCACGGTGGCCTAGGTTTGCGGCCAGCGGCCGCGGGCGGTACGGCTGTCAATCCGAAACGTTATATAGAAGGAATTTTCTGTCCATGACCGGCAATTACGATGCCTCTGCCATTGAGGTTCTGATGGGCCTCGACCCGGTGCGCAAGCGCCCCGGAATGTATACCGACACGACCCGTCCCAATCATCTGGCCCAAGAGGTGATCGATAATAGCGTCGACGAGGCGCTGGCTGGTCACGCCCGCGCGATTTCGGTCGTGCTTCATGCCGACGGCTCGCTGGAGGTCAGCGACGACGGACGTGGGATGCCGGTCGACACGCACCCGCAGGAGGGGCTGCCGGGGGTCGAGGTGATCCTGACCAAGCTGCACGCCGGCGGCAAGTTCAACACTGACAACTACCGTTTCTCGGGCGGTCTGCATGGGGTCGGCGTGTCGGTGGTCAACGCGCTTTCGCACAAGCTGGAGGTGTGGGTCAAGCGTGGCGGTCATGAATATCACATGGCCTTCGCGGGCGGCGTCAAGACCAGCGATCTGAGTCAGATCGGTACGGCGCCACGTGGCAAGACGGGCACCCGGCTGCGCTTCTGGCCAGATCCCAAATATTTCGATGCCCCCAAGTTCGCCAGCCGTCCGCTGATCCATCTGTTGCGGGCCAAGGCGGTGTTATGTCCGGGGCTGGAGGTGCGGTTTCTCGACGAGGCGAGCGGGGAGGAGCAGGCTTGGTGTTACCGCGATGGTCTCAAGGATTATCTGACGCAGGAATTGAACGGTGCCGAGACGATTCCCGCCGAACCCTTTGTCGGCGATCTGGCGGGCATGAACGAAGCGGCGAGTTGGGCATTGGCCTGGCTGCCCGCCCCGTCGACTTCGCTCAGGACAGGCGCCGGCGAACCGATTGCCGAAAGCTATGTCAATCTGATCCCGACCGTGCAGGGCGGTACCCATGTCAACGGGTTGCGCAGTGGGCTGACCGAGGCCGTGCGCGAGTTCTGCGAGTTTCGCAACCTGCTGCCACGCGGGGTCAAGCTGGCGCCGGAGGATGTCTGGAGCCGGGTCAGCTATATCCTCTCGGTGAAGCTGATCGAACCGCAATTTTCGGGGCAGACCAAGGAACGGCTGTCCTCGCGCGAGTGCGCGGCCTTCGTCTCCGGCGTGGTCAAGGATGCGTTCAGCCTCTGGCTGAATCAGCATGTGGGAGAGGGCGAGCGGATCGCCGAACTGGCCATCGGCGCGGCCCAGACGCGGCTACGCGCCGGGCGCACCGTGACCCGCAAGAAGATCACCCAGGGACCGGCACTGCCCGGCAAGCTGGCCGACTGCACCGCGACCGATCCCGAGCGCGGCGAGCTGTTTCTGGTGGAGGGCGATTCGGCCGGCGGCTCGGCCAAGCAGGCGCGCGACCGCGAGTTTCAGGCGATCCTGCCGCTACGGGGCAAGATCCTGAACACCTGGGAGGTCGATGCCAACGAGGTACTGGGCTCGCAGGAAGTGCATGACATCGCGGTCGCCATCGGCGTCGATCCGGGCAGCGACGATCTCGGGCGGCTGCGCTTCGGCAAGGTCTGTATCCTGGCCGACGCGGACTCCGACGGCGCCCATATCGCGACCCTGCTGTGCGCGCTCTTTCTGCGCCACTTCCGGCGTCTGGTGGCCGAGGGGCATGTCTATGTCGCCATGCCGCCGCTGTATCGGATCGACGTGGGCAAACAGGTTTACTATGCCCTGGACGACGACGAAAAACGCGGCGTACTCGACCGCATCGCGGCCGAAAAGATCAAGGGCAAGGTCAATGTGCAGCGTTTCAAAGGGCTGGGCGAGATGAACCCGTCCCAATTGCGCGAGACCACCATCCATCCGGATACCCGGCGCCTGGTGCAGCTCACGATTGAAGCCGATGACGACAGTGATAACCTACTGGACATGCTACTGGCCAAAAAGCGCGCCGCCGACCGCCGCGGCTGGTTGCAGGAAAAAGGCGATCTGGCGGAAATTTGAACCGCAAGGATCCAACATGACTGGAGCGAACAACGATGTCCCCATTCCGTTACGGACACGCGGCGGCCGCTGACTGGCCCCTGGCCGCCGCAGCCTGTCTGGCCCAGATCGGCCAGGTGCCGGAGCAGGCGAATCTTGGCTTTCTCTATGCGTCCGACGAGTTCGCCGACGAACTCGGCGATCTGCTGGACTGGCTGCGCGACGCCACCGGCGTGCAACAGTGGGTCGGCAGCGTTGGCATCGGCATCTGCGCGACGGGGGTTGAATATTATGAGCGACCAGCGATCGCCGTCATGTTGGGGGAGTTTCCGGCGGATGCCTTCCGCGTCTTCCCGAACCTGAGCCAGGATTTCGGCGCGTTCGATGTCAGTGATCGCGATTGGATCCAGACCCATCCGCCCTATCTGGGTCTGGTGCACGGCGATCCAGCGAACGAAGACATCGAGTCATTGATCCGGCAACTCGCCCAGCGCACCACGTCCGGCTTCCTGGTGGGCGGCCTGACCAGTTCACGCGGCTCGGCGGTCGGTATCGCCAATACCCTCAACGAGGGCGGGCTGTCGGGCGTGCTCTTTTCCGAGCGGGTCGCGCTGATGACCCGTCTGAGTCAGGGCTGTTCGCCGATCGGTCCGCATCGCACCATCACCGAGGCCCAGCGCAATATCCTGGTTAAGCTCGACGGACAGCCCGCGCTGGACGTTTTCAAGGAGGACATCGGCGAGACTCTGGCCCAGGATCTGGGGAGTCTCGGCGGTTACATTTTCGCCGGTCTGCCGATCAAAGGTTCGGACACCGGCGATTATCTGGTCCGCAATCTGCTCGGCATCGACCCTGAACACGGCCTGCTGGCCATCGGGGACAAGGTCGAATCCGGACGCGAGATCATGTTCTGCCGGCGCGACGCCGAAACGGCCCGGGAAGACCTGGATCGCATGCTGCGGGCCATCCAACAGCGTCTGTCCCATCCGCCGAGGGGCGGTATTTATATTTCCTGCTTGGGGCGCGGTGTCAATCTATTCGGCCCCGACTCCGCCGAACTCAAGCAGATTCAGGCCGCGCTCGGGGACTTCCCGCTGGTCGGTTTTTATGCCAATGGCGAGATTTCGCAAGATCGCTTGTATGGGTATACGGGCGTCTTGATCTTGTTCACCGAATAAACGAGACATCGTCTTGGTTGGCCTCGCGATTCTCGACAAAACCAATTGATCGCCGCCAGAGAATAACGCTATTCTGTTGCGCTGCACAAAAAGGCGTCGCTCGGCGCCGATGGCTGTGATCGCTGGGGGTAAAGTCGCGCCTTCGTCTAAAATCGCGGGATCGCTCCAGTGTCAAAGGAATACGTCCGAAACTCTGACCGCGCTAACCGCTCGCCCGCGCATCACCAAAGGAAAACGCATGCAAACCACCAGACCCGTCTTCCTGGAATTGTGGCGGATCCATCTGCCCATTCCAGGCTTTGTCTCTATCCTTCATCGTCTCAGCGGGATTCTGATGGTGCTTACCATCCCGGTCGCCGCCGTCCTGTTCGAGCAGGCGCTGTCCGGGCCGGAAGGGTTCGCCGCGACTGCGGCGGTCCTGGATGCCTGGCCGGTCAGACTGGTTTTGCTGCTGCTTCTCTGGAGTCTGCTGCACCATCTGCTCGCGGGGCTCCGGCACCTGTTGATGGATCTGGATATCGGACTCGACCGGCCGGTCGCGCGACGCAATTCCTGGATCGTCCTGATCGCGGCGCTGGCGCTGCCGGTCCTGCTGCTCGCGCTCGGAGGGCTGACGCGATGAGCCGACAAGCCTCCGGACTCATGGCCTGGTTGATTCAACGCACCACGGCCGTCTATCTCGCGCTCTTCCTGGGCTATCTGCTGCTTCATTTTACCTTCAACGCACCGGCGGACCATGCGGCGCTGTTGGCCTGGGTCAATCAAGCGCCGGTCGCCATCGGTCTGCTGCTGTGCGTACCGCTGCTGCTGGCGCATGCCTGGGTCGGCATTCGCGACGTGCTGATCGACTATGTGCACGCGCTCGGTTTGCGCATCGGCTTGATGATGCTGTTTGGCTTCGTTTTTATTGCCTCCGGACTCTGGGTCTTCAAGGCGATCGTCACCGCGGGTCTGAGGGGTTACGCATGAGTCTGCCAACACGTCATTTCGATGCCCTGATCATCGGTGCCGGCGGCGCGGGGCTGAACGCCGCGCTGCAACTGGCGAGCGCGGATCTGCGCGTCGCCGTCGTCTCCAAGGTCTTTCCGACCCGTTCGCATACCGTGGCCGCGCAGGGCGGCGTCAACGCGGCGCTCGCCAATGTCATGCCCGATTCCTGGCACTGGCACATGTTCGATACGGTCAAGGGGTCGGACTATCTGGGCGATCAGGACGCCATCGAATTTATGTGCCGGGAGGCGATCCCGACCGTCTACGAGCTGGAACACGCCGGCGTGCCCTTCTCGCGTCTGGACAACGGCAAGATCTACCAACGCGCGTTCGGCGGCCAGAGCCAGAACTTCGGCGGCGACCAGGCTGCGCGCACCTGCGCGGCGGCCGACCGCACCGGGCATGCCATCCTGCACACGCTGTATCAGCAGAACATCCGCGCCCGCACCCACTTCTTCGACGAGTTTTTCGCGCTCGATCTGGTGCGCGACGCCGAGGGCGTCATCTGCGGCGCGCTGGTGCTGGAGATCGAAACCGGCGAGCCGCTGCTGATCGAGTCCAAGGCGACGCTCCTGGCGACCGGCGGCTGGGGTCAAGTTTTCCGCACCACCTCCAACGCCCACATCAATACCGGCGACGGCGCGGCGATGGCGCTGCGCGCCGGGATTCCGCTGATGGACATGGAATTCTTCCAGTTCCATCCGACCGGCATCGCCGGCAAGGGCATGCTGATCACCGAAGGGACGCGCGGCGAGGGCGGTTATCTGATCAACCGGGACGGCGAACGTTTCATGGAACGCTACGCCCCGCGCGCCAAGGATCTGGCCAGCCGCGACGTGGTCTCGCGCGCCATTGTCACCGAGGTCAAGGAAGGTCGTGGCTGCGGCGAGCACGGCGATCATGTCATGCTCAAGCTCGATCATCTGAGCGAGGTGGTGATCTCCAAGCGGCTGCCGGGGATTCGCGAATCCAGCAAAATTTTTGCCGGCGTCGATCCTGTCATCGAGCCCATCCCGGTTTTCCCGACCGCGCATTACGCCATGGGCGGGATTCCGACCGACCGTTTCGGACGGGTCGCCGTGCCCGCCGGTCATGGCTCGGAAGAGGTTGTGGCCGGACTCTACGCGGCGGGCGAGTGCGCCTGCGCCTCGGTCCACGGGGCTAATCGGCTCGGCGGTAATTCGCTGCTGGATATACTGGTGTTCGGGCGTCTGGCGGGCAAGGACATCATCGACTTCGTGCGCGAGAATCCCTACCAGCGCGCCGCCGATCCGGCGAGCCTGGACCAGGCGATGTCGCGCCTCACACGCTGGGATCAGAAAGACGAAGGCATCCCGGTCCAGAAAATGCGCGCCGATTTCCGCAAGTGCATGGAAGATCATGCTGGCGTCTTTCGCACCGAAGAGATCATGACCGAGGGCTACCAAAAGCTATGCGAACTGCGCGACCGGTTACCCGAGGTGCGTCTGACCGACCACTCCAAGGTTTTCAATACCGCGCGCATCGAGGCGCTGGAGCTTGAAAATATGATGGATGTCGGGATGTCCATTGCGGTTTCGGCGCTGCATCGTCGGGAAAGCCGCGGCGCCCATTCGCGGCCGGATTATCCCGAGCGCGACGATCAGGTCTGGCTGAAACACAGTCTCTACTACAAGGACGGCGACCGCATGGATTACAAGCCGGTGCGGACCAAGCCGCTGACAGTCGAGTCTTTCCCGCCGAAAGAGCGGGTGTATTGAGTCGCGGCGCCCCCACGCCTCATGGCCGAACACGACTCATCTTATAAACTGCTGTTCTCTCACCGCGAACTGGTCGCCGACCTGATTCGTGGTTTCGTCAACGAGGATTGGACGCAGTCGCTGGATTTCGACACCCTGGAACGAGTGCGCGAGATCGGCGTCAGCCACGACCTGCGCGAACGCGAGGACGATATCCTCTGGCGTCTGCGCCTGATCAAGGATGGGCGCGAACACTGGCTCTATGTCTATCTGCTGCTGGAATTCCAATCCAGCGTCGATCCGTACATGGCCGTGCGTTTGCTCACCTATGTGGGCCTGCTCTATGAGGATCTGCGCAAGGCCGACGCCATTCGCGCGGGCGAACCGCTGCCGGCGGTCTTGCCCATCGTCCTCTACAATGGCCGCGATTCCTGGACCGCGAAGACCAGCCTGTCCGACCTGATCGACCCCGATTTGCCACCGCAACTGCGCGCCTGGCAACCGCAAATCCGCTATCTTTTGCTCGAAGAACGCCGCTACGCCGAAGCCGATCTGGCCGGTCTGCAAAATGTCGCGGCGGCTTTGTTCCGCTTGGAAAACAGTCGCGCGCCGGCGGATATCCAACGGGTGGTGGCCAGTCTGCTTGACTGGCTCGCCGCCCCGGAACAGACCGAACTGCGCCGTGCCTTCGTGGTCTGGCTTAAGCGGGTGCTACTCCCGTCAAGGGTGCCGGGCGTGGTCATCCCGAATGTCATCGAACTTGAGGAGCTACACAGCATGTTGGCTGAAACTGTGAAAACCTGGGTCGAGGAATGGAAGGAGTTGGGTTGGAAGCAGGGGATCGAGCAGGGCATTGAGCGAGGCATCGAGCAAGGCATCGAGCGAGGCATCGAGCGAGGCATCGAGCAGGGCATCGAGCAGGGCATCCATCGGGGCGAAACCAAAATCTTGCGCCGCTTGTTGATGCGTCGCTTCGGTACGCTGCCAGCCTGGGTCGGCGAGCGTCTGGAGCAGGCCGAGGAAAGCGAAATCGAGTGTTGGACCGATCGGGTGCTCGACTGCGACAGTCTTGAACGGATCTTTGGCGAATCGCACTGACGCGGGCCGGTATGATGCGGGAGCCTTGTGCGAACCGAATCGCTGGGAAACGCCACTTCACGCCAATCTGACGAGAATGGCAAAGCAACGCCAACATCGCATTCTTTTTCAACTTTCATCTCGTCACTTGGGAGACGGCATGATCATCAGCATCTATCGCTACAATCCGGACACCGACCACAAGCCCCGGATGCGGGACTACGAGGTCAAGACCTTCCAGGGCATGATGCTGCGCGACGCCCTGCTGGAGGTAAAAAAGCAAGACGAGAGTTTTAGCTTCAGACATTCCTGCGGCGAGGGCGTGTGCGGATCCGACGCGGTCAATGCGAATGGCCGGAATGTGCTGGCCTGCATCACGCCCATCGCCGAGCTGAAGCAGCCGATCGCGGTCCGTCCGCTGCCGGGGCGGCCGGTGATCCGCGATCTAGTGGTCGACATGACCCAGTTCTATGAGCAATATCGGGCCGTCGAACCCTATCTGGTGCGCAAGGATCCGCTGCCGGAGCAAGAGATTCCGCAAACCCCGGCGGATCGCGACAAGCTCGATGGGCTTTACGAATGCATCCTGTGCGGCTGTTGCTCCACCGCCTGTCCGTCGTTCTGGTGGAATCCCGAGAAGTTTCACGGACCCGCCGCGCTGCTGCAATCCTGGCGCTTTCTGGCCGACAGCCGCGATCAGGCGACCGAGGAGCGGTTGGACGCGCTCGAAGGACCGTACAAACTGTTCCGCTGTCACAGCATCATGAACTGCGTCGAGGTCTGTCCCAAAGGGCTGAATCCAACCCGCGCCATCGGGCAGATCAAGGAGTTGATGCTCGAGAAGGGGCTGTGACGTTTTACAGCCATCTCGCCGCGCTTGGGCTTGGATCTGACGCCCGAGGATGCAACCTCGCGCGGGCGTCTCGATCTGACGCTGCACTTTAACGGCGCGGTCTGGCTGTTCGAGTTCAAGGTGGTGGAGCTGGTGCCCGAGGGGCGTGCCTTGCAGCAAACCAAGGATCGGGGGTATGCGGACAAATACCACGCACTGGGTCAGCCAATCCATGCCATCGGTATCGAATTCAGCCGCGAACGCTGGACCCTAGTGGGGTTCGAGGTCGAAACCCTGTGACACGGCGGACGCGGTTTTCAGTGGCGGATTCCAACCGGATCGCCGCCATCACGGAGTCTGAGATGCAGGATCTTTCCTCGCTGTCCACGAATCAGCAAATCCGCCGTCTGCGCTGGCAGTGCCGGCGCGGGATGCTGGAACTCGATCATCTGCTGGATCGCTTTCTCGATCTTGGCTACAGCGATCTGAGCGAGCCGGAGCGTTTGACTTTTCTGAGACTGCTCGGCGAGCAGGATACCTGTCTGAGCGATTGGTTCATGGCGCGCGTGGAGCCGCCGGATCTGGAACTGAGCGAACTGATCCGGCGGATTATCGAGGTCGCGCGGGAGCGGCCGACTTCGTTCAACGCAACGCCGCCCGGCCAGCGGACGCGGACCGAACATTAATCCGGCGTGGCGTCTCACCGCGAACGTCCGCCGCTATTGATCCGACCCCGACGCACCTGGCGACTGGCGGTCTTCGCGGGTTTGACGCATGGCCTGGCCGGGGCAGTCGTTTTCGTCCTGCCGATCGGACTCTATCGTTATCCGTTGTGGTTGCTGGTAGGCACCGGCGCCTTTCATGCCTTTGCTGTCCATGTGCTGAGACGGGCGCCCTGGTCGATTCGGACGGCGCTGTGGCAGCCAGACGGGGATTGGCTCCTCACCCTGAACTCCGGCGCCGAAATCGAGGCGAGCCTGTCTCCGGCGACTTTCGTGAGCCTGCCCCTGGTGGTGCTCAATTTTCGCTCTGGGCGGCTGCGCCGCCATGCGCTGCCCTTGTTCGCCGACGCGCTCGATCCCGAGCAACTGAGGCGGCTGCGTCAGCGTCTGCGGATGGACGGAGGGGCTCGCGGGCCAGACTTGACGGACGCCTGATTCGGCTACACTAACACCGCGTCCATGACGGCATGCATCGTTTTGAGTCGTCAGCCGTGTTTACACTCATCTGTAGGATCCGAGTCGACGCGGCTTAAATTATTAATTTTCAAATATTTAAACCGCGCCCAGCCGACCGTCCATGGTGACGCAAAGCGAGTTGAAGAGCCACGAAACGACGTTTCTCGCTCTGGGCGCGGTTTGGCAACTCCATTCCAAAGAATAAGGAGAGGCGCGATGCGGATTCTGGTGACGGGCGGGGCGGGGTATATCGGTAGCCACACCTGCGTGGAACTGCTGGCGGCGGGCATGCGGGTCGTCGTTGTCGACAACCTCAGCAACAGCAAGGAGGAATCGCTGCATCGGGTACGCGGGATCGCCGGCAAGGATCTGGGATTCGTGCAGGCCGATCTGCGGGATCGTCCAACCCTGGACGCCATCCTGCGCGAGGGTCGATTCGACGCCGTGATCCACTTCGCCGGACTCAAGGCGGTCGGCGAATCGGTCGAGATGCCGCTGCACTACTACGACAACAATCTCGGCGGCACTCTCGCGCTCTGTCAAGCCATGGCCGCGGCGGGCGTGAAAAATATCGTCTTCAGCTCCTCCGCGACCGTCTACGGCGATCCGGTCAGCGTACCGATCCGCGAGGATTTTCCGCTCTCCGCGACCAATCCTTATGGCCGCTCGAAACTCTTCATCGAAGAGATCCTGCGCGATCTGTGGGTGTCGGACAGCGCCTGGAATGTCTCACTGCTACGCTATTTCAATCCGGTCGGTGCCCATCCGAGCGGGTGTATCGGCGAGGATCCCAACGGCATTCCGAACAATCTGATGCCCTATGTCGCCCAGGTCGCGGTGGGTAAGCTGCCCCGGCTGCGGGTTTTCGGCAACGACTATCCGACCGCCGATGGCACCGGCGTGCGCGACTATATCCATGTCGTCGACCTGGCACGCGGTCATCTCGCGGCCCTGCGCAAGCTCCAGTCGAATCCCGGCGTGATGGTGCACAACCTGGGAACCGGGCGGGGATACAGCGTGCTGGAAATGGTCGCCGCCTTTGAGCGGATGAGCGGTCGGCCGGTTCCCTATGACATCGTCGCGCGCCGCGCGGGCGATATCGCCGTCTGTTACGCCGATCCGACTCTCGCTCGGGATGAGTTGGGATGGCAGGCCGAGCATGGGATCGACGACATGGTGACCGACGCCTGGCGCTGGCAGTCGGGGAATCCGAACGGCTATTGACTCGGCGAGGGTCGAGTTGACCCGCGGGGAGACTGGCGCATCGAGCCCCGTCACACCTTCCGCGGTTTTCACGGGCAATGGCGCGGCTGGCGTCAACCCACCAACTCGGCCAGCGACGCGACAACCCGGAAGCGGACTTCCTCGAAGTTCCTGAAGTGTCGCTTGCCGCATTCGATATGCAGATCCTCGATGGGTCGCAGCAGATCGAGCTGGACACGGTCGCCGCCGGTCTTCTTGGTCTCGGCGACGAAGTACAGGATCTGGTCGTTGCGGTAGGCCAGCGCCCAATCCGGGTTGTAGGGTCCGACGGGCGTTTCGATCTGAAACCAGCGCGGCAGCTTGATGTAGAAGAGCACGTCGTCATTGTCCTCGCAGGCTTGCGCGAACAGCCGCTCGGGGCTCGAATTGGAGTCGATGACGATGTGCGAGAAGAGCGTCTTCTCCTGCTTTCCGACCGCGACGACATTGGACGCGAACACGCCCATCAGGTCGTCGTTCTCGAAGCGTCGCATTGCGTAGACATCGCCCTCCAGCTTCAGGTATCGCACCCCGCTGCCCTCCGAGCCATCGCCATAGACCAGGAACTCGCGCTTGACCACGTTGACGATCTCCGCCGCCAGATCGACGAAGGCTTGCGGGTTATTGAGCGCCTCGCCGAGCCGCCCGCTGTCGAGCAGGATGCGCGCCACGGTCGATTTCGCCAGCCCGGTCTTGGTCTGGATCTGGCCGACCAGATCGGGCATGACGTATTTTGCCTCCAGGGTCTGGGTGCGACGGCCGGTTTCCGTTCCGCTCACCCCCGAGGCGCCGATGGCCATGTCGGCACGGATGACCGCCACTCGGGGCCGCTCGATCATGGGCAGCTTGTCCCTGATCCGTCGCGCGGCCTTGGCCGTCAGCTCGGCAGTGCTGTACTGGACCTGGTACCGGGTGCACGCCCGGATCCGCTCCCAAAGATCCAGAAAACGGCGGTCGGTGTCGTAGCCTTTCTTGAGCCGCACGGCGACTTTATCGCGCTCGTTCTGGACCATCTCGGGCTTGAATCGCACGCCGGCCTCGGTCATCTCCGCCTGTAACTGGTTGGCGAAGTCCTCATAGCTCTCGTTGGCGATGACCGTCAAACGATTCACGCCTCGGTCGCGGACCCGTTCGCCCTCCTGATTCACGCACAGCCGCAGCCCGCGCCCGATCTCCTGCCGCTTCTTGAGGTCCGAACTGGACTCGGCCAGGGTGCAGATCTGGAAGACATTGGGATTGTCCCAACCCTCGCGCAGCGCGGAATGGCTGAAGATGAAGGCGAGCGGCTCATCCAGATCCAGCAGGCGCTCCTTGTCGCGCATGATCAGCTCGAAGGCGCTGGCCTCCGCGTCGGCGTTGCTCTTGCCGGTCAGGGTCTCGAAGGGCGAG
Source organism: Thiocystis violascens DSM 198 (assembly GCF_000227745.2). Taxonomy (NCBI): domain Bacteria; kingdom Pseudomonadati; phylum Pseudomonadota; class Gammaproteobacteria; order Chromatiales; family Chromatiaceae; genus Thiocystis; species Thiocystis violascens. The sequence goes on along the minus strand of NC_018012.1, from coordinate 4,719,178 downwards.
ACGGCGCGCTTGTCCTGCGAAAAATAGCCATTATGTACCCGCTCCGGCGCGTGCGGCATCAATCCGAGATAGTCGGGGTCCGCGCGGAACTGCGCGTAGATGTCCTCGAACCAGACTGCGAACTTGCCCTTGGATGTCGCGCCATCCTCGCCATGGGCGCGATAGTTGGCCACTCGGTCGATGAAGAAGACCGAGAGCACCTTGATGCCCAGCGGATGCAGCCGTCGCGCCTTCTCGAAATGACGACGCACGGTCGTCTCGATCTGTAGACGCAGAATGGTATCGGTGAGGGCGCCATGCGGCTGCCCAAGACGCACCCGCACGTCGTTGGCGAAGGTGATGACACCCTCGCCGACGTCGATCTCGTTGACGATAAAACCGTCTCGATAGATTTCGCGCTGGTTGGAGAACTTCACGCTGTAAAGATCGTCGCCGTTTCTGACCGTCACGGTCTTCTTCGTCGGTCCCTGAGCCTGATTGACCCAGATCGTCAGCTTGGCCGAGACGCTGCGCTTGCCGGTGTTGAAGCCCGCGATCTCGACCAACGCCTGATTGGCATCCTTGAGCGCGATCACCGAATCCACGCCGATCTGCTTGACCAGCCCCAGTTCGTAGGCACGCACCGGATCGAGCGAATGGATCAGGTTGTAAGTGTTGCGATGGGTGGCCGAGTAGCGCAACGCGCAGAGTGGATTGAGCCGCGTAATGGCCTGCTTGCGCAGATCGGTCTCCAGATTCTGCGGCTCGTCCAGGATCAGGATCGGATGGCTGTCCTGGATGAATTGGATCGGCGCGATCCCAGTCTCGCGCACCTGGTTGATGACGTTGCCCTTTGACGGCTTCTTGCGCGACTTGCCGGCCGGTTGCGGACGCTCCGCCGGGGTCGAGTCCTTGGCGAAGGCGTCGATGTTGATCACCAGGATCTGGATCGCGTCCGACAGGGCGAAATGGCGGAGCTGGTTGACCTTGGTCGAGTCGTAGACCATGAACTCGGCTCGCGCATAGTCGTACAGCATCTGGAAATGGTCACTGGTGATCTTGAGGCTCTTCAGCACCCCCTCGCGGATCGCCACCGAGGGCACCACGATGACGAACTTCCGAAACCCGTAGGTCTTCGCCAATTCGTGGATCGTACGCAGATAGACGTAGGTCTTGCCGGTGCCGGTCTCCATCTCGACGGTGAAGTTAGGAAACGTGCCGACTGGCGTACCGTCGTCCAAGCGCATCGGCTCCAGGGTCGGCGAAGGCTCGATGTCGTGCGCGTTCTGGACGGCGCGCAGATTCTTCAGCCACTGCGCCGCGTCGATGACACGGCGGTTCGCCACGCCGGTCTCGGTCAGATTCAGACTGGAGAGCGCGTCATCCCGCGTCACGGCGGTCTGCGAGGCATCCGGCTGCCCCTTGAACAGATCCACCACGGCGCGGATGGCAGTGAGTTGATAATCCTGGTTGGCGTCGAATTGGAGTTTCATCTTGATTGTATCGCATGAGAGAGACATAGTTTCCATCACGGCCAGCGGCGAGACCGGCCACTGACCCCTGACAACCCACTGAGGAGGACATCCCGATGGCCCATACCTCGATGCTGCATGTTCGTATCGACGATGACGTGAAGGCCGAGGCCAGCGCGGCCCTGGCGGCCATGGGGCTATCCGTTTCGGATGCCGTGCGAATTCTGCTCAAGCGCGTGGCCCATGACCAAGCCTTTCCACTGGAACTCAAGGTGCCCAATGCCCTGACCCGTGCCGCGATCGACGAGTCGCGCGCCATGATGAAGGCGGACCGCGCCCGCTTCGAGACCGCTGAAGCCCTCTTCGATGACTTTGAAAAGACCGGCCAGCGTTAAACGCGCGGCCCTACCCAGGGCATCCGACTATGCCAAGCCTTTCGCGAAAGACTGGGAACGGCTGTCGCGCTCCGGACGCTTCGACCTGCGGCGGCTGAAGGAGGTGATGCTCCTGCTCATCGCCAACGAGGCCCCGATTGGTCCCGAGTGGCTAGATCACCCCCTCAAGGGCGAATGGGCCGATCATCGTGAATGTCATGTCGGTGGAGACTTCCTGCTGATTTATCAGGTCGCGGGCAACCGGATCAATTTCGTGCGCGCCGGCACGCATTCGGATTTGTTCGAGGAATAGCGGGAGCCGGCCATCCTGGTTCGCCTAGAACTGGAGTCTAACGGGCTATCAGACCCCCAAGCTACGTAATCTGTCCATCCACCCGCGAAAGTGCGGGCATTCCTGTTCCATGCGTGGCAGGCCGATCCGCTCGGCCGCCAATGGACCGTGGCGTGTTTTTTTGTAGCCAGGTCGCAGCAAGGCTTCGAGCCGTCGGGAGGGTTTGGTCTCATAACTGTCGTTGATGTGCTCGGGCGACTCGAATGCCGTTCGGATCGCAGCGAGGCACGATTCATGAGCGATCCATGATGGCTCGGTTCGCACCAGGGCCTGGACATCCGAGAACAACAGACCCTCGAACTCATGGGGCTGAATGTAAGGAATGAATCGCTCAGGGCGGCAGCCGACATGGGCCACGATGGCGTCCGCCATCGCGGATTCCAGACAGGCGAGACGGTCGAACACGTCTTGCTTCATCCTCGCTTCCGCGAAGGCTGGAAAGGATGTCTCCAGACCATAGAGATCGAGCAGAGTGGTCAGGATCACGTCGGGGTTCTGGCGCAGTGTATTGCGCGCATTGAACATCAACCGCTCGAAACTAACCGCACCGCCGCGCGCCTCGGCGGAAGTCTTGAGCATCCGGGGTTTGACGAAGACCTCCAGGTGACGCAAGGCTGGCGCGACGAGTCGCTTGATGAACTGCTCCTCGGTCGGCCCCTCGGCGAAGACGATCACCTCGACCATCAGGGTCGCCCGCCCAGCACGTTGCGCTTCCACAACTCGCCCAAGGCATATTGTTCCAGCCAGCCGGAGAGTTCCTCGGCGGTGAAGCGGCGGAAGATCGATGTACCCTCTTCCTGATCGACCACGATCACATCCTCGGGCACCAGCTCGTTGACCAATTCCACCGACTGCGTGGAGACGATCAACTGACGCTGCTCCGCCACCTGCTTGAAGATATCGGCCAACACGGTAATGGCGTAGGGATGCAGGCCCAATTCGGGCTCGTCGATCAAGAGCGTGTCTGGTATCAGACGCACCGGTTGCAACAGCAGGGTGGCGAGACAGATGAACCGCAAGGTGCCATCCGAGAGCATGTGCGCCTTGAACGGCGTATCCGGATTGCCCCGCTGTGTCCATTCAAGCTCGACGGTCTCGGGATCGCCTTCGCGATGCACGAAATCGTCGAAGAAGGGCGCCACCAACCGAATGGTGGCGACGATGCGCTCGTATTCTCCAACATGTCTTTCGCGTAACAGGCGCAGATAAGCGGCGAGATTTGCCGCGTCGGGTTTCAGGCGCAGATTGTCGTTGGTTGGCAGCTTCTGCTTGACCCTGGCCCGTTCGCTGGTGTCGTGAAAATGATAGACGCGCCAGTTGCTCACCGACTGACGCACATAGGGCGAATATCCGTCCGGAGCGGTCTTCAGCTTGGATTCATCATGTCCGGTGCCGAGTGTGATGCTGGAAGTCGATTTGTAATAGACCCCGCCAAACCAGCTCACCTCACGCTCGAACACCAAGCGGTTATCGCTGGTTGGAAGCAAGTCGAATTTGTATCCATTGTTGGCGAAATAGAACTCGGCATGAAGTCGGTCCGTTACGCCGCGCCCGAAATGCAACATGGCATCCGGACCGCCCTGGGTCTGGATATAGAGCTGTAATCGTTGCTCGTACATCTCATTGAGCAAGCGAAACAGACCGATGAAATTGCTCTTGCCCGCGCCATTGGCCCCGATGAGCACATTCAAGTCGCGCAGGGGAAAGTCGCGCAGCTCGCGAATGGATTTATAACCCGTGATGGTCAGCGATCGAACGCCAGACATCTCGTCGCCTCACAAACAGGTGAACTTGATGCCCGCGTCGCGGCATTGCAGGTCCAGATTGGTCTTGAGCGTGTCCGAATCCTGGAAGACGCTGTCGATGGCGATGATCTCGCGCGGCTTGAGATCCATCAGCGGCTGGTTCATGGCGGCGCTGAAGCCGTCCAGGATGAAGAGCATCTGGCGCTGGTGGATGGCGAACACCCCGCCGTCCTCGATCTTCAGCGTCTCGATACGCGTGGTCAGCTCCTGCCCGAATTTCAGCAGCAGTTCGTAAAGCATGTTCTCGACCTGTGCGTCGTCTTTTTCAGACTTAGTGAACAGCTCGATCTGCTCGGCCAACTGCTCGGGCGTGTCGATGTCGTCGCCGCGCCATTGCTTGAAGTTGGATGGGGTGAGCCGGAAGGATTTGAAGCCAAGATCGCTGGCGATTGGATTCAACAGATCCGCCTCGGCGTTGAGCCGTTCGATGACGCGGCGAATACGCTCCCGGCTCAAGGCCGCAATGGTTGAATAGCCAGCCTTGAACGCCGCGCTTTTCTCATCGCATGGCTCTGGAAGCTGGACGGCGAGCACGCGCCGATTTCCGCCTTCCTTCGCATTGAGGGTCAGCACGGCCTCTACGGTACTGGCGGAACCGGCAAAGAAATCCATCACCAAACCGCTGTCGTCGTCGCCCATGCAATAGCGAATCAAGCGGGCAAGCACTTCATGGTCCTTCGGGTTATTGAAGAGCTTGCCGCCGATCAGTTCGCGCAGGTACTTCACCGAAACCTGGGACTGCTTGTAAAGCACGCTACCGATAACCTGAAGTCCAATCTCGTCATCCGAAATGTCCTCATCGTCGAATTCCGTTTCCTCATCATCGGGCAGTTCATCGGGTACTGGCAGAAGATGTGCCTTGCGGAACGGCGGCTCAGTGTGGTCGGCGCGAAACTGCACTAGCCCCAGCTTGATCTGACGCTGCATTTCTTCGGGCGACGAATAAATCCAGCCCCGCTCTGGTACTTTGCACGGCTTCTTCGTCACCGGATGCGGCACGTCATAGCGCGGACCGCCACCACCCGGCCAGGAAATATCCCGGTCCCGCCACGGCCCCCATTGATCGACCCATTTATGACGGCTGAGTTTTTTGGATGGATGCGCGTCCGGTAGCGATCTGTACCAATCGCGCAATGCTGTCTGTTGCGCCGCGTAGTCGGTCTCGCCACAGTCGCGTTTCAACTCGCGCCATCTGGCAACAATCGCCTTGGCTCCCGGCTTTGGCTCACGCCAAACCGTCTTATTTTCCTTGAGCTTAACCATGCTACGCGTGTAAAGAAGCATGTATTCGTGGCCTACGGAGAACAGCTTGGCGTCGTTTTTTCTCCCTTTCTCCCAGACCAATTGAGCAACCAGATTTTCCGGACCGAATACCTCGTCCATCAACAGCTTCAGATTGGCCGCCTCGTGGTCGTCGATAGATACCAGGATCGCCCCATCCTCCCGCAACAAATTCCGCGCGATATAGAGACGCGGCAGCATCATCGACAGCCAATTGCTGTGATAGTGGCCGTTCTCCTTGCTGTTCCTGCGGAAGAAGCCTTCCCGCATCAGGCTCCCATCGTCATCCAGGTCATTGATGCGCTTGAGATAGTCCTCCTTGCTCTCCTGAAAGCGGTCGGGATAGATGAAGCTGTCGGAGCCGGTGTTGTAGGGCGGATCGATGTAGATCAACTTGACCTTGCCGAAATACGCCTTCTGCAAGACCTTCAGCACCTCAAGATTTTCGCCCTCGATGAAGACGTGTTGCGCCGTGTCGAAATTCACCGACTGGTCGCGCTCTGGACGTAGCGTGGCGGTCGAGGGCGTTTGCAGCACCTTGTAGGCTCCGCTCTTCCCCGCCCAGGTCAGCGCATAGCGCTCCTCGCCCGCGACGAACGCCTCCTCGCCCAGGGCACGCTTGAGCGCGGCCGGATCGAGTCGTCCCTCGGAGAAGGCGTCCGGGATCAGGGCGGCGAGTTGCGCGCGCAACGCCTCGGCGGGGTTGGGCGAGGCGGCGAGAGCGGGGATGCGATCGGTCATGCGGCGTTCCGAGACAATCATGGCGGCGGCCTGCAAGTTATACCAAAAGCCGCGACCATCCAACGAATCGGTTTTCGCACACGACCGTAGGGCAGTTCTTCCGATGCAGCATGGTCGGCGGCGGACGCATGCGCCAACCCTCTCGGGACGCGGATTAATGCGGTAAGCGCAGTCGAATTCGCGCCCCGCCCAGCGCACCGCGTTCGACCCGAATGTCGCCGCCATACGCCTCGCACAGCTCGCGCACCACGGCGAGTCCGATGCCATGTCCAGGCGTTGCCTCGTCCGCGCGCGCCCCACGTTCGAGAAGTCGGATCGCCTGGTCGGGCGGGATGCCGGGGCCGTCGTCCTCGACCGTGATGGTCAGGACGCCCCGACTGGATGCGCCGGAGACGCGGATCCGCTGTCCGCACCACTTGAAGGCGTTTTCCAGCAGATTGCCGAGCATCTCGAATAGATCTCCCTCGACGCCACGAAAATCGGCCGTCGGATCAATGTCTAGCGTGACCGCCACCGATTTGTCGCGGTGAACTTTGGCCAGGGACGCCGACAGGCGTTCCGCGACCCGCCGCACGGGGATCGGAGGGGCCAGTGTCGCCAACGGCTGGCCGCTGGCACGCGCCCGTTGTAACTGGTACTCGACGATCGTCCCCATGCGCGCCAGTTGTTCCCGCAACAGGTCAGCGGTTGGAGAGTCCTCTTCGTCGAGCGCGCCGCGCATGACCGCGAGCGGTGTCTTGAGACTGTGGGCAAGGTCGCCGAGCGTATTGTCGAGACGCCGTTGACGCGCCCGCTCATGGGCGAGCAGGGCGTTCAGATTGCCGGTCAGGGCGCGGATCTCGGCGGGATAGCGGCCCTGGATCTGCGTCCGATCACCGGACTCGATGGCTGCCACCTCCGCCGCGACCCGACGTAGAGGCGTCAGTCCCCAACGTAAAATCAGCACCAGCGCCACCAGCATCAGCAGCGCCATGGCGCCCAGCCAACCGGCGAGACTGGCGCGAAACTGGCTCACCTCGGACTCGAACGCGGACGCATCCTCGGCGACGACGAAGCTGTAGTCCTGCGGGACCGGGCCGGTGGCCCAGGACACGCCGAACCCGAGCACTAGATAGTCTTCTTGTCCGTCGCTTCCCTGCCGGCGCTCGAAGCGCCGCTGTCCGGGGGCGAGCGGCTGGGGCAGCGGGATGTCCACGCCCACGGCGGACGGGGATTGCCAGATCGGATCGCCCAGCGCGTTTAGGACCAGTGCGTACAGCCCGGAGCCCGGCAGGGTGAGCCGGGATTCGGCGAGCGCATTGGGAAACACCAACCCCGACGATTCCTCCTCGCCCGCCGCCATCAGCAGAAAGATCTGCGCCTGCAAGCGCTCCTCGCGCGCGGATTCGGCGGTCTCGCGCACCGCGCGCTCCAAGGCGAGGCTAGTCAGGAGGATGAAGACGGTCAGCACGGCGGCGGCGGACAGCACCACGCGCGTGCGCAGCGACATCATCCCGCGCCGCCCTTGGTGGGTGCATCGGTCAGGGTCAGGCGATACCCGCGTCCGCGCAGGGTTTCGATGGGGGCAAGCGAGCCGTCCGGATCGAGTTTGCGTCGCAGCCGCCCGACCAACACCTCGATGACATTGCTCTCGCGGTCCTCGTCATGCGGATAGAGCCGGTCGGCCAGCGCCTGTTTGGAGAGCACCTTGCCCTGGCTGGCCGCGAGCTGTTCGAGCAGACGGTATTCGTAGGCGGTCAGATCCAGCGGACGGTCGTGGATCCATGCCTTCTCGGTCGTCAGATCCAGGCGCAACGGACCCCGGCGCAGCGCGCGCGAGGCGGTCCCAGCGGCGCGCCGGACCAGCGCGCGCAGACGGGCGAGGAGTTCTTCGGACTGGAAGGGTTTGACCAGATAATCGTCCGCGCCGGCCTCCAGACCTTCCACCTTATCCTGCCAGCGGTCGCGGGCGGTCAGGATGAGGATGGGCAGCAGGCTTTCGCGCACGCGCAGTTGACGGATGATCTCCAGGCCGGAGAGTCCGGGAAGCCCCAGGTCGATGACCGCCGCGTCGAAGCTGTATTCGCTGGCCAGATAGAGCCCCTCCTGACCGTCGCCGGTACCCTCGGCGATGCAGCCGTCGCGCGTCAGACGCGCGACGATCTGACGGCGCAGTTCGGGTTCGTCCTCGACGATCAGGAGATGCATGATGCGCGGCGCGACGCGCTGTTAGCGGCCTGGCACAAAAACGTAACGCACCTGACCATCGGGCGTCAGTACCTTCACCCGATAGCCGCCGTCGGCCGGTTTGACCGCCAGTACCCGGCCGCCGGTCTGCCGGCTGGCAATCTCGCCGGCTTCGCTCGGCGAGCGTTGTCCGTCCTGGCCGCGACCGGCCCAGGCCAGGGGCTGAGAGAGTAGAATGAGTGCGGCGAAAACAAGTCTGGCGAGGCGCATGGCGAACGGGCTCCCGGTTCTCCTGCCGGTGACGGTAGGCGCGAATCTAGCACAGTCGCGGCTGGTGCAGGCGCTCCGGCCTAGCGAAACGCTTCGCGCCGGATTGAAACCGCGCCCGCGCCGACGCCAGGCGGTCGCGCCGATCAGTCAAACACGCCGCGATAGATGATGGTGAGTCCATTGTCCGCGCGATACCGGGGAGGAGGATCCCGATAGATCACCCGTGGCCGGGGAGGCGGGCTCTGGATATAGATCTTGCTATAACGACGGTCGTGATCGTGCCGGTCATGCCGTTTCGCGTGTCTTGGCGGCTCCCAGCGATCATATCGGTCATATTGGTCATACCGTTCATGCCGGTCATCGTCCCCGCGATAGCGGGGTCCATCGGCCGCCGCCAGGGTCGGTAGCAGCAGCGAACCAGTCAGGAAGGCGGTGGCCAGCGAAAGAAGCAGACGTTGACGTTGCATCGTTGAAATCCTCGGTGGATGCGGCGGGAGCCCAATCTCCCGTCGTTGAGCACATCCTATCCAACACACCCTGAACCGATCCTGAACCGGAGACCCCAGTTTCGTGGAGAGCGCCGACATCCTTGCCATCGACCAGGCCCATGCCTGGCATCCCTATACCTCGACCCTCGACCGCGATCCGGTCTATCCGGTGCGCGCGGCGTATGGCTGTTATCTGGAACTCCTGGACGGCCGGGTGCTGCTCGATGGCATGTCATCCTGGTGGTGCGCCATCCATGGCTACAATCATCCGGCACTGAACCAGGCCGCGCGCGATCAGCTCGACCGGATGGCGCATGTCATGTTCGGCGGGCTGACCCACGAGCCGGCGATGCGTCTGGTGCGCTCGCTGGTCGAACTGACACCGGAGCCGCTCCAGCAGGTTTTTCTCTGCGACTCGGGCTCGGTCGCGGTGGAGGTCGCGATCAAAATGGCGCTCCAGTTCTGGATCGCCTCGGGACGCCCGGACAAGCATCGGCTCATGACCATTCGTTCCGGCTACCATGGGGACACCTTCAATGCGATGTCGGTGTGCGATCCGGTGACCGGGATGCACCATCTGTTCGGTCGCGTCCTGCCTCAACAGCTCTTCGCGCCCGCGCCGAGCAGCCGGTTTGGCGAACCCTGCCAACCGGAAGACATCGCGCCCTTCGCCGAGCTGATCGAGCGTCATCATGACGCACTGGCCGCCGTCATCCTGGAGCCCATCGTCCAGGGCGCGGGCGGGATGCGGTTCTACAGCGCGGACTATCTGGCACAGGTCCGCGCGCTCTGCGACCGCTTCGAGGTGCTCCTGATCGCCGACGAGATCGCCACCGGTTTTGGGCGGACCGGCCGGCTGTTCGCCTGCGAGCATGCCCGCATTTCGCCCGACATCATGACGGTCGGCAAGGCGCTGACCGGCGGCTATCTGACCCTGGCCGCGACGCTGGCGACCGAGCGGGTCGCGCGCACCATTTCGTCCGGCACGCCGGGCGTCTTCATGCACGGTCCGACCTTCATGGGCAATCCGCTCGCCTGCGCCATCGCCAATGCCAGTCTCGAACTGCTGCTGGCGGACGACTGGCAGGCGAACATCCGCCGGATCGAGGCTGGTCTGACGGAAGGACTGGAACCCTGTCGCGGACTGCCTGGCGTGGCGGAGGTACGCGTGCTGGGCGCCATCGGCGTGGTGGAGATGGAGCAGCCGGTGGCGATGCGCGAGATCCAGCGCCGATTCGTCGAGCAGGGCGTCTGGGTGCGTCCGTTCGGGCGGCTGGTGTATCTGATGCCGCCCTATCTCATTTCGGATGTCGAACTCGGGCTGCTCTGCGAGGCGGTCGGACAGGTGTTGGCCTGATCCGAGCGAAATATCGGCGTCGCCCGCAAGCGGGCGACTTGGCCATCGGTTTCAACGATTCGGGAAATCATTGCTGGACGGTTTCTTAATCGCGCGGTTTGACCCTTGGCGTCAGTGCCGCTTCCCGGAACTCCGCCCGTGGCGCGTGAAGATCCAGCAGCGCATGTTGTGCCCCGCTGAACAGATCCGCCCTCAGTCGCTCCACCGCCTTGAGCCAGTCCGACGACGCGCCGCAGGCGCTGGCGTGACTGGCCTCGGTGTCGCCGGGCGCCAGTTCCGCGCCCCGACAGGTACTAACACTGTCGCCCTCGATCAAAACCGACAGACCGGGTAGCGGCCGGAGGTGAGCCGCCCTTGGTGGCCGAAGCGTCAACGCCATGATGGAGGGGCGCTGATCGCCCAGCAGCGCGAGCAAGCGCGCGGGCAATTGATAGAACGACAGATCGCCGACCGCCACGGGACCGCGCCGGCCATCGATCACCACCAGCGGCGTCTCCACCAGGGTGCGAAACATTCTATCCGTGAAGTCGCTGCGCTGGCTGGCGAGCAATCCGGATTCGGTGTAGCCACCGAAGTTGGGGCCAAGAAAAGGCAGGTGATCGCCGAACAGCACGATCAGCCCGTCCGGATCGCGTCGCCGCAGTTCGCGCAGAAAGGCCATGAGTTCGCGCGATTTGTAAGAGAGCGTGTTGGCGTAGGCCGCGACCATGTCATGCCCTTGCGCCGCGGTGATCGTCGCCGGGCGGCGCTCGTTCAGCGGGTAATCCAGATGGCCAAAATAGGTCAACACGTAATTGAAGACGGGTTGCGACTGACGCAACGTCGGTTCCAGGCGTTCCAGCACCTGACGGTACAGCGACGCGTCGCTGAGAAACTCGCGGTTCATGTCATCGAGGACGAAATCCCGGTCAGACCAATAGGTCTCGAAACCGATTCGCCGATAGGCATTGACCCGGTTCCAGAAGGGCGCCGAATTGGGGTGCGAGGCAAAGGTGCGATAACCGGCGTCCACCAGATGGCGCGGCAGACAGGGGACGTCGCGGCGCAAACCGCCCTCGAAAAAGACGTTGTCGCGGGTGACGGGGAAGCCGCACAGCACCTCGAATTCGGTATTGGCGGTATAGCCGCCGAACACCGGCGCGAGCGCGTGCGAATGGCCGGCGGCGGTCCACAACGCGCGGAACTCGGGATCGAGCGGATCGGCGGACAGCTCGGACGCGGTCAGCGCAAGCGGATCCCAGAAGGATTCCAGGACGATCATGTGCAGATTGCGTCGTGGAAGATCGGGAGCGCCGGCGACCTTAAGCAGGTCGCGTCCTTCAACATCCGCGAGCGAGGTCAACGCCGCGGTGACCTCTGCGCGTGTCGGTGGCGTCTCGCGCCGCGACAGATTGCGCGCGGTTTCCTGGAGCAGATGAATCGGCAGACCGCGCATCTGAAAATTGGCGGGCTGATTCCAGACCGAGTGGCCGAAACGGGCGTCCATGGCCTGGGTGAGCGACGCGGGGAAGGCGACAAGCAGACCGACGCCAAAACCCAGGACACCCAGATTGATCCAGGTCCGGCGCTGGCGCCAGGCGATCATCCAGCCGAGCAGAACCAGCGGCGCGGCGACCATCAGGACCGCGCCCGCGAACTGCCAGCCGCCGAACAGCAGAAACAGATGCCGCGCCGCGACGAAATCGTCCGGCGTCACCGGGGCGCCAAGAATCGCGAGCTTCAGTGCATTGCCGAGGGTCAGCGAGGTGAACAGAACCGCCGTGGCGAGCATGAAGCGGGGCAGCGAGCGCGCCATTCCAAAAAGCAGTGCGCCAAGCAAAAGGTGAGCGGTCAAATCGCGCGGATAGGTCGAGGACCAGGGGTTGATCTGGAACCATTGGTTCATGGCCGTTTGGGCAAGAACATACCAGAGAGCGATGAACAGCAGCGCAGTGCCCCAGGCAAGGCGCGGGTGAAGCGTGTCGGGCAAGGCGAAAGGATGTTTCACGGGTGACGAATCGAGACGAGGCGCTCGCGAGAACCTGTTAGACCGGGTGGTCGGTCCGAAGAGCCTAGCCGATTGTCACGAAAATGTCTTTAAACCGTCATGATTCAGGTCGAATGGGACGGACGGGAAATCCGGAGCCTTGGCGCGTGAAGCCGTTCGTGGTTCGAGGGCCTCACCACGAACGGCTTCTGGCACACCACGAACGGCTTCTGGCACACCACGAACGGCTTCTGGCACACCACGAACGCCTTCTGGCACACCACGAACGGTTTCAGGGACACCGCGAGCAAGCCGGCGCTCCCAGGGGCGCGGGCACGCTACCGCCGCGTTGGATCGCGACAGACGATGCGGCGACTGGCTTGCGTTGATCTTCTCGGGAAACCGTCTTAAACGGCAATTGGCGCGCGGATCGCCGGATGCGGATCGTAGCCAACGATCTCGATCTCCTCGAAACGATAGTCGAACAAACTGGCTGGACGCTGCGATAAACGCAAGGTCGGCAGTGGCCGGGGCTCGCGGGCGAGTTGCTCGAAGACGATGGCGTCGGTCAGATGATTGCGATAGAGATGCAGATCGCCGAAGCTGTGGATGAACTCGCCGACCTCCAGGTCGCATTGCTGGGCGATCAAGTGTGTCAGCAGGGCATAGCTGGCGATGTTGAAGGGCACCCCGATGAAGAGATCGGCGCTGCGTTGATAGAGCTGGCAGGACAGACGCCCCCCGGCGACGTAGAACTGGAACAGACAGTGACAGGGGGCGAGCGCCATGCGCCCGGCACGGACGTTGTCCCGCGGACCGATGGACTCGTCCGGCAGGTCCGCCAGATTCCAGGCGGAGACCACCAGCCGGCGCGAATCGGGACGGGCGCGGATGGTGGCGACCAGTTCGGCAAGCTGGTCGATGACCCGGCCATCGGGACAGGCCCAACTGCGCCATTGGGCGCCATAGATCGGCCCCAGGCTGCCGTCCTCGGCGGCCCATTCGTCCCAGATGCTGACGCCCTGCGCGTTTAACCGCCGGTTGTCGGTCGAGCCGGAGAGAAACCACAGCAGCTCGTGAATCACGCTCTTGGTGTGCACGCGCTTGGTGGTGAGCAGCGGGAAACCTTCGCGCAGATCGAAACGGACCTGCCGTCCGAATACCGAACGGGTGCCAACCCCGGTTCGGTCGGATTTATCGAGTCCGTTCTCGACGACATCGCGCAGCAGATCCAGATAGACCCGCATCGGTCAGACCGTGACCGGGCCGAGCAGGAGCGAGTGGCCGTCCATCCGCTCCGGCACCGGAATGCCCATCAGGTTCAGCACCGTGGGCGCGATGTCCTGAAGTCCGCCGCCGATCGAGAGACGCCAGGGCGTTTCGTCGACGATCAGACAGGGCACCGGATAGAGCGTGTGCTGGGTGTGCGGCTCGCCGGTGACCGGATCGACCATCTCGTCGCAGTTGCCGTGATCGGCGGTGAGGATCACCGAGTAACCGGCTTCTACCGCCGCATCCATGACCCGTCCGGCCTCCCGATCCAGCGTCTCGACCGCCGCGATGACCGCCGCGCGCACGGCGGTGTGACCGACCATGTCGCCGTTGGCGAAGTTGACCACGATGAAGGGAAACGTGCGCCGCGAGAGCGCCTCGATCACGGCATCGGCGACCGCCGGGGCGCTCATCTCGGGTTGCAGATCGTAGGTGGCGACCTTGGGCGAGGGGATCAGCGCCCGTTCCTCGCCCGGAAAGGGATCGCTGCGCCCGCCGTTGAAGAAGAAGGTGACATGGGCGTATTTCTCGGTCTCGGCGCAGTGGAACTGCGGTAGACCGTCGTCGCTCAGGATCTGTCCGAGCGTGGTCTTGGGCATGTCGTGGTCGAAGGCGAAGGGCAGTCCGAACCATTCGTCATATTCCATCATGCAGGTGACCTTGACGCCGGTCACGCCACGCCGGTCGAAGTGGTCGAAATCGGGCTTGAAAAAGGCCATGACCAACTGGCGCGGGCGATCCTTGCGGAAATTGATGTGAACCACTTGATCGCCGTCCTGGATCGGTTCGCCGCCCGCAACGATGGTGGGACGGATGAACTCGTCGTCCTGCCCGGCGGCATAGGATGCCTGGATCGCCTCGCGCGCGCTGCCTGCCTGCTCTCCCTCGCCATCCACCATGGCCCGCCAGGCCAATTCGGTGCGGTCCCAGCGATTGTCCCGATCCATGGCGTAATAGCGCCCGGAGACGGTGGCAACCTTGCCGCCCGCAACCTCCAGCGCGCCTTCGACGGCGTTCAGATAATTGAGCGCCGAACGCGGGGCGGTATCGCGACCGTCGGTGAACAGGTGGACCATGGGACGCGCGCCCTGGAACTTACAGAGTTTGATCAGCGCGACCAGATGGCTGACATGACTGTGCACGCCGCCGTCCGACACCAGACCCATCAGATGAATCGGCCGGCCAGCGGCCGCGGCGGCCTTGGCGGCGGCGACCAGCACGCGGTTCTCGTAAAAGCTGTGATCGGTAATTGCCTGGTCGATCAACACCAGATCCTGACGCACCACGCAGCCGGAGCCGAGCGACATGTGGCCGACCTCGGAATTGCCCATCTGACCGTCCGGCAGACCGACCGCCAGACCCGAGGCCTGGATGGTGGTATGCGGGTGGTTCGAAAAATAGCGATCCAGATTTGGTGTATTGGCCAGCGCGACGGCGTTGTTGGCCTTGGCGGGATTGACGCCGAAGCCGTCCAGAATCATCAGGATCACCGGTCGGCGGGGGAGGTTTTTCATGGGGTCGCTCATCGCGGTCGTCCTCGAAAAAGGGTCTATTGTAGACGCATGAAGCAAACAAATATCCCCGTTCTCCGTGCCGTGCCTCGGAGCCAATGGGAGTCGTATCGTTTGACTTCTTGGGAGTGAGGCGTTCCAGGAGGCGCCGATAATCGGGAAACCTTCTGGCGACAGGTTTATGATTGTCGGCCGGAATCGAGGCAAACAACAGAAAATGCCCTCATGACGGGCCTGCGGAGGACTCATGCAAAACGAACGAATCATTGCCTTCGTCATGGCCGGCGGCCAAGGCTCAAGGCTGCAACCCCTGACGACCGGACGTTCCAAGCCTTCGGTTCCCTTCGGCGCCCGCTATCGAATCGTCGATTTCGTCCTGAGCAATCTGGTCAATTCGCAGATTCAGACCATTTATCTGCTCGTGCAGTACAAATCGCAATCGCTGATCGAGCATGTCCGCAAGGCCTGGACCATCTCGCCCCTGCTCCAGAGCCAATTCGTCACGGTCGTGCCGCCGCAGATGATGACCGGCGAGCATTGGTTCCAGGGCACGGCGGACGCGGTCAACCAAAACATCAATCTGATCGAGGAACATCGCCCCGATCTGGTCGCGGTATTTGGCGCGGATCATATCTACCGGATGGATATTCGTCAGATGGTCGCGTTTCACCGGGAGCGCAAGGCCGATGTCACCATCGCCGCCCTGCCAGTCCCCTTGCGCGAGGCATCGAGCTTTGGCGTGATCGCGGCCGACGCCGAAGGGCGCGTGCGGGCTTTCGAGGAAAAACCGGCCCATCCGACGCCACTCCCCGCGGACCCGACCCAGGCGTTCGCCTCCATGGGGAACTACATCTTCGATGCCAATGTGCTGCTCAAAGCGCTCAAGGAGACCCAAGAGGCGGGCGAAACGGATTTCGGTCAGCATGTGCTGCCCCGGCTGCTGCGCACCCACCGGCTGTACGCCTACGACTTCGCCACCAACCGGGTGCCGGGTATCTTGCCCTACGAGACGCAGGTCTATTGGCGCGATTTGGGAACCATCGACGCCTATTTCGAGGCCCACCAGGATGTGCTGGGATACGAGCCCGTCTTCGATATGTTCAATCCCGACTGGCCGGTCTACTCCAGCGGCTATCAGGGTCCGGTGGCGCGCGTTCTCGGCGGCGAGATTCGCAACAGCCTGCTAGGCGCGGCAACCATGATCCACGAGGGCGCCAAAATCAGCAATTCGATCATCCGCCGCGAGACGGTGATCGAGGAGGACGTGGTGCTGGAGGATTGCGTCGTCATGGACTATGTGCGCATCGGCCGCGGGGCGCGGCTGCGCCGGGTGATCGTGGACCGCCACAACATCATCGAGGCCGGCGACCGGATCGGGTTCGATACCGCCAGGGATCGTCAGCGTTTCCATGTCAGCGAGGGCGGCGTGACCGTCATTCCCATGGGGAGCGTCAGCTATTTCGCGCGCGACAACCGGGGATCGGGCCGCGGAGGCTACGCCGAATAACCCCTTCGCTTCAGTTGCGAATCTCCACCAGCATCCCGATCGGGGTCTGATCGAACAGTTCGATCAGATCCCGATTGCGCATCCGGATACAGCCGTGCGAACAGGGCTCGCCCATCGGCGCCGCATCCGGGCAGCCATGGATGTAGATATAGCGGCGCAGCGTATCCACGCAACCGCCCCGATTGATACCCGGTTCGCAGCCCGTGAGCCAGAGGATGCGGGTCAGGATCCAGTCGCGCTCCGGGTAGGCTGCGGCCAGTTCGTCATCGAGGATCTCGCCCGTCGGACGACGCCCCCGGAAGACGGTCCCGACCGGACAACCCTCGCCGATGCGCATCCGCACCCGATGCAGACCGCGCGGGGTACAGCCGCTGCCGTTCCGTTCGCCCGCGCCATTGCGCCCAGTCGAGACCGCGTAGCGGGCCACGGCACGCCCGCCCTCCCATCGCGTCAGGGTTTGGCGGGCAAGCTCGACGAGGATGCGTCCATCCATCGCCTTACCAGTGACGGAAGGGGGATCGGGCAAGGTTGACATTGTAATAACGCGGATCGTCCGAGACCTCTTGTCCTGCCCAGTCCGGCATCTCGAAAACCGACTCCTCGGTATCCAGTTCCACCTCGGCCAGCACCAGCCCGGCATTGTCGCCAGCGAAGACGTCCAGATCCCAGACATGCGCCCCGCACGGAACCTGGTAACGAATTTTCTCGATCACCGGCGAGATGGCCATCTCGCACAGCATGGACTCGGCGTCGTCGACGGGGATCGGATACTCGAATTCGGATCGCCGGATCCCGGCGGTGGCGCCTTTGATGGTCAGAAAGGCCGCGTCGCCCCGGATGCGTACCCGAACCGTGATTTTTGCGTCGCTGGCCAGGTAGCCTTGGAGGATACGTGTTCCGGCGGCCGCGCTGGCCCGCCAGGAATCGTCCTTCACCAGAAATTTGCGTTCGATTTCAGTGCCCATTTAAACCGCGCCCAGCGTGTTTGCGATGTTATTGGATTGGATCAATCTCGGCAGCATATACAACTGTCGGAGGTGGCGCGGTTTAAGGCGATTTCCGGAAAAGCTCATACCCAGGTTTCATCCGTTCGTGGTGACATTGAAGCCGTTCGTGGTGACATTGAAGCCGTTCGTGGTGACATTGAAGCCGTTCGTGGTGACATTGAAACCGTTCGTGGTGACATTGAAGCCGTTCGTGGTGACATTGAAGCCGTTCGTGGTGAGCTTGTCGAACCATGAACGGCTTCAATGTCAGCCACGGAGTGCGATTTTTCCGTTCACCCCATTCGACAATCATTGGCCAAGTTGCTGATTCAAAAAAGCTGGCTGCTGGAAGCTGGCAGCTCTTTTTAGGTTTCACGTTCGAACAGCGCCATGGATTCGACATGCGCGGTATGCGGAAACATATCCATCACGCCCGCCGCTCGCAGCTTGTAGCCAAGTCCATTGACCAGCCGATCGGCATCCCGCGCCAGGGTCGCGGGGTTACAGGAGACATAGAGAATCCGCTCGACGCCCAGGCGCGGCAGACAGTCCAGCACTTGCAAGGCGCCGCTGCGCGGGGGATCCAGCAGCGCGCGGGTAAAACGTTCGCGCATCCAGGGCTGAAGATCCAGTTCGCCATCGAGATTGGCGGTATAAAACCGCGCGTTGCCGATCCCGTTGCGCGCCGCGTTGGACTCCGCCCGCGCCACCAGTCCGGCCTCGCCCTCGACACCGACCACTGACGTTGCCTGACGCGCCAGCGGCAGGGTGAAATTCCCCAGTCCGCAGAACAGATCCAGCACGGCGTCGTCCGGTTGCACGTCCAGCAGTTCGAGCGCGCGATCCACCATCAGCCGATTCAGTTCCAGATTGACCTGGGTGAAATCGTTTGGCTGGAACTCGATCCGGATCTCATGGCGCGGCAGCTTGTAGTGAAGGTCAATGCCTTGGCCCGGCAGAGGACGGATGGTCTCGACGCCGCCTTCCTGAAGATAGACATGAAAGCCCTCACGCCCGGCCAGCGACAGGAGCGCCTCGACATCCGCCGCGCTCGGCGTCTGCATCGCTCGGAACACCAGCACGCAAGGTCCGTCGCCCATCGAGACCTCGATCTGCGGCACCTGATCGCGGATGCTCAAGCTGTCGACCGTCTCGGCGAGGATCCGGAGGCGCTCGCCGACCGCCGGATGCAGCACCTCGCAGCGGGTCAGATCGGCGAGATAGGCATTGCCGCGCTCACGAAAGCCGACCAGGGTCCGCCCTTTCTTGAGGACATGACGCACCCCGAGGCGCGCCTTGCGCCGGTAGCCCCAATGACCGGCGACCAGGGGATCCAGCCAGCGCTCCGGGGCGACCTTGCCGATGCGTGCGAAGACATCCGCCAGACTCGCCTGTTTCATCCGGATCTGGGCCGTCGTGTCCATGTGTTGCAGACTGCAACCGCCGCAGACGCCAAAATGCGGGCACTTCGGTTCGACACGTTCGGGGGCCGCGCGCAGCACCTCGACGACCGTTCCCTCATCGAAGCGGCGTTGCAGACGGGTGTAGCGGAAGCGCACCCGCTCGCCCGCAAGCGCGCCATCGACGAAGACCGCCTTGCCGTCGATGTGAGCGAGTCCCCTGCCCTCGTGGGTCAGCGATTCGATATCGGCCTCGACGGGCTCCTGAGGAAGTGGTTTGCGTTTTCTTGACACAGATGTCCTTCATTCGGATTGGAAGATGGTCGAGCCGTTACGATACGATCATCGGCGCCGCGCACCGAATCTCCACCGGATCCCTTTACCCATGAACTTCGAGCCCATCGGCTTCATCCGCTCGCCCTATACCGACAAGTTCGGCATCCCGCGCCAACCCGGACTGGTGACA